>CALCTH010000380.1 GCA_937893795.1 uncultured Myxococcales bacterium | reverse complement strand
ATCCACCCCGTCCTCGCCATCGCCCGCGCGAACGGCGAGGTGACGAAGCACGAGACCCGGGGAGTCGGTCGCCACGATGCCGAAGGAGGAGCGGCCCACGACGCCATCGGCCTGCGTCTCCACGTCGACACGCTCGAAGACCGTCGTGACGAGGAGGCTCTCCGCGAGCACGCCGATGACCTCCGAGGAGTCGCTGGGCCCCCCGTGGACCTCGAGGGTCGCTCGGTGACCGGCGCCACGGCGCCATTCGCCGGCCCCGTCGCGGTAGTAGCCGCCGTAGACCGACGTGCCCTCGTCCAGCTCGAGAGCCTCGTCGTCCTCGTAGAGTCCCTCGTGGACGGCCACCGCGAAGCCGCTAGCGCTGGCGCGCGCGATGGCGCGAGGAAGCGTCTCGAAGGGGCGCTCGCGGGTACCGTCGCCGCCGTCGGAACCGTCCGGCGCCACGAAGACGAGGCGCTCGGCGTCCCCGTCCAGCCCGTCGCAGTTCGCGTCGATGAACGCGTCGTCGGGCGCGTCGGGCGCGCCGGGGAAGACCTCCGGGTCCGTGTCGTCGCAATCCGAGAAGTCGGCCACGAAGCCCGGCCCGGGCACGCAGGACGTGGAGGGGCTCGCGGGGTCGCCGAAGCCGTCGCCGTCGGCATCGGCGAAGAGCCCGCCGCCCTCACAGAGGAAGGTGAGGCCGGCGATGGCGCCGGAGCCCGCAAGACGCACGCGAATGCGAAGCACGTCGGGGGGCTCCCGAAGCGGCACGATCTGGCGCGAGTTGCTCCCGAAGTTGATGAGCGGGCGCGGCAGGATCTCCTCGCCGCCCGTGTCCAGCTGCACGAACCCATCGCGCTCGTCGCGATCGACGTCGAGCACGGTCATCCCCACCAGGTCGATCGGCTCGTCGAAGAAGATCTCGATCTCGCCGCCGCCGCCGAGGTCGTCGGGCACGTCGATGCGGCCGTCGCCGTCGCGGTCCGCGTCGTTCTCCGAGATGATGAGCACGTTGCCTTCGGGCTGGTCGTTGGCGCCGGGCTCGCCCGCCGCGCCGCCGACGCCGATTCCCGGGCCGCCGAAGTCCTCGTGCGGCGTACCCACGTCCTCGTCTCCACCCGTGGGCGCCGCGGAGTCGAAGGCGATGCAGGGGCGCGCCTCGCCTTCAGGATCCGCGCAGGCGAGGCGCACCCCGCAGGCCCGGTAGCGCTCCTCGAGGCGATCTCCCGGGAGGATCGGGCGCCCGGCGGGGTCCCGCTCGAAATCGAGGCGCGCGCCGCCGAGGCAATCGACGAGGCCCTGGGTGGCCACGATGGACGCGAGGGTCGCGCCGGAAACCAGCGGCGTGCCGGCGTCGACGAAGGTCGCGCCCCCCGTCGCGGAGGGGAGCGGCGCGGGCTCGTCGCCGCAGGCCGCCAACGCCAGCGCCACCGCGCCGACCGCCCACGTACGCGCCATTCCGCCCATCACTACCTCCCGATGTGACGATACTGGAAGAGAGCACACGGTTGAAGCGCCGCTCGTGAACGCGCCGGCCCTGCGAAGGTTGGTGACCCCAATGGCTCGGGCACGGACTAGGGTGTCTGCCCATGCGTTCCCTCCCCGCGTGGCCGCTTCTTCTGCTCTTGGCCTCGCCGCTCGGCACGGCGGGCTGCGGCGACGACGCCCCCGGACCGGTCACCGCGGTCTGCGACCGCGCCGTGACCTGCGGCCTGCTCGATCGTCGCGACCGGGCGACCTGCGTCGCGGAGCAGGTTCAGTTCCGAAACGAGCTCCGGCGCCGAAACATGAACGCCGAGTGCACCGAGGCCATCGACGCGCTCGTGCTCTGCGTCGGACTGCAGAGCTGCGGCGCGCCGGAGTGTGATGGCTGCGCGCCGGAGGTCGCCGCCATGCAGGCGCTCCGCGACGCGGGGACCTGCGCGGTCGTCCCAGAAACGGACACCTGCGACCCGATGGGCGCCGATATGGGCGTTGGCGACATGAGCCTCCCCATCGACATGGACGTGGCGCCGAACCCCGACTGTCCGGCCGGGGACGAGATCCCGAACCCCGAGGGACTGCTGGGCGCGTGCTGCTTCCGGGCCTCGAACATCGCGCGACGCGACGCGGTCGTGGTGCGCCTGAACAGCTTCGCCTTCGAGGCACCGGGCCCGCTGGCGGTGCCGGCGGCCGGCGGAGCCCCGCTCGTGCCGGGGCTCGTCCAGAGCTTCGTGGACGCGGAACGCTTGAACGTGCTCGTGAGCGTCGACGGCGGAGACGAACGCGTGTCCGTCTCCCTCGGGGGCGGCTCTCGAGACGATCCGGCGGCGAGCGATCTCTTCCGCTTCGACGACGCGCCCACCGACGCCCGCTCGGACAACCCGCTGCTGCGTGACGCGGGACGCTGGGGCCCCATCCGGCTGGCGGCGAGCTACGCGGGCGATCAGCTCACGACGGAACGCGCGACCGAGGTGGTCTCGTTCCCCATCGCGGGCTCGGCCGGCAGCGGCCTTCCCTTCGAGCTCCCGCTGCGCGGAGTTCGCTTGACGCTCGACCTCGACGCCAGCCGGACCTGCGCGGGCACGCGCGACCCTGCGGTGGAGATCGTCGGGTTCGCACCCGGGGGCACGCTGGAGGGCTACATTCAGGTAGAGGACACGCTCGGCATCGTGCTCCAGAACCCGCCGCTCCGGGCCCCTCTCTGCCGGCTGCTGGCCACCACGCTGACGCTGAGCGAGGAGTGCGACCCGCGGGACCGAGGCGACTGGCGAACGCCCCCGGACTCCGTCTGCGCGGGCGGGAGGTGCTCGTTGGGCGGCTGCGATCCACTGCGCGACTGCAACGCCTGGCGGGTCAGCGCCCAGGTCTCGGCGGCGGGCGTGGACCTCGACGCGGGCGCGCCCTGAGGGCGGCGCGCGGCGTCGAGGCACGCGCGACCGAGACGGCGCACCTCAACGAAGGGCGACGCGTGTCGTACGCTTGCCCGTCGTGCGCCCGAACCAGACGCCGTCCACCGGCCCGGGACCACGCTTCTCGGCGGCGGTCTTCATCGCGCAGCGGGAGTATTGGTTCGACCGCTTCGGCGAGGACCGCGTCCACGCCTGCCTCGCGACCCTCGGCCCCGTGGGCGACGAGCTACGCTACGCGACGGCGGTCGGCTGGGTCCCCTTCGACGCGGTCAAGCGCGCCTACGAGGCTCTTTCGGAGGCCACGGGGGAGCCCGTGCCGGCACTTCACGTCGCGACGGTTCGAGCGTCGATTCAGCGCACCATGAAGCGCATCTGGCGAGTCTTCCTCCGCTTCGTCGACGACGATTCGATGACGGACCGGATTCCGACGCTCGTGCGCAAGGGCTACGACCGCGGCAGCGTGCGGACCGAGTCCGGCGAGGGTCACGGGCGCCTCTTCATCAGCGACTTCCCGGGCATCGACGACTTCGTCGTGCGCGGTCTATGTGCCGCGACGGAGGAGATGCTCCGCACGGCGGGTCGCAAGGAGCCCGTCGTCCGGGGCCACACGACGGGCCCGGATAGCGCGATGCTCGAGGGCCGCTGGAAGTAGTCGCGCTCGACCTCCGTCTTGCGGGCGCGGAACGTCAGCCCGCGTAGGAGGGATCCCCGCCGCCCACGCGCGTGACCCAATCGGCCTGCTCCGGCGTGAGCAGCAGGCCCTCCAGGAGCCGGTCTTCCTTGCGCTGCTCTTTGCCCTTGTCGTCCGCGGTGAGCGTCACCCGGTCGAGGTTCAGCGTGTTGGTCTGGCCGCAGCCGTGGCAGCGCTGGAGGTTGATCTGGAACCAGGTCGGGTCGCCCTGGGTGACGCGCGGAAGCTCGCCGAGGACCGCGAGGTCACCGGCGGCCAGGCGCGACTGGAGCGCGCCGGGATCGGCGGTGCCGTCGAGGGCGAGCACGTCGTCGTGCTTGTCGCACCAGCGACCGCAGGACTCGCAGTAGACGTCCCCCGTGGCGATGGTGAAGCCCGCGAGCAAGCTCGCCCCGAAGATGAGCGCGAGCTCCACGGCCCACACGGCGCCGAGCGCCATGCCGGAGACGTCGTTCCCGGCAAGGCTCCACGCGCCGACGTCGTAGACGCCACCGATGAAGTCGAGCATCACGTCCGGGCGGAGCGCCTCGATCAGCGCGAGCTCGCCCTCGCTGAGGCGATTCAGCCACACGGCCCAGTGCACGTAGTAGGCGAGCGCCGTGCCCACGGCGACGAAGGCTAGGGAGAGGAACGCGCTCCGCACCTCTCCCGAGCGAAGCGCCGATGCGATGCCGAAGCCGAGCAAGCCGCCGAAGACCAGCGTCAGGATGGCGTTCAGGTAGATGAAGGGGATGGTGAAGATCCCGACCGCGTAGAGCGCGCCGAGGAAGGGTGCGACCACGAGGGACGCGAAGCCGAACACCAGCCCGCGCGGGGTGGCCTTGCCGGAATGGGCGTAGGTCGGGGCCTTGGCGAGGCTCGTCATGGCTCCCGAGACTGACGCATCTACGGGGTCCCCGACAACGGACCCTTCTCTCTTGACCTGCGACCCTCGCTCCCGGTAGGCGCAGCACGAACGGTATGGCGCTCAGCGCGCCGCGGGAGGAAGACGATGCTCAGGAAGATTCGAATGGCCGTGGCCGGCATCGCCGTGCTCTTCGTCGGCGGCTCGATGGGCTACCGGTACACGGCGGGCGAGGGAACGCTCCACGTGCACGCACCCGACGCGCAGGGCGTCACTGTGCGCCTCGACGGGCAGCTCCCGAACAACCTCGGCCCCGGCCAGCACTTCGAGACGAAGCTGCCCCAGGGGAGCCACTCGGTGACCATCGAGACGGCAGACGGCGCGTCGACCACCCACACCGTCGAGGTGGAGAGCGGCTTCTACGAGCAGCTCGTCCCCGCCACGCCGGAGCAATGCTGGGTGAAGATCGACGCCCGGGCCTACTACGAGGGCTTCGAGGGCCTGCCCTCGGTCGACGACCGCTTCCCGGCGACGGGTCCCATCGAAGTGGGCGGCGCCATGTACTTCAGCGAGGAGTCCCTGCCGAACTCCATCCGGGACGGAAACGACGTCTTCCTGATGTGGGAGATCCCCTGTGCGCTGCTCTCCGCGGCGCCCGACGACGTGCTCCACGCCATCGGGTACGACTTCTGAGGGGGTGATACGAGCCGTGCCGGAGGCGGCCTTCGCCGAGCGCGTGGCGGTCGTGGGGATTTCGGGCGCCGGGAAGTCGACCTTCGCGCGGCGGCTCTCGGAGCTCGGCTATGCCCATCTCGAGCTCGATCGGTTGCGGCACCAGGCGGGCTGGCGACAGGCGCCGGACGACGAGGTCGACGCGCACATCGACGAATTCGCGGCGGCGGCCTCGCGCTGGGTCATCGATGGGACCTACGCGATGCATCGCGCGCGGATCTGGCCCGCGGCGGACTGCAGCGGGTGGCGCGACCTTCCGCGGGCCCTGACCACCGCCAGCTGCGCGTGGCGCTCCCTTCGGCGGGTGGTGACGCGCGAAGAGCTCTGGAACGGCAACCGCGAAGACGCGCGCAACCTCTTAAGCCTCGACCCGGAGACCTCGGTGGTCGCGTGGAGCTTCGTGAAGCACGCGCATTACCGAGCCGAGTTCGGCCGGCTCCAGAAGGACCCGCGATGGGGCCACCTGCGCTGGCATCATGTGAGACGGCGCCGCGCCGTGCACGGCCTCCTCGCGGAGGCCCACGCGCGCGGCGCGCTGCCCCTTCCCCCGGCCTAGCTGGCGAACCTCCTCAGGCGCCGGGCCCGTCGCCGAGGCGTAGCGGGATGGCCTGCATGTTCACGAGCGCGATGTGCTCGACGCGACGGTTGCGGGCGCCGAGGTCACGCAGGCGATCGTGAAAGGCGCGCTGCGCCTCGCGAAGCTCCTTCAATCCGGCTTCGTCGAGGCCCAGGAGCACCCAGCTGAAGCGATCGGCCTCGACGTGGTCGAGGCGCTCGAGGGCGAGCTGGGCGAAGTAGCGCTTCAGCGGCACGTACATGTCCGGGTAGCGCCGCGTATCGAGCTCCTCGGTGCGGTCGAGGACCCAGCGACGACCGTTCCAGCGAATGACCTTGGCCCGGGAGAGCACGGCGAGCGCGGCCGCCTCCCGCTCCGGCGTGAGCCCGACGTGGGCTCCGAGAAAGCCGGGCTCGTGCCGGCTCAGCTGCCGGTAGCTCTCGAGGCCCATCGCGACGAAGAGGAGGAGCGCCTCGGGCGTGTCGCGGATCTCGTCGCCGATGGCCTGCACGCGCGCCCACTCGTCCCGCGCGCTCGGCAGCACCGCCGGAGAGAGGAAGCACGCGAGGAAGGTGAGGAGGCTTCGACTTCCCTCCTGCAGCACGCGAAAGAAGTCGGGCAGCCGCACCCGGGTCTCGCCGCTGAGCCACCGCGCCACCGTGTGCCGGCTGCGCCCGCAGCGCCGCGCGAGCTCGGCCATGGGCAGATCCCCGCGGAGCGCCGCGAGCATCGACGCGAGGTTCGTCGGGTCGTCCGCAGCGCCCGCGAAGGCGCGACCGGCGAGATGCATCGCGTGAAAGCGGCGGAGCGCGGCGACCGGGTCGTTCCCCATACGGGAGGCCACGTACATGGTCTCCGCAGCCGTCGGATAGCGAAGACCCGCCTCCCAGCGGTAGGCGACGTTGCTTCGCTTTCCAAGGCGCCGGTTGAAGCTCGCCTGTGATCGCTTTCCGCGCAGCGCGCGCAGAAAGTCGCTCGCGAGCGCTTCGTAGTCCATCCCCTCTTCCACGGCCTTCACCATTCGCATTCACCTCACGAGTTCCGCACTCCCGGTCCCACGTCGGCGAGAAACCTTCACCCCGTCGCGCTCGTCGATGGTGCAAATATGGCATATAGCATGCTCGCGAAGCCATCATTTCATGGGCGATTCGCCCTTCCGTCACGCTCTTTGCTGGGGAGTGAATAAGACCTTCTCGGTGTCGCCAGCACGAATCTTCTCTGTCAATGTGAGCGTTGTACGTTGGGAGTGAGGTGATTCATGCGTAGGGTCTTTCACGCGAAGGCGACGCGCTTCGGCGTTGCGCTTTGCCTTTTTGGTGTCGCCTGCTCCGACGGTGGCTCGCGCATGGACGGCACCATGGACTCGGGCATAGCCATGCCCGACGCGGACGTGCTCGACATGGCCCTGCCCGACGCCGAGGCCGGCATGCCGGAGCCCGACGCCGGGGAGGACCTCGGCCCGGACGACATGGGCGTCGACATGGCGCCGGACGCCGGCGGTCCCACGACGCCGGTCTGCCTCGAGAGCGCGCCTCCGGCCGACACGAGCGCCGGCAGCTGGAGCGATGGCTTCACGCTCCCCGGCGTCGTCGGACCCGTCGAGACGCTGGTCGGACTACCGAGCGGCGAGGTCGTGATCGGCGGTGAGCTCCGCGGGGCTGGCAGCCTCGAGATCATGAACGTCGTGGCCTGGGACGGCCTCCGCTTCCGCGCCCTCGGTGACGGGCTCCCGGGCATGGTCTTCGACCTCGCCGTCGACGGCTCCGGCCAGCTGCACGCGCTCTGGCAGGGCCCCTTCGACCCCTTCACGGGCGAGATCGCGCGCGTGCTCAGCCGCTGGGACGGGACCCGCTGGGAGGAGATGGCCACGCTGCCGCCGGCCGCGGGCGTGCTCGAGACGGACGTGTCGGGTGAGCTGCTCGTGGCCGGGGCCTTCGACGCCATCGGCGGCATCGCGGCCGCGAGCCTCGCGCGCTGGGACGGGACCGCCTTCAACGCGGTTCACCCGGACGGCGTGGACGGTGGTATCGAGGCGGTGCTCGCCGACGAGCGTGGCATCTGCGTGGGCGGGCTCTTCGGGGCCGTCGGGGCCCTGGAGACCGACGGCGTCGCCTGTCTCGTCGGCGGCTCCTGGGAGGCCCGCTCGCTGCGGCCCTTCTTCATGGTGAACAGCCTGGCCCGGGACGACGACGGCAGCCTGATCGCGGGTGGTCACTTCGCGCTCGAGGACGGCGACGTCTCCGGCAGCATCGCCCGCTGGACGGGGAGCGGCTGGGAGTACGTGGGGGGCGGCGTCGCCGCCTCCTTCGGCTTCGGCTACGTCGAGACCGTGCTGGTTGCGGCGGGCGAAATCCACGCCGGCGGCCGCTTCATCCGCGCCGGAAGCGTGCCCGCCGTGGACGTCGCGCGCTGGGACGGCACGCGCTGGGACGGGATGGGCGGCGGCCTGCCCAAGACCGGCTTCGGCGTCGGCCTCGAGAGCGTCAACGTGCGGGATTCCGTGGCCATGCCCGACGGCTCCCTCTACTTCGGCGGGCAGTTCTCCTTCGCGGGTGGCCGAACCACCTTCGGCGTCGCGAAGTGGGACGGGGAAGAGTGGGAGCCGCTCCGCGAGCAGTCGCCGGGCTACATCGGCGGCATCAACGGCGCGGTCCAGGCGCTCGCCTCCGAGGGAACCTGCGGCCTCTACGTCGGTGGCTCTTTCGACGTCGCGGGTGACGTCGAGGCGCGCAACGTCGCGCAGCTCGTCTCGGGGGGCTGGCAGGCGCTCGGCGAAGGCCTGGCCGGCGGTGTCGCTTCGCTCCTGGCGACGGAGCGCCGCCGCGGCGACGGGAGCGCAGGCCTGCGCGGCGACTTCGGTGACGGCACGGGCCCGCTCGTGGTCGCGGGTCTGCAGGAAGACCGCGGTATGGGCGGCGTGCACGTGTTCGACGGCGAGAGCTGGACGCCGCTCGGCCGCGGGCCCTCGGGCTCGGTCACGGATCTGGCGCTCCAGGACGACGGCAGCCTCGTGGCCGTGGGGCTCTTCGACCGGCTGCGCGACGGCAGCGCCGCCGTCGCTGCGGCGCGATGGGACGGCACCGCCTGGGAAGCCCTCGCCACCTCGGTCGAGGGGGCCTTCGCCGGGGAGCTTCGGAGCGTGGTGGTCGACCCGGCCGACGGCTCGCTCATCGTGACGGGCAACTTCGCGCGCATCGACGGCGTGCGCGCCAACGGCATCGCGCGGCTCCGCGAGGGCACCTGGGAGCCGGTGGGCGACGGCCTCGAGGCCGACCAGCTCGTCGAGGACGCCATCTTTCACGAGGGTGCGCTCTTCGTGAGCGGATGGTTCGACCGGACCGGCGGGGGCACGGCGGCTCCGAACGTGGTGCGCCTCGCGGGCGGGAGCTTCGAAGCCGTGGGAGCGCCCGCCGGCGTCTTCGCGGGCAAGCTGACCTCCGTGGGCGGTGGCCTCTTCGCCGCCGGCATCTTCGAGCGCGGCGACGGAACCTTCGCGAGCGATCTGCTCCTCCGCTTCGACGGACGAAGCTGGACCGCCGTCGGCGACCAGCCCGGCGACCTGGTGCAGGCCATGGCCGTGTACGACGGCGCTCTCTACACCGGCGGCGTCTTCACGCGCTTTGGCGGCACGACCTCCTTCGCCATCGGACGCCTCGACTTCCCGGACTGAGCCGCGGCGGGCTCGCGGGGCCTCGCGTGAACGGCAGGCATGGAACACGCGATGTTCGTGCTCTTCGACCTCGACGACACCCTCCTACTGACGAGCCCGCGGGAGGACGCCTTCTTCGCGGCGGCCTTCGCCGAGGTGCTGGGCCGTTCCCTCTCTACGACCGACTGGGCCGCGCTCGGCGCATCGACGGATCACGCGATCCTGACAGCGCTCGGGATCGGGCCGGCAGCCATCGAGGCCATCGCGCGGGCCCATGAACGCCGGTGGCAGCGGGCGCTCCTCGCGGATCCGCCTCCGCCCCGCCCGGGCGCGCTCGCGGCGCTCCACGCGCTACGCGCGGCGGGTGTACCTCACGGCGTGGCCACCGGCGGCTTCGCGCGCGTCGCCCGCCGGAAGCTCGCGGTGTTGGGAAGCGACGTCGCGCTCCTCGCCACCTCGGAGTCGGGAGAGGACCGGGCCGCCCTCCTCGCGTACGCCGCCGCGCAGCTTCCGGGCCGCGACGGCGCCTACCTCGGCGACGGCAGCTGGGACCACGAGGCCGCCCTCGCGTGCGGGCTCCGCTTCAGCCCCGTTGGCAACCGCGCCGGCATCGACGGCCCGGAGGACCTCCGCCTCGCGCTGAGCATGGTGTGGCCGTGAGCCGTCCTCTCGCTGCGCTCCTCCAAAGACGAGTCACCGTGCGGGCGGCTCCGCTCGAGGACCGGAGACCGTTTCGGTGGGACCCACGTCGGCTTCGGGGGCGGGCACTTCGAGGCGCCCGCCGTCCGGGTGCTGCTGGTCGGGCACGCGCCGGAATCTGTCCGGAGCATGCCGGCCCAGACAAGCGCGGCTTCGTCACGCGGGCGAATCGTTGGTTCACGGCGCGCCTCACATGGCGGAGAATGGACACGTGCGGAGCTTCGTTCCACCCCATGCTTGGACGCCCCGGGACGCCCCGAGCGTCTTCCTCGCAGGCTCCATCGACATGGGGGAGGCGCCGGACTGGCAGCGATGGCTGACGGAGGGCCTCGTCGACCTCGACGTCGACGTGCTCAACCCGCGGCGACCGGATTGGGATTCGAGCTGGAAGCAGGAGCTCGCGGACCCCCAGTTCCGCGGACAGGTCGAGTGGGAGCTCACGGGCCTCGAGCACGCCTCGCTCGTCGCCATGTATCTGGCTCCGAATACGCGCGCGCCCATCAGCCTGATGGAGCTCGGCCTCGTAGCCCGACACGAGGGCGTCGTCGTGTGCTGTCCCGAGGGCTACTGGCGCAAGGGCAACGTGGACGTTGTGTGCGCCCGCTACGGCATCGCCCAGGTGCCGACGCTGGACGCGCTCCTCGCCGCGGTGCGGGCTCGTCTCGCGGGCTGAGCAACTCCCAGGTCACGCCGGGGCGGCCGCTGCGTCAGAGCGGCAAAGGACGACACGCCATGCCCCAGCTCGAGCACCTCCTCTCGCCCGCGACCCTGGGCCGCCTCACCCTGAAGAACCGCGCCGTCGTGGCGCCCATGACGCGCTCACGGGCCCTCGGGTCGGTGCCGAACGAGCTCATGGCCACGTATTATCGGCAGCGCGCCGGCGCCGGGCTGATCATCACCGAAGGCACGTCGCCGAGCCCCAACGGCCTCGGCTACCCGCGCATCCCGGGCCTCTTCAGCGACGCCCAGGTCGAGGGCTGGCGCCTCGTCACGGACGCCGTGCACGAGGAGGGCGCCGCCATCTTCGCCCAGCTGATGCACGTGGGGCGCATCGGGCACGCCCTGAACCTCCCCGAGGGCGCCGAGATCGTTGCGCCTTCGGCCATCGTCGCACCCGGCGAGATGTACACGGACCAGGAAGGACCGCAGCCGCATCCCACACCCCGGGCGATGAGCGGCGACGACGTCGAGAGCGCCATCGAGGAGTTCGTGAGCGCGGCCCAGAACGCCGTCCGCGCGGGCTTCGACGGCGTGGAGATCCACGGCGCCAACGGCTACCTCGTCAACCAGTTCCTCAACCCGAGAACGAACCAGCGCGACGACGGATGGGGCGGCTCGGCCGAGAATCGAAACCGCTTCGCCCTCGAGGTCGCCCGGCGCACGGCCGACGCCATCGGCGCCGACCGCGTGGGCATTCGCCTCTCGCCCTACGGCGTCTTCAACGACCTCGCTCCCTTCGAGGGCATCGACGACCAGTACGGCGCCCTCGCCGCGGGTCTCCGCGCGCTCGGCATCGCCTACATCCACACCGTCGACCACAGCGCCATGGGCGCGCCGGAGGTGCCGGCCGACGTGAAGCAGCGCATTCGCGACGGCTTCGCCGGTGGCGCGATCATCCTGAGCGGGGGCTACGACGCGGCGCGCGCCGAGGCCGACCTGGCCGCGAAGAAGGGCGAGCTCGTCGCCTTCGCTCGTCCCTTCCTCGCCAACCCGGATCTGCTGCAGCGCTACCAGCGGGACGCGCCGCTCAACGAGGTCCGCATGGACCTCTTCTACACGCCCGGCGCCGAGGGCTACACGGACTACCCGACGCTCTGAGCCTCACCGCGCGCTGCGGAACGGCTGGACGCAGCCCGTCAGCGCACGCCGCAGTCATTGCAGTCGGTACCGAACTCGCAGATGGAGAACTCGGCACCGGGACCCCCGTCGTCGCAGAAGCCATCGTCGGCGTCGACGCAGGTGTTGCTGCAGAAGCGCTGGCCGCAGTCGTTGCAGTCGGTGCCGAGCGCGCAGATGCTGAAGAGCGAGTCCGGGCCGCCATCGTCGCATTCGGCGTCGTTCGCCGTCCCGCACGTGTTCGTGCAGAGCGACGCAGCGTCCTCCGTGCTGCAGCCCGGTGCGACCAGCACCGCAGCGAAGAGCGCGATCGCGCAACGAGTCATCCACCGGTTCATCTTCATCCGTCCCTCTCTTCCTCGGAGCCCGCAGGCCCCGAGCGCGAACCCCCGGACCGTGCCTCTCCTTGGGTCTGCATGACAACGGGGTGAGGCGACCGCCTCGCTCGACCGAGCCGAGCCGGCCGGCATGCTCGTTCGTATTCTATTCTTGACGGAAAATTCCAACCCTGGTACACAGGGCCCGTCCAGCGGGGAGCTGGGCGATCCAGGGAGGGAACATGGGAGGGATCCACACCCGCCGCGCCGGCAGGCGCGCGGTCATGGCGACGTGCGCCTTGCTCGCGGCGTGCGCCGGAGAGACGCAGCGCCTCGAGGCGAGCAGTCTCGACGACTACGCCCGCTTTGGCCGAAGCGTGTCGGTCAGCGGGCTCCGGGCCGCCGTGGGCGCCTATCAGGAGGGTTCCCGCGAAGGAGCCGTCTATACCTACGTGCGCCGCGGCGACGTCTGGTCCCTCGACCAGCGCATCACCTCGCCCTCGCCCGCCGACGAAGAGTTCGGGAGCGCCGTCGCGATCTCCGGCACCTTCCTGGCCATCGGCGCGCCCCGCGACCATCAGCCCGGCGCCCTTCGCTCCGGCAGCGTCTACGTCTACGAGCGCGATGCCGCGGTGGGCTGGGAGCTCGCCGCCACGCTGCGCGCGCCCTATCCGCGCCAGCCTTGGGAGGCCTTCGGGGGCTCCGTGGCGATCGACGCCGACGCCGAGCGGCTCGTGATGGGCGCTGTCGACCGGGACCACTCCGGGGCGACGGATGCCGGCGCCGCCTTCGTCTTCGAGCGCTCGTCGGCAGGTACCTGGTTCCAGACCGACGAGCTCACGGCGCCGGCGCCCGCTGCCTCGGACAAGTTCGGGAGCGAGGTCGCCATCGACGGCGACACCGTGGCCGTGGCCGCGCTTCGCCGCGACCTGGCGCAGAACGCCGACGCGGGCAGCGTGTTCATCTTCGAGCCCGACGCCGGAGGGGCGCTTGCGCTCGACCAGACGCTGACCGCGGGCGACGCCGCGACGGGTGACATCTTCGGCGCGGGCCTCGCGCTCGAAGAGCTCCCCGGGGGCGCGAGGCGCCTCGTCATCGGGGCGGGGCACGCGGACCTCGTCGGCGCGAACGACGCCGGCGCGGTCTACGTCTTCGACGCCCCGGCCGCGGGGTCCTTCGCCGAGGTGGCGAAGCTGGTGGCGTCCGACGGATTCACGACGACTACTTCGGGAGCGAGGTGGCCCTGGCGGGGACGCGCATCCTCGTGGGCGCGCCGGGCGCCGACGGCGACGCGCCGAATGCGGGCGCGGCCTACGTCTACGACTTCGCCGGCAGCTGGAGCGAGACGAGCCGGCTCGCGCGACACGGCGACGATGCGGACGCGAGCGCAGGGTTCGGCGGCGACGTCGCGCTGACACCGGGCCATGCCCTGGTCGGCGCCGCGAACGAGGCCACCGGCCCCGACGTGACGAGCACCGGCGCCGTGCACGCTTTCGCGGACGACGCCCTGGGCGAGTTCGCGCCGGTCCACTCGCTCACGGCCTCGACGAGCGAGGACGTCTTCACCTTCGGTCGCCGTTTCGGGCTCGCGGATGGTCGGCTCGTCGCGTCCCACGGTGCTGCGACGGACGTTTACCGGCGGGACCCGGGCGGCTGGTCCCTCGAGCAGGCGATCCCCGGCCCCGCGAGCCGCACGGTGACGGGAGCATCGACCGACGGGACACGCGCGGTGGTGACCTCGCGTTCGTCCATGGCTCCCTATGGATTGGCGCACGTCTACGTGCAGGACCCGGGCGGCGCATGGGCGCTCGAGCAGGTGCTGGAGCCCGACCTCATGGGTTTCGCATCGCCGAGCGAGAATGGGACCGCCTTCAAGAGCGCCATCGAAGGGGAGACGCTCGTCCTCGCGGCGCAGCGTTGGAACGGCGGCGACGGGCGCGTCTTCGTCTACGAACGGAGCGGCGGCACCTGGACCCAGTCGCAGCTCTTCATGTCGGATCTGCAGCCGACGCAGTTCGACATGAACTTCGGCCAGCTCGTGCGCCTCGACGGCAACACGCTCGTGGTCGCGGAGGAGCCCTCGAGCGGGAATCCCTCGACGCTCCGCAACGGACGGGTCTTCGTCTACGAGCGCGCGAGCGCGACGGCGGACTTCGTCCAAACGCAGATCATCGAAGACCCCACGCCGAGCGTGCTCGACCACTTCGGTAGCGCGGTCGCGCTCTCCGGGGACTACCTCGCGACCTACGCGCCGCAGACCGACCGGGTCGCCGTTCATCGGCGCTCGGCGGGCGTCTTCGTGGAGGTGTGGAGCGACGTCGTCCCGGATGTGGGCCCCGGCATGGCCATGGACGCTGACCGGCTCGCGGTGGGCGTCACGGGAGCCGAGGTCGACGGCCTCGCGGGCGTGGGCGAGATTCGCGTCTACGAACGGCAGCCCGGCGACAGCTACGCGCTCGAAGACACCTTCCGGCCGCGACGTCGCTTTGCCGGACTGGGGCTCGGCCTCTACGTCGCCATGGAAGGGGGGCGCGTCGTGGCGTCGAGCTACCAGGACGACCAGGCGCTCTACGACTTCGCGCTCTGAGCCCGGAGCGCGAGGCGACGCGTCTCGGCCTGAAGTCCTCGGGAAAGGCGCCGTACGGTCCTTCGAGGTGCCACGGCGTCCACGAGAAAGGGACCCTCGCGACGCCCCCCTGCTGCGCGTCGCGTCTCGCGTGCTGGGGCCCGGCGTTCGGCGATTGATCGACCCGCTGGGTCTCGGCCTTCTCGTGGCCGTGGGCCGCCGCGTATGGGTGAACGCCAAGGCACGCGAGCTCCTCGGGGTTCCCCATCGCGGATCCTGGACCATGCCGGAGCTCCTCCGCGCGGTGCACGGCGACGCGCGCTACGACGAGCAGCTCGCCTTCTACGAGCGCGACCGTGCGAAGCACTGGCCCGTGACTCCCATCGTGCCCATCCGGCTCTCGGACGGCGAGCAACGCTCCCTCGTCTTCGCGCCGGCTCGGCGCGGGCCCTTCGAGGTGACCGTGCTCGCCGACGTCACGGAGGCGTCGCAGTGGGGCCAGCACTTCCACATCCTCTTCGAGGCGTCGACGGCACCGCACCTCATCTTCGACGACCGCGGTATCCGCGAGTGCAACGACGCCGCGGTGCAGATCCTCGGGCTACGCGACAAGGTCGCGCTCTTGGACCGCCACCCCGCGGAGTTCTCGCCGGAGCGGCAGCCGGACGGTCGCCTCTCCCGTGAGAAATCCGAGGAAATGGACCGCATCTCCGAGGAGCGCGGCGGACACCGGTTCTTCTGGATGCACCAGACGGCCGCGGGTGACGAGCTCCCCATGGAGGTCTTTCTCCGCCGGGTGCAGCTCCCGAGCGGTCCCGCGCACCTGGTGGTGTGGAACGACCTCCGCGAGCGTGTGGAGCGGGAGAACGCGCTCGTCGCCGCTACCAAGGCCGCCGAAGACGCGCTCGCCGCCCGGCAGACCTTCCTGGCCTCGATCAGCCACGAGCTCCGTACGCCGATGAACGGCGTGCTGGGCCTCGTCGACGCCGTGCTCGACGACCGGCAGCTCGCGGCCGAGCACCGCAAGACGCTGAAGGTCGTTCGATCCTCCGGACGCCAGCTTCGCCAGCTCCTGAACGATCTCCTCGACTTCTCGAAGTACGAGGCCGGCGAGCTCGAGCTGGAGCTGCGCCCCGTGGCTTTGGCGGCGCTGGCCGACGAGGTGCTCGCGCTTCATCGCGGCCAAGCGACGGTCACGCTCCGGAGAGAGGTCTCCCGAGACCTGGCCCCGGCCTACGTGGCCGACCCGACGCGCCTGCGGCAGGTGCTCTCGAACCTGGTCTCCAACGCGGTGAAGTTCACGAGGGAGGGCCAGGTGACGCTGCGCGTGCTCGTCGGGCCCGAGGGAGGCGTGGTCTTCGAGGTGGAGGACTCCGGCATCGGGATGGGAGACGCCCAGCTAGAGCACATCTTCGAGCCCTTTCGGCAGGCGGACGCGGGAACCACGCGCCGCTTCGGCGGTACCGGGCTGGGCCTGGCCATCGTCGACCAGCTGGTCGAGGCCATGGAGGGTGGGGTCGAGGTCGAGAGCACGCCCGGGCTGGGCACGACCTTCCGGATCTCGCTGCCCTTGCCGCAGGCGGAGGAGGAGGTCCGGCCGTCGATTCTGGCGACGGTCGTGCCTCCCGACGACACCGGCATCGCGCTCTCCGTGCTGGTGGCCGAGGACAACCGTGTGAACCAGCTGGTGGTGGAAAAGACACTGGCGGCTCTCTTCCCGCAGGTGCGCACGCGCTTCGTGGACGACGGAAGCCTCGTGGCCGCCGCCGTCGCCGACGAGACGCCGGACCTCGTCTTCATGGACGTGCACATGCCGGTGATGGACGGTCTCGAGGCCACGCGACAGCTCCGGGCCCAGGGCCACGCGGGACCGATCCTGGCGCTCACGGCGAGCGCCGTGGACGCCGAGCGCCGCGCGTGCCTGGAGTCCGGGATGAACGAGGTGCTGACGAAACCCCTCGACCGGAAGGCGCTCCAGCGCGTGATCCGCGAGGTCTATTGCGAGCGGCTGGCGGCGGGCGGTCTGCCCGTTTCGCGGCCGCCGCGCACGTCGGCCACGGGACGCTGACCCGGGCGAAGGCGTTTTCGCGCGCCCCGGGCAACAGCCGACGAGAGAACTGCCGTTCATGCGTCGTGCATGAATGCGGCCACCCCACTGCCGGACGCGGGGAGCGTGGACGAGGCGATCGCCGAGCAGCTCGCGGCGTGGCCCTTCCCCCCGGGCGAGAGCCCCTTTCGCGCGAAGGGCGGCACCTTCCTGGCGCATCAGCGCTACGTGGCGGAGCACGTGCCGGGAGGCCTCGACGCGCAGGCGGCGGAGCTTCGTCCGGAAACGCGAGCCTTCTTCGAGGAGGACGCCTTCCTCGTCAGCAGCTCCTACGACCTGGTACCGCTCGTCGAGGCGGGCCTCGTCTGCGGACGCCTCACGGGGACGAGCTTCCCCGAGTTCGTGCACGTCCGCTCCGCGGCGCAGGCGGAAGCCGACGTGAGCGGCGTCTACCGCTTCCTCGCCAAGCTCGTGACGCCCGCGGGCGCGGCAATCCGCATGGCCCGGGGCTTCGCGCTCTACTTCGACTTCATCGACGCCACGGTCCGGCATCGCGACTCGGCGCGCGTCGAGGTCGAGCTCGCGGCCATGCCCGAGGCGCTGGTCTACCCCTGGTTCCAGGCAGTCTTCCCGGGCTACGGCAGGGGTCTGGCGCGCCACGTGCGCGCATCCCGCGTGGAAGCGCAACTCGAGCGGCTCGGTTCCGCCGGGCGGGCGCACGGCGTCGACCTCGTGAAGACCCTGCTCGTCATCAACTACGAGTGACCCGTCGCGACGCGCGCTTCACGGCGCGGGCGCGCGATGGCCGAGGACCACGTAGGCGCCGCCTCCCGGGTCGGGCATGCGGGTTACGCGCACGTCGACGAAGCCTGCCGCGCGCGCCGCGTCGCCGTACTGCGCGGGGTCCCACTCGCGATGGCCCGCGTCGGCGAAGTGCAGGCGTGCGCAGGTGGCGGCGGGGCGCACGCCGAGGGCGAGGCGCCCTCCCGGCCGCAGCACCCGCAGCAGCTCTGCGAGCACGTCCGGGAGGCTCTCCCAGAAATAGGCGACGTTCACGGCGAAGACCGCGTCGAACTCCGCCTCGAAGGGCAGCGCGTCGGCCGAGGCCTGGCGAAGATCCAGCGTCGGGAAGCGCTTCCGGGCCCGGCGTACGACGTCGTCGCTGAGGTCGATGCCGACGAGCCGGGCCTCGGGCACGTGCTCCATCACCATCTCGAGGCCGACGCCGCCCCCGAAGCCGACCTCCAGGACGGCACTCTCGTCGGTGAGCTCGAGCGCGCCGAGGGTGTGCGCGGTGATCAGCCGGTTACCGCGGTTCAGGAGCCGCGAGATCGGCCCGGTCAAGACGCCGTGGGGCTTGGCCAGCTGAGACACCAGAACGTCGCGCAGCCTCATCGTTCGCTCCTGCCGAAATCGTGCGTAAGCGGCCCCGCGGGCCGCGCGTGGAAGGCTCTGCGTGGAGGGGGCGATGACATCGACGCGCATCTTGGCGATTCACGGAATCAACCGCCACGAGCCAGGCGGGCCTTGGGAAGGGCTTTGGAGGGACGCAATCGGCGAAGGCGTGGCCGGCGCGGGCCACGCGCCCGACGACGTGAGCGTCGACTTCGTCCACTACGACGACCTCTTCGAGGACGTCGACGTCTCTTTCCTCGACGCCATGGAGGCGCTGGCGAAGCTGGTGGCGGGGGGCCTCCGCGGCGCCTTGGGGTCGCGGGGCCGCTTTGGCCGCGACGTGAGGACGAGCCTGCGCTGGTCGGCGGGCATGGTCGTGAAGTGGGTCGAGGACGACGCCTTCCGGGCGAAGCTGCGGGACCGGCTGGCCGCGCGCATCGCCGAGACGACACCCGACGTCGTCATCGGTCACAGCATGGGCTCCCTCATCGCGTACGACGCCTTCACGATGGACCCCTCGCTCGTGGGCGAGCGGTCGTTCCTCAGCGTCGGCTCCCAGATCGGCAACCACTTCGTCGTGGGCCAGTTCATGGGCGGGCGGATCCAGCCCCTCGACCAGGCGCGCCTCTGGCTCCACCAGTACAACCCGCACGATGGCGTCTTCACGGCGCCGGTGCGTCTGCCGGCCGCGCCCAACTTCGTGCAGGTGGTCACGCCCTTCGACGCGCGCGGCGCCGGCGCCGACCATCGCGCCGAGTCCTACTTTCGGCACGCGAAGGCGAGCGACGACGTCTGGCCCCTGCTCATCGGGCCCCAGGCGAACGCCCGCCGCCAGGTCGTGGCTGGCGATCTCAGCGCTCCCGCGTCCCGTGAGGTGAAGGTCGCGGGGATCGCCCGCCGGGTCGTGCCGAAGCGCCGCGCGCTGCTGGTGGGCATCAACGAGTATCCGGACGACGCGATGCGACTCGCCGGCTGCAAGAACGACGTCTTCCTGATGAGCGAGGCGCTCCAGGAGCGGGGCTTCGAGCCGGAGAACATGCGCGTGCTCCTCGACGGTCGCGCCACCGCCGCCAACATCTGGGAACGCATCGAGTGGCTGCTTCACGGCGTGCAGCCGGGTGACCAGCGCATCCTCTACTTCAGCGGACACGGCGCTCAGCTTCCCGGCTACGGGACCTTCGAGACCATCGACCGCGTCGACGAGTGCCTCGTGCCCTTCGACTTCGACTGGACCCTCGAGCGCGCCGTCGTCGACTCGGACTTCTACCGGCTCTACGCGCAGCTCCCCTACGACGCGCAGTTCCTGGCCATCTTCGACTGCTGTCATTCCGGTGGCATGACCCGCAACGGCGCCGTGCGCGCGCGGGGGCTCGAGGCGCCGGACGACATCCGGCACCGCATGCTCCAGTGGGACGACAGGGGCCGCTGGGAGCCGCGGCTCCCGGCGCAGGCCGAGGTCTACGTACCGAAGGTGAGCGCGCCGCCCTCCACGCGGCGCGTGGGCCTCGCGCGCCACGTGCGCCAGCTCCCGAAGGACACCTACGACGTGCTTCGCGAGCGCCGGAATCACTACGGCCCCTACATGCCGCTGCTCTTCTACGCCTGCCGCGAACGGGAGCTCGCCTACGAGCACCGCGTGGGCGCGCAGACCTACGGGGCGTTCACGTGGAGCCTCGCGAGGACGCTCCGTCAGGGCCGGGCCAAAAGCTACGAGGCGGTGGCTCGGTCGGTGGCGACGCGCGTCTCGCGCATGGGCTATCCGCAGCGGCCGACGCTGATCGGTCCGAAGGACTGGCTGAAGGTGGAGGTGCCGTCATGACGATGCTCGACGAGCGACCCACGCCCGAGCCGGAGCCCGGACCGGAGGTGGACCGGCTCGTGGACGCGGTGGCCGCGAGGCTCATGGAGCGCGGGCCAAAGGAAGGGAAGGCTCCCTGGTGGCAATCACCCGTCGCCGTCGGCCTGGTCACGCTGGTCGGCACGGTGCTGGCTACCCTCTTCAATTTCGTGTCCTCCAGCCTCGAGCAAGAGCGCCTGGAGACGGCGCATCGTCTCGACCTGAAGCACCAGGTGACCGTCGACCTCGCAAGCGTGGTGAAGGGCGCCTGGGACATCCCGAGCCTCGAGTCGCGGCGCCTCTATCTGCGCTTCGTGGCGGACAGCGACGCGGTCTCCACGGAGCAACGGGACGCCCTGCGCGAGACGGCCGAGACGCTGAAGGAGCAGGAGGACGCGCAGCGCGAGCTCGTCCGGCACCTCACGGAGCAGATCGAGCAGGGCGAGCAGGAGGTCGCCGAGCTCCAAGCGCTCGTCGCGAGCCTCCGGGAGCGTGCCGCCGCGTCCGAGGGAGCGGCGCCGCGCCCGGTGAGGGACGGTGCCGGGCGCGAAGGCGCGGCGGAGGAGCCGGCGGCGCTTCCCGAGGTCGCCCGCGCCGAGGCTGCGCTGCGGCGACAGGAGTCGCTCCGCTTGGAACGCGCGCTCATCACGGGCGCGGTGCCCAGCACGGCGGCAGCGCCCCCGGCACGCACCACGCGGACGGCCGTCGACCGGCGCCTCTTGATGCTGGACATCGTGAACCGCTGAGGGCCTGCGCCACCCGGAGATCACCGAGGAGGGGAAAATGGGAATCAAGGAACGGAGACAGGCACGGAAGGAGCGGCGAAAGGAACGCCGCGAGCGCCGGAAGGAACGCCGCGGCGATCCCGAGTTTCGCAAGCGGCGGAGGGCTCGGCTGCGGAAGGCCTTCGCGCGCATCTTCGACCTCGCCGGGGAGCTGGTGCCCGTACCGGGCCTCGACATGGCGCTCGGTGCGGTCGGCGATGTGCTCGAGAAGGACCCCGCGGAGGATCGCGCGGCGAAGCTGAAGCGCGCCCTCCACGTCATCCTGGAGGCCATCCCCGACGACGAGCTCGACGACGACGTGCTCGACGAGATCGACGAGATCTTCGAGAACGCCGACGACGCGATCGAAGGCGAGCTCGAAGAGGGCGGGCAAGACGGGGGGTAGACTCCCCGCGATGCCCCCGCCGCGCCCGTGGCGCCAACGCTCCGTCGCCGCCCTTCTGGTGGCGCTGGCTGCCCTCGCGAGCGGCTGCTTCCGCTCGCTGGTCGACGGCCGGCCGAGCCCCGACGGGACGGACGACGCGGGGGTACCGGACGCGCGGGCGGCCGATCTTCCGCATGACGCCGGCGGGACGGTGGAGGCGGGGCCCGTCGATGTGGGCCTCGTGGACGCCGGCCTCGACGAAGGCCCCATCGACGTCGGGCCCGACGTGCCCGTGGACCTCGGGCCCCCGCCGCCGGCGCCGGTGCTGCGCGCGCCTGCGCTCGGTGCGCTGACCGGGAGCGTGCACGCGGAAGACGGCGTGGCCACGGCGCCGCTTCGTCCCTGGCTCACCTGGCTGCCCGTCGCCGGCGCGTCCAGCTACCGCGTGCAGATGGCCGCGTGCACGGCCGGCCCCTGGCGAGCGTGCGACTTCGAGGGTCCCGAGGTGGACGAGGAGTTGCCCGGCGAGCCCACGTCGGCCGGCGAGGTGCTGCGCGCACGCCCCGCGCGTCCACTGCCCGTCGACCGAACGCCGCCCGTGGGCCGCCGCTACGTGTGGCGCGTCGCCGCCTGTCGGCCCGATGGCTGCGGCGCGTTCTCGGGCGCCCGCTATCTGCTGGTGGGCCGGTCGCGCCACGACTTGAACGGTGACGGCTACGGTGACCTCAGCATCGGGGCGCCCTTTCAGGCCGCGGCCTCGAGCGACGTCGCGGGAGGCGCGGTCTTCATCTACCTGGGCGGCCCCGACGGCCCCGGGACGCGCCCCGACGTGGAGCTTGCCTCGCCCAACGCCGTCGCCTTCGGCGTCTTCGGGTTCTCGATCGCCGCGCTCGGCGACGTGAACGGCGACGGCTATGGCGACCTCGCCATCGGTGCGGAGGGCGAGCTGACGGGACGGCTCGTGGCCGGGCGGGCCTACGTGGTGCTCGGCGGACCGCCGGGCCCGACGGGCACCCCGGTCGCGCTCGAACCGCCTCGGCCCCTGCTCGCAGGCGCCTTCGGCGGCGTGGTGGCGCCCGGCGACGTGAACGGCGACGGCTTCGCCGACCTCGTCGTGCGCGACGGCGAAGGCGAGGTCTTCTTCTACCTCGGAGGCGAGAGCGGCATCGCGAGCACGCCCGCCGTCACGCTGCGTGCGCCCCCCGAAGACGAAGGGAACCCCGGCTTCGGCGCCTCGGTCGGCGGCCCCGGCGACGTGGACGGCGACGGCTTTCCCGACGTGGCCGTGGGCTTCTTCGAGATCTTCGAGGGTGAGGGCGAAGTGCTGCTCTTTCGCGGCAGCCCTTCGGGCCTGGCGGCCACGGCCACGGTGACGCTGCGCGACGACGCGGAGAGCAGGCTCCGCGCCCGCTACGGCGCCGCGCTGGCGGGTGGCGACCTCGACCTGGACGGGCTCTCCGACGTGCTCGTGGGCTCACCGGGGAGCGACGGCGTTGGTCGGCAACCGGGGCGTCTGCTGCTTCACGCCGGCGGGACCGAGGGCGCCGCGGCGACCCCGACCAGCGCCCGCCAGGCGCGGCGCTTCTTCGACATCGACCTCTTCGGCGGCACGCTGGCCGAGCCGGCCGATATGAACGGCGACGGATTCCTCGACGTGGTGGTGGGCCTCGGCCTCGTGCGGAGCGATGAGGCGGTCTTCCTCTACCTCGGAAGCGAGACGGGGCTGGCCGCCGATGCCCAAGAGCTCCGCCTGCCGCGCGAGAGCTCCGGCGCCTACCCGGCTGCGGTCAGCACGCCGGACACGAACGGCGACGGCTTCGCGGACCTGCTCATCGGCCAGGCCATCCGCGCCGGCCGCGCCTACCTACTCCTGGGCGGGCCGGCAGGCGTGAGCAGCCCCCCGACGCTCACCTTGCAAAACCCCCGCACCGCGCCCGACGCCCAGAGCTTCGGCGTGAGCGTCGCGCCGTAGTCTTCCGCGACGCCGGACCTCCACATTGATTCGAGGGGAGGAAATCGGCCGTTCGCGGTTTCCGCGCCTACGCGGCCGTGTCACCGTTCAAGGGCGGTTGGTTGTCCTAGACCGCCGGAAAGCGCAGGAGGCAACGTGATGGGCGCTCGTCCGTTTGCACGAGGTCGTCGTCTCGGAACGCACGTGTCCATGGTGGCGCCGATAGTTCGAGTAACGTCCATCATTGGAGTGGCACTTCTGACGGGGTGTGCGGCCGGTACTACGCCCGGCTGCGTGGACCAAAGCGTGTGCAACGCGGCGCGGGCGCAGTTCGGGATCGCGCCCGCCGGCGAGGTCACGGACAGGAGCTTCGTCTTCACGGACGCCGAAGGCGGGGACGCCTCCCTGATCCAGATTACTTGGGACCACCAGGGTAGCCCTTCGTTCGCCTGTGCCATCGCCTACGAAACCCCTCCGCTCGAGATCAAGCTTCTGCACATCCTGACTCTGCTCTCGCACCCAAGCTTCAACGACATCTCATGTCCCGATGGACTCCCTCCTCAGCTGGGCGATGAGCGATGTGATTGGCCTGCGCTCGCAGACCCCCGAACAAGCGCCGACTCATTACGGGCAATCGGCGAGCTCACGGGGTCCGACGCGACTCCTTGCACCGGAATGGTGGGCCGACACCGTCTCTCCGGGCGCCTCTAGACACTTCTAGACAGCCCACACTCCCACCTCCGCCTCTGCACACAGCACGGCGGCGCGACGCGGTCGTCCCCAGCCGTGGGTATTGCGCTCTCTCACGTTTGGCCCGCATTGCCATGGGGCCCCGCGAAGCCCGCGCGCTCCCCCTGCGCGGCCCGCCGGGCTGAGGAGCGAGCATGGCCGACGGAGCGGGCACGGAGATCTTTGGGCGCCTTTCGAGCGCCGAGCACGAGAGCGATGCGCGCTCCCAAGCCCTGAGTGATCCCGGGGCGTTCCACGGCGACATCGCGTCCGCCGAGCTCCATTGGTACGACGATGCGCGGAAGGCCTGGTGGCGGCGGGATCCCCTCACGGGCGCGTGGAGCGGCTTCGACGCGGCGACGGGCGAGGCGGCCACGGACGCGCCGGCGAGCGACTGGCGCCCTTGGGAGACAGCTTTCGACGACGCGGACGCTCCTTTCTATCGCTGGTACGTCGGCGCGCAGACGAACGCCTGCTTCAACGAGGTCGACCGGCACCTCCTGGCCGGCCACGGCGAGAAGGCCGCGTTCCTCTTCGAGGGCGACCGCTGGGACCCTTCCAAGAACGGCGGCAAGGGGGGCCCCGTCGTCGAGGAGACGGTCAGCTACCGGAAGCTCTTCGTCGAGACGATCGTGCGCGCCGAAGTGCTCACGCGCCTCGGCCTCGGCAAGGGCGACCGCGTCGCCTTCAACCTGCCGAACATCCTCGAGCAGCTCTACTACACGGAGGCGGCCAAGCGCCTCGGCATCATCTACACGCCGGTCTTCGGCGGCTTCAGCGCCAAGACGCTCTCCGACCGCATCTACGACGCCGGCGCCAAGATCGTCGTCACCGCCGACGGCGGATACCGCAACGCCGAGGTCGTTCCCTACAAGGAGCGCTTCACCGACGTCGCCCTCGACAACTTCATCCCGCGGCCGACGGCGCTCGCGGCGCTGGAGCAGGTGCTGCAGGGCAAGGGCCTCGGGGACGCGGCCGCGCGCCTCGCGGCCCAGGTGTCCGACGCGCTCGCGGGCGAGATCACCGTCGAGCGCTCGGACGTGATGCGCGAGCTCGGCAAGGGGCTCCGCGCCGAAGAGGGGATCACCGCCGAGCGGAGCGCCGAGGTCCGCACCGCCGTCGCCCGCGCGCTCGCCGAGGCCACGCACGACGTCGAGACCGTCGTCGTCATTCGCTACACGGGGCAGGACATCGTCGTGCAGCCCCGCGACCGGTGGTCCCACGACCTAGTGGCGGCCGCCCGCGAGGCCGTGCTCACGCCCGAGACGGAGGCGCTGGACGACCGCGCGCTCTACGCCGCGCTCGCGGCCACGCACCCGGCGCTGCCCGTGGGCTCCGACTGGCCCTGCTTCATCATCTACACCTCGGGTTCGACCGGGAAGCCGAAGGGCGTCGTGCACGGCCACGGCGGTTGGCTGAGCGGCGTCGCGCACACCATGCGCACCGTCTTCGGCGCCGAGGAGGGCGACCGGCTCTACGTCATCGCCGACCCGGGCTGGATCACCGGTCAGAGCTATCTCATCGGCGCGCCCCTCGCGATGGGCATCACCTCCATCGTCGCCGAGGGCTCGCCGCTCTTCCCGCACGCCGGGCGCTTCAGCTCCATCATCGCGCGGCACGGCGCGACCATCTTCAAGGCCGGCTCCACCTTCCTGAAGTCGGTCATGACCGACCCCGCGTCCACCGCCGACATGTCCGCCTACGACATGTCGTCGCTCAAGGTCGCGACCTTCTGCGCCGAGCCCGTCAGCCCCGCCGTGCAGCAGTTCGCCATGGACGAGGTCTGCCAGCGCTACATCAACTCCTACTGGGCCACGGAGCACGGCGGCGTCGTCTTCACCTGCCCCTGGGGCGACGTCTTCGACCTGCAGGCCGACGCCAAGACCTGGCCGCTCCCGTGGATCGACGCCGAGGTGCGCGTCGCCACCGCCCGCGACGAGGCCGGCCGCGCGACGGAGTGGCGCCAGGCCGAGCCCGGCGAGAAGGGCGAGCTCGTCGTCACGAAGCCCTACCCCTACCTCGCGAAGACCATCTGGGGCGACGCGGACAAGCTCGGCACGGACGCCTGGCGCGGCGACTTGGGCCGCTTCACCGAGGTCTACTTCGACAAGTGGTCCGGCGGCTTCACCTACACGCAGGGCGACTACGCGCGGCAGCACGAGGACGGCGCCTTCACGCTCCACGGTCGCTCGGACGACGTCATCAACGTCTCCGGCCACCGCATCGGCACCGAGGAGATCGAGGGCGCGATTCTCCGGGACAAGGTGCTTCGGCCGGACTCCCCCGTGGGCAACGCCGTCGTCGTCGGGGCGCCGGACGAGCAGCAGGGCGAGACGCCCATCGCCTTCGTCATCCCCGCGCCGGGCGCGAAGATCAGCGACGACGATCTGGCGCGGCTCAAGGGCCTCGTCCGCACGGAGAAGGGCGTCACCGCCGTCCCGAGCGACTTCCTCGTCGTGAGCCAGTTCCCGGAGACGCGCTCGGGCAAGTACATGCGGCGCACGCTCCGCGCGCTGCTCCTCGACCTGCCCCTCGGCGACACCTCGACGCTCCGGAACCCCGAGTCCGTCGGCGAGATTCGCGAGGCCGTGCAGGCCTGGCGCGCGTTCGGGCAGCTCGCCGAGGCGCGCAAGATCGTGCAGCGCACGCGCTACCTCCGCGTCGAGCGCCACGAGCTGAAGACTGCGGCGGGATCGGGCACCGGGAAATACCTCGCGCTCGTCGTCATCGACGCGCCGCCGGTGAACTCGCTCAACGAGCGCTCGCTCGACGAGCTGCACACCATGCTCCACCAGATCGGCCGCGAGGCCTCGACGGTGGGCATCGTCGTGACCGGCGCGGGCAAGGCCTTCGTGGCCGGCGCCAACGTGAAGGAGCTGATGGAGGTCGGCGAGGCCGGCGACCGGGACAGCGCCCAGACGCTGCCGAACGCCGCGCAGACCGCCTTCGGTCTGCTCGAGGGGCTCCGCGACGCCGACGGAAGGCCGAAGCCCGTCATCGCGGCGGTGAACGGACCCGCGCTCGGTGGCGGCAACGAGCTGGTGCTCGCCTGCGGCTACGCCGTGGCCGACCCGGGCGCACGCTTCGGGCAGCCGGAGATCAACCTCCGCCTGCTCCCGGGCTATGGCGGCACCCAGCGCCTGGCCCGGCGCCTGCACGCCAAGCACGGTGACGCCGGCGTCGTGCGCGCCGCCCGCATGATCCTCGACGGCCGCGGCCTCGAGGCGCGCGAAGCCCTCGAGGTCGGCCTGATCGACGAGGTCGCCGAAGCGCCCGTCGAGCGCGCCGTGGCCGTGCTCCGGAGCTACCTCGACGGCGAAGGGCCACTGGTCGCCGCCATGGAAGCGCGCGCCGCTTACCTCGAGGGGCTCGAGCAACCCATCGCCGCGCCGGATCTCCGGACGCCGCTCGCTGCGCCCATCGCCCAGGCCGAAGCCAACGGTCGGGGCAGCGCCGTTGCGCGCATCTTCACCGCGCTCGAGACCGGGCTCGCCGAAGGCCAGACCGCGGGCCTCGCGGCCGAGGGCAAAGCCTTCGCCGACGCCATCGTCGACCCCGACGCCGGGCCCGTCGGCATTCGCGCCTTCCTCGAGCGGCGGAGCGCGCCGCTCCCGCTTCGCAAAGCCGCCTTCCCGCCGGACGCGGACGAGGCCACGCGCCAGGAGCTCGAGGAGGCGGGCCACCTGATCCCGCTCGCGCGCGGCTTCTACCCCGGGGTCACGCCGGTGCCGCCCTACATGTACGCGCTCGGCGTGCCGCGCGACCCGACCACGGCCGCGCCGGCGCACGGCGACCCGAAGGACGCCGAGAAGCTCGTCGTGGTGCCCACGCCGGAGCCCGGCCCGAGCGAGGCGCTCGTCTTCATGCTGGCGAGCGAGATCAACTACAACGACATCTGGGCCATCACCGGCATCCCCGTCTCGCCCTTCGACCCGCGCGACGTCGACGTGCACGTCACGGGCTCCGGCGGCTGCGCGCTCGTGGTGCGCCTCGGCGAGGAGCTCGTTCGCGAAGGCCGCATCAGCGTGGGCGACCTAGTCACGATCTACTCGGGCCAGAGCGAGCTGATGAGCCCGGACCAGGGCCTCGACCCCATGGCCGCCGATTTCCGCATTCAGGGCTACGAGCGGAACGACGGGAGCCACGCTCAGTTCCTCACGGTGCAGGGGCCGCAGCTCCACAAGAAGCTCGCGAGCCAGACCCTCGAAGAGGCGGGCTCCTACGGGCTCAACGCGGGCACCATTCACCGCGCGCTCTTCACCACGCTCGACATCCAGCCGGGCAAGCGCCTCTTCGTGGAGGGCGCGTCGACGGGCACGGGCCTCGAGTGCCTCCGCGGCGCGCGGGCTACGGGCCTCGACGTGGTGGGCATGGTCAGCTCGGAGGAGCGTGCGGAGCGCGTGCGCAGCTACGGCGGCCAGCCCGTGAACCGGAAGGACCCGCGCTGGGCCTCCATCTTCACGCCGGTCCCGGACGACGCGAGCGAATGGGCTGCCTGGGAGCAGGCCGGCGCGGACTTCGTGGCCGACGTACGCAAGAACGGCCCCGTCGACTACGCCGTGAGCCACGCCGGCGAGCGTGCCTTCAGCCGCAGCTTCCAGCTCCTGAGCCCCGGCGGCGTGCTCACCTTCTTCGGCGCGTCGAGCGGCTACCGCTTCAGCTTCCTCGGCAAGGCGGGCAAGGAGACGCCGCGGGCCATGCTCCAGCGCGCGCGGCTGAGCGCGGGCAAGAGCTTCCTCGTCATCTACGGGCCCGGCGCGGAGGACGGCATCGTGGACCCGGTGGCCATCGAGGCCATCGAGATCGGCTGCGGCCTCGGGGCCAAGGTCGCCGTGCTCACGGACACGATCCCCCAGCGCGAGCTGGTGACCTCGCTCGGCTTCGGGAGCGCGCTTGGCGGCGTGGTGAGCGTCGAAGAGCTTCGGCGCCGCTTCGGCGACGACTTCGACCCGCCCGGGCCCTTCATGACGCTGCCGAACGCCTTCGAGGACTCGCCGGCCTTCAAGGAGGCCGTTCGGAGCTTCAGCGACCGCACCCTCAAGCCCGTGGGCTCGGCCATCGCGCCGCTGCTGCGGACGCCGCTCGACAAGCGCGGGCTGCCCGACGTGGTCTTCGAGCGCGCGGGCCGCGACGGCCTCGGGCTCTCGACCTCACTCGTCAAACCAAACACCGGCGTGGTCGTGTACGCCGAGGACCTCGGCGGGCGCCGCCTGAGCTTCTACGCGCCACAGGTGTGGATGCGGCAGCGCCGCGTGCTCATGCCCACGGCCGAGATCCGCGGCACGCACCTGAACACGGCGCGCGAGTTCGCCGAGGTGCAGGCCCGCGTCGCCGCGGGGCGCCTCGACATCGTAGAGGCCACGGCCGTCGACTGGGACGGCGTAGCCGAAGCCCATCAGGCCATGTGGGAGAACCGCCACGCCGGCGCGACCTACGTGTTCACGCACGGGCTGCCGCGGCTCGGGCTGAAGACCCGCGATGAGCTCTACCAGGCCTGGGCCATCCGCGACGCCGAGGCGCGCGGTGAGGCCGTCACCCGCCGGGATACCGGCTCCGCCAGCACGCTGCGCTGATCGGCTATTGCGAGAGGGAACGAAGACGATGAGCGCAGACGGAACGCTGGGAGAGACGCAGACGCGCGGGGGCGCGCGGTTGAAGGACCGCGTGGTCATCCTGACCGGAGCCGCGGGCAACATCGGGTCCTTCATCTCGCGCCAGCTCCTTCGGGAGGGCGCGAAGGTGGTGATGACGGGGCGGAACGGCGCCAAGCTCGACGCCTTCGCGGACGCGCTGGCCCAGGAGGGCTTCGACCGGGCGAAGATCCACGCGCGCGTAGGCGACGCGGCGGACCCGGAAGCCTGCCGCCAGGTGGTGCAGGCCACGCTCGAGACCTTCGGGCGCCTCGACGTGCTGGTGAACAACGCCGGTGGCGCCGGACCGAAGACGACGCTCCCGCACATTCCGATCACCGAGGACGACGCGCGGGACGCGGGGACGGAGACGATGTTCGCCGCGGCCATGAACCTGCTCGGCGGGCCCTGGAACATGACGCGCGCGGCGGCGCCGCACATGAGCGTGAACGGGTCGATCATCAACGTCTCGACCATCTTCAGCCGCACGGCCTATTTCGGGCGCATCCCCTACGTGGTGCCGAAGTCCGGGCTCAACGCGCTCAGCCTCGGCTTCGCCCGCGAGCTCGGCCGCGGGCACCAGGGCCTGCGCGTGAACACGGTCTTCCCCGGGCCCATCGAGTCCGAGCGCATCGACACGGTCTTCGCGGCCATGGACCAGCTCCAGGGCCAGACGCCGGGCACGACCTCGGCACACTTCCGCGAGCTCATGCTGCACACGCGGCCCGGCACCGACGACGCGCTTGCCCTGCGCTACCCGAAGCCCGACGACGTGGCCGGGGCCATCACCTTCCTGGCCTCCGACGAGTCCATCGCCTTCAGCGGGCACGCCTTCGAGGTGACCAACGGCATGCAGGTGCCGGCCCAGAGCCGCTCGAAGCTCGTGTCCTGGCCCGACAACCGCATGATCGACCTGAACGATCGCGTGGTGCTCGTGCTCGGCGGGAGCGACATCGAGGAGGCGCTCGCCTTCGCCGAGCGGAGCCGCGAGCGGGGCGCCGAGGTCGCCGTGGCCTTCCGCAGCCTCGACGGCTACAGCCGCGCGCGCGGCCGGATCCAGGCGACCAACGCTGGGCCCTACCGGCTGCTGCATCTCGACCCGCTGATCCCCCAGACCGTGGAGCGGGGCCTTCGCTTCATGGAGGACCATTACGGGCGCCTCGACGGGGTGGTGGTGCTCCCGCAGTGCGCGAACGGCGAGCACGGCCACGCGCTCTCGACGGCCGAGGACGCCGACGTGGAGGACTTCATCCGCCGCGAGGTCGTGGGCCCCGTGGCCTTCGCCGCCGGGCTCTCGCGGCGCCTGATGCGCTGGAAGAACCTGGACCGGGCGCCGGCGGTCACCTTCGTGACCAACCCGAACGACGGGAAGGGCAACCTGCTCAACGACGTGAAGCGCGCGGCGGTGGAGGCGCTGCTTCGCGTCTGGCGCGCCGAAGAGCAGCACGCGGTGCGCGAGGGCAAGCGCCCCTGGAGCTGCCTGCCGAACCAGCTCGTCCGCTTCGACAACGACGAGGCCGACAACCTCGCCTTCAGCGCCGACTGGTCGGCCACGCTCACGGGCCGCGTCCGGAAGATGGACGCCATCAACCTCTGGGTGCCGAAGGCCATCGAGCGCGCGACGGGCAAGTCCGACATGCCCCTGTCCATTCAGCGCGTCCTGCCCGGCCTGCACCAGGGCAAGACGGCGGTCATCACCGGCGGCAGCCTCGGCATCGGCTACCAGCTCGGGCGTTTTTTGGCGATCGCCGGCGCGCGCGTGCTCATCAGCGCGCGCAACGAAGAGCGGCTCGCGGGTGCGCGGCAGGAGATCGTCGACGGGCGCCGGGGCGTGGGCGTCAGCGAGCCCGGGCGGCGCGGGCTCGCCTGCGGCGGCGTGGACGTGGGCGACGAGGCGGCGCTCCAGCGGCTCCACGACCACGCGATGGAGCTCTTCGGCCACGTGGACTTTCTCATCAACAACGCGGGCATCAGCGGCGCCGAGGAGATGGTGGTCGACATGAGCCTCGCGGCCTGGAACCGGACCCAGGAAGCGAACCTCATCAGCAACTACAGCCTCATCCGGAAGTTCGCGCCGAGCATGAAGGCGCACGGCAACGGGCACATTCTCAACGTGTCGAGCTACTTCGGTGGCGAGAAGTACCTCGCCGTGGCCTACCCGAACCGCGCCGACTACTCGGTGTCGAAGGCCGGGCAGCGCGCGCTGGCGGAGATCCTCTCGCGGCACCTCGGTCCGGAGATTCAGATCAACGCGCTGGCGCCCGGTCCCGTCGATGGCGCGCGGCTCCGCGGCTTCCAGGGCGCGCCCGGGCTCTTCGAGCGACGGGGGCGGCTGATCCTCGAGAACAAGCGCCTGAACGTGGTGCACGAGGCGCTGCTGAACGCGCACGCGGAGGGGGCCGACGTGGCCGGGTACCTCGAGCGCCTCGCGCTCAACGAGCTCGAGGACCTCGGCGAGTGGCCGGACGCGCCGAAGCCCATTCGGCGCCTCCTCGACAAGGTGCGCGAGGGCCGGGCGCAGGCCGTGTCCTCGCGCTTCCTGGTCAGCGGCGACAACGCGCCCAAGCTCGCCGATCGCCTCGTGGGCTCGGGCGTCATCGACCGGGCGGCGAAGGCGCGCTTCCTCGAGAAGTTCGTGGAGCCGCCGAGCCCCTTCTTCGACACGAAGGACGTGAAGGCGGCGGCGGAGAAGATCGAGGCCGGCATCCTCGACCGGCTGCATCTGCACAAGATGCCGACGGACGAGCAGGTGGGCATCGCCACGGTCTTCCACCTGGCCGACGAGATCGTCAGCGGCGAGACCTTCCACCCCTCGGGCGGCCTGAAGTTCGAGCGCTCGGTGACGGAGGGCGAGCTGATGCTCTCGCCGGGGCAGGAGGACCTTTCGCAGCTCGCGGGGCGCACCGTCGTGCTTCTCGGTGACGCGATGCGTGAGGAGCTCGTGGACATCGCCAAGGGCTTCATCGGCCAGGGCGTGAAGGCGCTGGCGGTGGTCGCGCGCTCGCAGGAGACGCTCGATACGCTGCGCACGCGGCTCAGCCTCGACCCGAACGTGATTCTCAGCCTGCACGCCTGCGGCGACGACGTGGAGCAGGGGCTGAAGGACGCGCACCTCGCGCTCGGCCAGGTCGACGTGGTGGTCTCGACGCCCTTCGAGCGGCTGCCGCTGAACGCGCTCGCGGCCGACGACGGGCGCTGGGACCGGGTGCTCTCCCGCGACGACTTCGCCGCGCTGATGCGCGACCAGATCACCCACCACTTCCGCATCGCCAAGGTCGCGGCGCTCATCCCACGTTGTCAGATCGTGCTGCTCACGCCCTCCACTTCGCGCGCCTCGACGCGCGAGGAGTTCGGCCTGGCGCTCTTCACCAAGAACACGCTCCACGCCTTCACGGTCACGCTCGGCGTCGAAGGCGAGCGACTTCCGACCATGCCGGCCATCAACCAGGTGCAGCTCACCCGCCGCGCCCGCGCCGAGGAGCCGGGCAGCGAGGCGGAGGTCGCCGAGGAGCGGAAGCGCATGGTCGCCGCCGTGCTCCAGTGCGCGGTCCCGGCGCCGAGCCCAAAGGAGAGCCGCTACCTGGCCCGCATCTTCCGCGGGAATGCGATCACGGCGTAAGGGCGACGGGAAGGCACGGCCAAAGCCCACCTCGAGTCTACTGGTCCCATCCTGAACCAAAGCTGTCGACGACCCATACCCTTCCGGCACGCGCGACGACGTAGAGGTCCATTCGCCGGTGGTTACCCATCGCCACGAGCCTGGGGTCCTGGAGATTTGAGCGGTCGGCTAAGGCGATTCCCCGCGCCATCGCGGCGAGGGTCTCCGGCCAACTGGCGAGGTCGTGTCGAGCGCACGAGTCGGCGGACGACGGGACGAGCGCGCACGACCAAAGTCCGGCCCCGGCGCCTAGCGTCTCTTCGTCCAACGGACCGGGGACGATGCTGACGGTTCCGTTCATCCCGCTGACATCGCAGGCGACGGCAGCGTCCTCGCACACGAGGCGGGACCAGGTGGTCATCACGTCGGAGGCAAAGCGTACGGCAGCGTGCACCGCGGCACGCTCGGGCCACCGCTCATCTGGCGGGCACGACGCGTCCGCGGCCGCCTCGTCGAGAAGGGCCTTCCAAGCTCCGAGGGCACGCTCCGCGTCCACCGCCGGGGCCTCCCCTGCGAGCACATCGAGGCGTTGCCGCCCAAGGCTGAGATAGGTCCGCTCGATGCTGCAGGCGTCATCGAGACCACCGATGATGTCCATCACGACCTCGGGCGGGGTATCCAAATAGAACTGACTGAAGCCGTGCTGTCCGACGCCGCACGGCGAAGACGCCGCCAAACCGATGAGCTCACACGCCAACGCACCGACATCGGTCGGCGGGACCCGCAAGAGTCCGTCCACGCGGCGGCGAAGCGCGTCGACCGACCGCGCGGGTGCCGGGTCGCCGGAGAACTGACACAGGCCGGCGGACCGCAGCTCGCTTCGTCGTTGGTTTGGCGTCTGCGGCGGGGGCGCTGGTCCGTTCCCGACACACGAGACCGCCGCGGCGAGGCACACGGCACCGACGAGTGTCCGCTTCCCGTGACGGCGGTGCTGGTACACGAAGAGTGGATTTTCGGAGAGCGTCATCCGAAGGGCCCGCTCAATCAGTATCGCCCCTCCTCTTGGCCCTTCGCTACGGCAGGCATGGACTGGTCGTCGTGCTGCGTCGTCTCGCGCTCGCATGGCTCTTCTCGTCGTCCCTCGTGTGCGCCTCCCATGACGACGGGACCGTCGACGCGGCGACGGCGGAGCGAGACGCCGCGGACGCGGACGCGGCTGGGCTGATCCGCCCGTCTGTCGATGACCTCGGCACCGCCGATGGAACGCCGGGTATACTCGCTCGCGGAGGTGGCGCGAATGGGACCAGAGGTCAGGCACGGCGGAGCGCGAGGGACCCCCTTCGCAACGCCCACGCGCGCTCCCGCGTCGAGCGTCGCGGCCGCGTCGATGCTCGTGGCTCTCGTGCTGCTCGCGGCGTGTGATCCGGCGCCGCGGCCTCAACCCGCGCAAACCGTCGAGGTCTTCCTGCGGACGGACCTGCTGCCCGGCGCGGAGTTCGACGAGCTTCGGCTCTTCGTGCGCGATACGAGCGACCGCCGCCTCTTTCCGCTGACGACCGAGCGCTTCGACCCGCGCCGCGACTGGGCCAACGCCGCCCAGCGCATCGCGATCTTCCCCGACACCTTGCTCGGCGCCAACGTGGGCTTCCTCCAGCTCGAGCTCGTCTCGCCGCTCGACGACGCGCGCACGATTCGGTCGACCGTCGCCTACCCCGCGGAGGGCCCGCGCATCGATTTCGTCGTCACGCGAAGCTGCCAGGACGTGCGCTGCGACGGCACCCAGCGCTGCCTCGGCGGACGCTGCGTGCCCCGCGACTGCAGGCGTGGCGATGAGCCGAGCTGCGGCGCCGCTTCCTGCGCGTTCGACGACGAGTGTCGCGCCGGGGTGCCCGACTGCGCCGCCACGGGGCGCTGCGACGCGGGGGTGTGCCTGTTCACGCTCGTGCCCTCCGACTGCGGCCCCGGCCATTTCTGCCAGCCCGGCGACGGGTGCCGACCGATCCCCGGTGCCGGGCGCGGCAACGGGCAGAGCTGCCGCACGAACGCCCAGTGCGCCTCGGATCGCTGCGAGGGAGGCACCTGCTGCAACCGCGCGTGCTCCCGCTGCGAGTCCTGCGCGACGGGGGTGTGCGCGGTCCGGCCGCTCACGGCCTCCGAGCCGAGCGCGGAAGTCTGCGACGGCCTCGACAACGATTGCGACGGCAGCATCGACCGCGGCGCCCTCGTCGTGGACGAGAGCAACTGCGGCGCGTGCGGCTTTGCCTGCGCGAGCGGCGAGCGCTGCGTCGACGGGCGCTGCAACGTGGAGAGCCCCTGTGAAACGCTCGTGGGGTTGACTTGCGCCGACATCGAAGTAGCGACGCTGGAGCCGGCGCGCTCCCACGAGTCGATGCTCTTCGGCAGCACCTTGGCCGTCGCCGGAGACCTGGTGGCCATCGGCGCGCCGGGCGACGGCTTTCCTCTCGCGGGCGTGTCCCCGGCGCCGGAGCTCGCGCGCGCGCCGAACGTGGGTGCCGACTACGGCGGCGTTCACCTCTACCGGCGCGAGAGCGAAGGCTGGGCCCTCGAGGCGGTGCTGCGTCAGCCGGACCGTCCCCTCCGCAACGAGCGCTACGGCCAACGCCTCGCGGCACGGCCGGGGCAGGTGGCGGTGAGCGGATTCGACCGCCCCTACGTGGACGTCTTCCGCGAAGAGCGCGGCCTGTGGACGGGCCCCGAACGGCTCATGACCTCGGGCTCCGTGCAGGCCCTCGCCTTCGACGCCGAGGGTCGGCTGGTGATCCTGGGACCCCGCCAGCTCGAGGTGGTGGACCCCGAGGGCCGGCGGCAACGCTTCGGCGGCTTCGACGATGCGCGGACCTTCCACGTGGAAGGTCGGGGCGTGGCCATCGCGACGGGGACGGGCGCGCTCTTCATCGGGTCGACGGTGGACGGCGTGCGTTTCGGCGGCCGCGTCTCCGCGGAGCTCACGGCCCTCATCATCGATGGCCCCCGCCTCTTCACCGCCCAGGGCCGGACGGCGTCGGAGCCAGGCATCGAGGCGTTCGAAGAGGACCTCGCGGGGCCACCGCGTTTGCTGCAGTCGCTGCGTCGACCGGAGTCTGGCTTCTCCGCGCTCGCCCGCGTGGGCGACTACCTGGCGGCGGGCAGTCCGGACGACCCGCTCGCGGACGGGGGTCCGCTCGGCGTGGACGTCCGCCTTCGCTCGGAGGACCTGACGCCGGGCGACGGGACCGTCTTCCTCTACCCCCTCCCCGCCGGCGTGCCCGTCGATGCACCGCTCTACCTGCGGGCCGAGACGGTGAGCGCCGGCGCCCACTTCGGCGCCTCGCTCGCGAGCGACGGCACCCATCTCTTCGTGGGAGCGCCCGGCGATGGCCCAGGCTCCGTCTTCGTCCGGCGGCTCGCCCCCTAGATCGCGCCTGCCTCAGTACGCGAGCCCCAATCCGAAGCCCCCGCCGTCGCGGCCCGTGTCGGGGTTTTGGAGCGTCAGACTCGGTGCGTCGCTCAAGCCCTCGGCAGAGCCGAGAAAGAGGTGCGTTCGGCCCTCGCGCTCGAACTCTCCGACGACGAGATCGGCCAGTCCGTCCCCGTTGACGTCGACGCTGGCGACGGCCTGGCCGAAGCGGGTGCGGCCCAGCACGCCCGGCGGCTCGTCCAAGACGAGAGGCGTCTCGGCGAGGCCGCCTTCGTCGCTGAAGTAGACGAAGGCCTGATTCGAGCCGGGCCCGCCGACCCCGACATCGAGGAACCCATCGCCGTCGAAGTCGGCGGGCGCGGCGAGCGAGCTCCCGAAGCCGGGGCTCATGGCTTCCGGTGCCTCGCGGAGCGTCTCGGGGACCGAGCGGAGCCCGGCCTCGCCACCGCGATGAAGCTGGAAGCGCTCCTCGACGACGAAGGGCCGCGTGCTGACGCGCCGAAGGGAGGAGACCAGGGCGTCCGAGTAGCCGTCCCCATCGAGGTCGCCACCGGCGAGAGCCATGACGAAGAAGTCCTCGTTCACCTCGAGCTCTTCACGCGGCATCGTCTCGAGGCCGGACGCCGCCCCGGGGAAGACGAGGACCAGGCCGCCGTCCGTGGTCCCGCGGCTGGCGCCGACGAGCGCGTCTGGAAGGCCGTCGCCATCCACGTCTCCCGCGGCGCCGACGCCGGTGGGAAAGAGCGCGAGGGGATCGGTGAGCGGCGGCGTCGTCAGCGTCGTATCGGCCGTCGCCGTCGGCAGGTCCCGCCCGAGAAAGAGATAGGCCTCGAACGCGGGGTCCTCGATGAGCAGGTCCGCGAAGCCATCACCGTTCAGGTCGCCGGGCGCGGTGACGTAGCCGTAGCTCGCGAAGGAGCGCGTCGTGTCGAGCTGTAGCGGCGCCCCCACGAGCCCGCCCGGACCGCCGCGATAGAGGTAGGCGCGGCCGGTCACGGAGAGGTCGGTTTCCTCCGTCGGCGCTCCGATGGCGAGGTCGCCATAGCCATCCCCGTTCAGGTCACCGACCGCCGCCATCGACAAACCGAAGAAGCCGGTGCTCCCGGGATTCGGGCTGCGCAGGGTCTGCGAGGGCGTGGAGGCCGGCCCCGCGGGGCCGCCTCGGAACACGTACACGGCGCCGGCCCGACTTGGCGAGACGTCACCCAAGCCGAAGGACGCGACGACCAGCTCGCCATAGCCGTCCC
>CALCTH010000379.1 GCA_937893795.1 uncultured Myxococcales bacterium | reverse complement strand
CTCCGCCGCCGGCGCCTCCTCCGCCGCCGCCCGTCGCGCGCGCCGTGCGCACTTCGCAGCCCGTGGCCAACCCGGCCTTCCAGCCCCCGGCACAGGCCAACCCCTTCGCCCTCGACATCCCCCCGGCGGATCCTGGCGCGCCCGGGCCAGCCCCGCTGGGCCAAGGAGCCCTGGGGCCGGGCGCGCTTCAGCCCGGCACCTTCGACCCGGCGACCTTCGACTCCCCCGCGCCGCCCGCCCCCGACGCGCCCGTGCCCTCGATGCCGCCGCTGGGATCGGCGCCCGAGGAGGTCGCCGCTCTGCCGGCGCCGGACGCGCCGCCGCTCACGACGCCCACCGATTCGGTCCCGCCGCTCCTCGGCATGACGCCGCTCCTCCTGGACGTCACGCCGCTCTCCCTCGGCGTCGAGACCGTCGCCGGCTACTGCGAAGCGATCATCCAGAAGAACGCCGCCATTCCCACAGAGCAGACGCGACTCTTCACCACGGCGCGGGACGGCCAGACCGAGGTCGCGGTGCGCATCTGTCAGGGCGAGGACAAGCGCATCGAGGGGAACCAGCTGCTCGGCGAGCTTCAGCTCTTCGACCTCCCTTCGGCCGTGCGGGGTGCCGTGAAGGTGGAAGTGACCTTCATCCTCGATGCCGATGGGACGCTCCAGGCGCGTGCCGAGGACAAGGCCACGGGCAAGGCGCAGTCCGTGCGCATCCAGCTCGTCGGCGCCATTCGCGAGGCGGACGTCGGGGCGATGCAGCAGCGCATCGACGCGCGCTACTCTCCGCCGACCTCATGACGACGGAAGCGGACAGCTGACGTGGCGGATCGGCTCGATCGCCTCGACTACTACGCGCTCCTCGGCGTGACCTCGGAGGACCCGCCGGACCAGCTGCGCGCGGCCTTTCACCGCTTCGCGCTGAAGTACCACCCGGACAATCACGCGAACGCCAAGAAGAAGGCGCGGGCCAACGCGGTCTATCGTCGCGGCGCCGAAGCCTACCGGGTGCTGAGCGACGCGCAGGCCCGGCGCCTCTACGACGCGGGGTTGGCCGAGGGGCGCCTGCGCCTGCAGACGGGAGCCCTCGAGGAGGAGCGACGGCGCGTGACCACACGGCGCTCCGTGAACAACCCGAAGGCCCGGCCGCTTTTCGCCAAGGCCCGGCGCGCCCTGGCGCAGGGCGACCTGCACGGCGCGCGCCTCAGTCTCCAGATCGCCCTCCAGCACGAGCCCGGCAACGAGGTCCTGGAGGAGCTCCTCGCGAAGGTCGAGGCGCAGCGCACGGGCGGGGGCGGCGGACAGGAAGGTGCGGGCGCATGAGCTCCGAGCCCCGTGCGGCGCCCCGTCGCGTCGCCGAGCGCGTCCGGGAGACCAAGGAGACGCGCATCCGCGTCCGCATCGACCTCGACGGCTCCGGTCGCTCGAAGGTCGCGACCCCCATCGGCTTCCTGACGCACATGGTGGAGCAGCTCCCGCGGCACGGGCTCTTCGATCTCGAGGTCGAGGCGACGGGCGACGTGCACATCGACGGTCACCACACCACCGAGGACCTCGCGATCACGCTCGGTCAGTGCGTGGCCGAGGCCCTCGGCGACAAGGCTGGCATCCGCCGCTACGGCTGGGCGCTCCTTCCCATGGACGAGGCCGCCGTCGAGACCACCCTCGACCTGAGCGGACGGCCCTTCTTCGTGTGGCGTCTGCCGCTCCCCAAGGCCCGCGTCGGCGATTTCGATACGGAGCTCGCGGAGGTCTTCTTCGAGGGCTTCGCGCGCGGCGCCCAGTGCAACCTCCACGTCTACAAGCGTGAGGGCGACAACCTGCACCACCTCATCGAGATCGCGTTCAAGAGCTTCGCCAAGGCGCTCCGCATGGCCACGGAGCGCGACCCGCGCGCGGCGGGCGCCATCCCCTCGACCAAGGGGACCCTCGCGGAGTGAGCATGACGGGCATCCCCGTCGCGGTGGTCGACCTCGGCCTGGGGAACCTCCACAGCGTGCTCCGGGGTCTCGAGCGTGCCGGTGGGGCACCGGAGGTCGTACGAAGCCCGGACGCCATCGCGCGGGCGCCGCGGCTCCTCGTGCCTGGCCAAGGGGCCTTTCGCGACGGGGCGCGCGCGGTCGGAGGCGCGACGGGCGCCGCGCTTCGCGCAGCCATCGACGCGGGCACGCCCTACCTGGGCATCTGCCTGGGGATGCAGCTGCTCTTCGAGCGTAGCGACGAGGCACCGGAGGCTTCGGGGCTCGGCATCTTCCGAGGGGCCGTTCGTCGCTTTCCGGATCCCACGCCCCCGGAGACGGGAGCGCCGCGCGTGAAGGTGCCGCACGTGGGGTGGAACGTGCTCCGCGCACACCACCCGCTCCTCGAGGACGGCGCCTACGTGTACTTCGTCCACAGCTACCGCTGCGAGCCCGAGGACCCGTCGCTCGTCGTGGCGACGGCGGACCACGGGGGTCCCTTCTGCGCGGCCGTGGCCCGCGGCTCCGTCCTGGCCTGCCAGTTTCACCCGGAGCAGAGCCAGCGCCGCGGCGAGCGGCTCCTGCAGCGCTGGCTCACGGCGGCCGACGGGGTAAGGTCCCCGCGCCCCTCATGGAGCTGATCCCCGCCATCGATCTCCTGGCCGGCCACGTCGTTCGGCTCACGCAGGGCCGCTACGACCAGAGCACCGTCTACGACGACGATCCCGTCGCGGTGGCCGGGCGCTTCGCGGAGGCCGGCGCCACGCGCCTCCACGTGGTGGACCTCGACGGCGCGCGCGACGGCGAGCCGGGCCACGTGAAAGTCATCGAGGCCATGCTCGCCCGCGTCGGGATCTCGGTGCAGGTCGGCGGAGGCGTCCGCAGCTACGAGGTCGCATGCCGCTGGCTCGAGGCTGGCGCGGAGCGCATCGTTCTCGGCACCGCGGCCGTCAAGGACCCCGCGCTGGTACGGCGACTGGCCGAGGAGCGCCCGGGATCCGTGGTGGTGGCCGTCGACGCGCGCGGCGGCGAGGTCGCCGTCGAAGGCTGGACCGAGGGCGCCGGCGTCAGCGCCGAGTCCCTCGCGCGTGAGGTCGACGGCTGGGGCGCCGCGGCCATCCTCTACACGAACATCGATCGGGACGGCATGCGCGGCGGGCCGGACGTGGAGGGCACCGCGGCCTTGCAGCGTCAGGTCAGCGCGACGGTCATCGCCTCGGGGGGCATCGGGCGCCTCGACGACCTCGTCGCCCTTCGGGACGCGGGCGTGCGTTCGGCGGTCTGCGGTCGCGCGCTCTACGGCGGCGCCTTCACCTTGGCGGACGCCTTCCGCGCGAGCGCCGGGGAGGGCCCGTGTTGACCCGGCGCATCATCCCCTGTCTGGACGTGAAGAACGGGCGCGTCGTGAAGGGCGTGAACTTCGTGGGACTCCGGGATGCCGGCGACCCCGTGGAGCAGGCGTCCCGCTACTGCGCAGCGGGCGCGGACGAGGTGTGCTTTTTGGACATCACCGCGTCCCACGAGGAGCGACGTACGCTCTTCGACGTGGTCGAGCGCACGGCCCGCTCGGTCGCCGTCCCGCTCACGGTGGGCGGGGGCGTCCGAAGCCTCGAGGATGTGCGGGAGCTGCTTCACGCCGGGGCCGACAAGGTGTCCATCAACAGCGCCGCGGTGCGCCGACCGGAGCTGCTCGAAGAGGTGGCGGGGGCCTACGGCTCGCAGGCCTTGGTGGTGGCCATCGACGCACGCGCGCGGGATGCCCACGACGACGCGGAGCAGCGCTGGGAGGTCGTCGTTCGCGGCGGCCGCGAGGCGACGGGGAAGGGTGTCTTGACCTGGGCCCGGGAAGCGGCGCGGCGCGGCGCCGGCGAGATCCTCCTGACGAGCATGGACCGGGACGGCACGCTCGACGGCTACGACCTTCACCTCACGCGGGCCGTGGCCGACGCCGTGCCCGTGCCGGTCATCGCCTCGGGCGGCGTGGGTTCGCCAGAGCATGTGCGGGCCGGCTTGGTGGAAGGCGGCGCCGACGCCGCGCTGGCAGCCAGCATCTTTCACGACGGAACACATTCCATCGGCGAGGTGAAGGAGTTCCTCGCCTCCCAGGGGGTTCCGGTGCGGCCCGCTTCGGAGGCCCAGGCCGCGGAGGTGCCCACGTGAGCCTCGGAATGGACCTCGCCTCACTCTCCCGACGTCTCGAGGCCCGCAACGGGCGCTTGCCCTTCGAGATCGGCGCCTACGTCGCGCTCGAGGTGTGCGAGCGCCTCCTCGAGGGGCCGGCGATGCTCGACGCCGAGGACGTGCGCGTGGCGCCGGACGGCGTCGTGAGCGTCTACGCGCTACCGGGCAGCGCCGACGGGGCGAGCGCTGCCCGGAGCGTCGCGGCCATCCTCGCGCAGCTCCTCGTCGCAGCTGGCGGCAACGTGCCGCCAGCGCTGCTTCGTCTCGTCGACGAGGGGCCGAGCGGCGGCCAGTGGTCTCTCCCGCGCCTTCGCGACGAGCTCGAGGCGACGCTCGTTCCCTTGAACCGGTCGGCGGCGCGCCGCGTGCTCGCCCGCATGGTACGCGACCTCTCCAAGGAGCCGGAGCCTCCGCGGCATCCTCCCGTAACGGCGTCGCCGGCGCCCGAGCCGCGGCGCGCGCCCGAGGTGCAGGAAGAGGCGCTCGACGACGAGCTCGATGCGCTCCTCGAAGGGCCTCCGGACGAGCCCGCTCCTCCGGCGGCCGCCGCCGACGATCCCGACGAAGAGGTCGCCGCCCTCTTCGCGGCGCTCGAGGGCGAGGTCGCGGGCCTCTCCCGAGCCTGCGGAAGAGTCGCCCCACGAGCGGATCACCGCCCCCGGTCCCGGCGCGCGGGAGAGCACCTCCCGGGTGGCGGTGCTCGCGGAGCTCGAGGGGCGCGAGGCAAGCCCCGACCCGGAACCCGCCGACGGCGCGGTACGCGGGCCGGCGCCGGTCACCTCGCCCGAACCGCTCTCGCCCTTGCCGGCGCCCGCGCCCTCGCCGGCGCGCCGTGCCCCGGACCTCGATGGCTTCGAGGATGCCCCCTC
>CALCTH010000378.1 GCA_937893795.1 uncultured Myxococcales bacterium | reverse complement strand
GCCCCGGCGCCGGGCCCTCGAGCACCGCGCCGAAGGTGGCCTCGCTCGGCCCGCGGGCGTCGCGGCCCCGCAGCGAGAGCCCCTCGAGGAGGCTCGCGCGCCCCTCGCCCTCGGCGACGACGAGCGCCGCGCCGCCGGCCGCGTCCGTATCGGCCGGCGCCCGAAGCTCCACGGCGAAGCCCTCCGGGTCGAGGGCGCGAAAGTCCTGGCGATAGCCCCCGTGCACCCGGACGCCGCTCGGAAGGCGCAGCGTTTCGGTGTAGACGCCGCTCGCCACGTAGACGTCCGGCCGCGGCGCGTCGGTCTCCAGGCTCGCGGCGGCTCGGTCCACGGCGGCCTGGAGCGAGCGGAGCGGCTGCGTCGGCGAGCCCGGGCCCCGGTCATCGCCTCCGGTCCGGACGTAGAAGCTGGCCACGACGATGCCCTCCGCGCCGTCGCAGTTCGTGTCCAGGTCCTCGCCGATGGCGCCGCGCGGTCCGGGCAGGTCGTTCAGATCGCTGAGCGTGCACTCGCAGCCCGTCGCGATGTCGCCGTCCGCGTCCACGCGGTCCCCCGGGTCCAGCCCGTCTTCCGTGTCCGGGCAGCGCAAGACGCACGAAGGCGCGAAGGGGTCGCCGCCGCACACGAGGTCGCCCTCGGGCAGCGCCTCCGCCGTGCAGTCGACTCCGCAGCGGCCACAGTGGCGCGCGTCGGCCGAGTAGGCGCCGCGCGCATCGCGGAACGTCTCGTCCACGTTCCCGTCGCAGTCGTCGTCGGCCTCGTTGCAGGACTCTTCCGGGAGCTCGCAGACCGAAAGAGCCCCGTCGTCGCAGCGGGCCTGGCCAGGGCAGAGCAGCCCCTCGGGCGTCTCCCCTGCGCAGGCTACGTCGAAGCTCTCCCCGGGCTCGCAGCTGCAGGACCCACCGGTCGGCAGGCAGGCGTCTCCGGCGCAGGCGTAGCCCTCGGGGCACCCGAGGGCGCAGGGGGCCACGCACCGACGCTCGCCGCCCACGTCCGCGCAGCGCGCGCCCGCCACGTCGCCGCAGCTCGCGTCGTCCGTGCAGGGCAGGCAGAGGCGCTCGAAGGCCGGCAGGCAGCGTCCCGTGCGCGAGGGCGCGAAGCCCGCAGCGCAGGCCGAGGCCACGCACACCGGCGCCTCGTCGACGAGCGCGCAGCTGACGGCGAGCGTCGGGCCCGTTGCGGCGCAGGGGAGCCCGCACCCGCCGCAGTGCGCCGGGTCCACGTAGCGCCCGTCGGCGTCACGGAAGACCTCGTCCACGTTTCCGTCGAGGTCGTCATCGAGGCGGTTGCAGCGCTCGTCCTCCGGGAGGCGACGGCCGAGCACGTCCGCGTCGACGCGCGGGTCGAGCCCGGTCTTGGCGCAGGCGGGCAGCGCCACGAGCAGCACCGCGCTCGCCCATGCCGCGCACCCTTGCTGGCCCCGGTGGCGCCACATCGGGCGCAGCATAGGGGGCGCTGCGCGGGCTGTCCCGCAGCGGAAGCTCAGCGCGTGCGTGGCCTCAGGAGAGGGCCGACTTCGGACGCGCGAGCAGAAAGCCCTGCGCGATGTCGATGCCGAGCTCGCCGCAAATGTGCAGCTCGCTCTCGGTCTCGATGCCCTCCGCGACGAGCCGGCTCCCGAGGCCGTGGCTCGCCCGCACCAGCGCCTCGACGAGCTGCTGCCGCGCCGCGCTCGCGTCGATGCCGCGGATCAGCGAACGGTCCAGCTTCACCAGGTCGGGAGGGCAGTCCGCGATCTCGCGAAGCCGCGACTGGCCGGAGCCGACGTCGTCGTAGGCCAGCAGCGCGCCACGCGCGTGGAGGGCGTCCCGGAGGCGCCGGATCACGGCGGCGTCCTCCACTACCGCGGTCTCGTGAATCTCGAAGACGGCCTTCCGGCCCGCCGGCACCTGCGCGAGGAGGTCCGGGAGATGCGCCTCGAGCTCGCGCGTCTCGGCGGGGTGCACGTTCAGGAAGAGCAGGCGCCCCGTCGGTGGAAGGGACTCGGCCGCGACGAACGAGAGCTGACGCATCACGCGGCTGAGCTGCGCCGCGCGTTCGTTGCGCTCGGCCGACTGCATGAGCTCGAAGGGGAAGCGCTCGGCGTCGTCGGACCAGCAGAGCGCCTCGTAGCCGATGATCTCCGGGCCCGCGATGGACCAGAGGCTCTGGAAGACCGGGCGGAGGCCCTTGCCCTGGAGGGCCTGCAGCATGGGCCCGAGGTGCGAGAGATCGCTCCCCTCGGCGTCGAAGGCGCTGTGCTCCGCGATGGTGCTGTTGGGGCGCCGTCGCCGGCGGCGCACGAAGCGAATCTCCTGGCCGCCGATGCGGATGACGTCGCCGCTCCTCAGCGCCGCCGGCGCCTCGATGCGCTCGCCGTTGAGGTAGGTGCCGTTCCGGCTCCCGAGGTCCACGAGCGAGAAGGCGTCGCCTTCCCGGTCGACGGCCGCGTGGAGCTTCGAGACGCTGGCCCCGGAGAGCTGGAGCTCGGCCTCCGGCGCCCGGCCCACCCGGAACGGGAAGGTGTCGATGGCGGTCGACGCGACGAGGCCCTGGTCGTCGGACCAGAGCTCGAGCATGGCGCGGTGGCGAGGCACGTGAGCGGGGTCGCGCCGACGAGCTCGGCGCTGCGTCCCCGAATCTACGTCATCCGACCGACCTACGTCGCGTTCCGGAGCTGGATTCGTTGCCCGGCCCACGTCAGACGGAACCCCGCGCCTGGCGGAGCTGCTCGGCGTGGACGACGCGGTTTCGGCCGGTCTCCTTGGCGCGATAGAGCGCGAGGTCGGCTGCGTGCACGAGCGCCGCGACGTCCGGGAAGGGGTGCGTCGCGTCGAAGGTCGCCACGCCGAGGCTCGCCGTCACGCGCAGCGTTCGGTCACCGACGGCGATGGAGAGCTCGGCCAACGTCTCGCGGATGCGCTCCGCGAAGCGGCTTCCGCCGCCCACGCCGATGCCCCGGGCGAGCACGCAGAACTCCTCTCCGCCGTAGCGCGCGACGAGATCCTCCGCCCGTACGACCCGACCGAGCATCGTGGCCACGGTCCGGAGCACGGTGTCCCCGGCAGGATGGCCGAAGGTGTCGTTGATGCCCTTGAAGTGGTCGAGGTCGATCAGCATCACGGAGAGCGCGGAGCGGTGGCGCATCGCGTAAGCGAGCTCGGACTCGAGGCGCTCGTCCAGGTAGCGTCGGTTGTGCAGCTGCGTCAGTGCGTCGCGGACGGCCGAGTCGTAGAGGCGCTGCGCCGCCCGCTGCTCGAGCTCGTCCTGGAGCTGGAAGCAGAGCAGGGTGTTCTTCCCGGCCTGCACGCGGTCGCCATCCGAGAGAGGGGTCGGCATGAGCACGCGGTCACCGTTCAGGTAGGTGCCGTTCGTGCTGCCGAGGTCCTCGATCCAGAAGCGATCCTCGCGCCGCTGAATCCGCACGTGGCGCCTGCTGAGGCCCCGGTCGTCCACCCGCAGCGAGGCGTCGCGGCCCCGGCCGATGACCACCTCGTCTTCCTCCATGGCGAAGACGGCGCCGGGCGTGGGCCCCGCGAGCATGGTGAGCGTGCCGCGGTCGGGCGAGGCGCGCTTCCGGGCGACGTCGCCGGTGGTGATGACGGCCGTGTCGTCCCGATCGGCGAAGCTTCGCGCGCGGGGCAGGCTCTCGTCGTCGGCGTGGCGGGGCACGGAGCGGGCAAACGGACGCCGGCCGGGCTTTCTTTAGCCGGGGGCGCGGGGGCACGCTTGGGCCGTGGGTCTTCCCAGCGCCGACGCGCCACGACTCCGCCTCGAGCTCCCTTCGCCCGAGGACGCGCCCGCCGTCGTGGACTACTTCGCGCGAAACCGCGCGCACCTCGAGCCCTGGGAGCCGGCCCGGCCCCCGGGCTTCTACGAGACCACCTTCTGGCACGAGCGTTTGGCGATGAGCCGTCGCGAGGCGCAGGAGTGCCGCTCGCTCCGCTTCTTCCTCCGCGCGAAGGCCGAGCCCGAGCGGCTCGTGGGGTGCGTGAACCTCAGCGAGATCATCCGCGGCTGCTTCCTCAGCTCGCTCCTCGGCTACTCCCTCGACGAGGCCCTCGTGGGCCAGGGCTACATGCACGAGGCGCTCTCTGCCGCCCTGCCCGTGGCTTTCGACCACCTCCGGCTCCACCGCATCGCGGCCAACTACCAGCCCTCCAACGAGCGGAGCGGTCGGCTCCTTCGACGCCTCGGCTTCGTCGTCGAGGGCTACGCGCAGGACTACCTCTTCATCGACGGTGCCTGGCGCGACCACGTGCTCACGGCGCTGGTGAGGCCAGGCATCGAGCCTGGCTGAGCCCGCGCCCCGCTCAGCCGCCGGGGCTGAACACCACGGGGAAGGTCGTCTGCGCGCCGTCCGCGCTCCGGGCGCAGCGCCACCGGCGCACGTTGCCCTCGATGCAGCGGGTGAGCAGCGAGTTGTTGCTCCCCCGGGCGTTGGCGCGCGTGACCGTCCCGGAGGCGCCGATGCTCAGGTCGATGTTGATGCGGATGCGCGACTCGCCCGTGGCGCCGCCGTGGCGCTCGTAGCAGCGCTGAAGCTGTGAGCGGTTGTTGTTCACGACCCGGGAGATGGCCGCGCTGTCGAGGGGCTCGGAGCTCCCGGCGCTGGCCGTGGACATGCGAGACGCCACCATGAGCGCGCTGGGGGCGGCTCCGGAGCTCCCCGAGCCTCCGCCC
>CALCTH010000377.1 GCA_937893795.1 uncultured Myxococcales bacterium | reverse complement strand
TAGATGAGGATAGCAGCGTAGAGCAGAAAGCCCGCGATCAAGTACAAAGCGTTTCAACTTATCCGCATGCCGCCGCCGCCTCCCGCGCCCGCTCATCGGACTTCCGGCCCCGTGAGCGCGCCCCCGGGCCCGCGCTGACGGGCCCGGGCGGTAGCGTCGTCGCGTCTCGTCGGGGGCCGTCCAGAGGAGCCACGTGCGGCGCGGCTCCACACCGCCGCGCAGCTGGTAGCCTGCGCCGTGACCCGCGCGACGCTGCTCTCCGCCTTCGCCCTCTTCGTCCTGGCCGCGCAGGGGCCGAGCGGCGCTCCGCCGCCCGCGGCCGAGGACTTCCACGCCAGCTACGGCGAGTGGGCCGTGGCCGCGGACCAGACGCTCGCCAGCCAGGCCGGTGCAGAGATTCTCGCGGCCGGCGGCAACGCGGCCGACGCCGCGGCGGCCACGATGCTGGCCCTCGGCGTCGTGAACCCGGCGTCGAGCGGCATGGGCGGGGGCGGCTTCCTTCTCTACTACGAGGCCTCGAGCGGGGAGTTGACCTTCCTCGACTTCCGGGAGCGCGCGCCGGCCGCGGCGACGCCGGACATGTTCGAGGAGGCACCCTCGCCCGTCGAAGGGCCGGCCAACCGCGCCTCGCAGGTCGGCGGACTCGCGAGCGGCGTGCTCGGCGAGCCGGCGGGCGTGGCGGAGATGGTCCGGCGCTTCGGACGCTTGCCCCTCGGGCGCGTCGTCGGGCCCGCGGCGCGCTACGCAGAAGAGGGCGTCCCCGTGAGCGAGCCCGTGAGCCGCATGTCCGGCTACTTCGCCGCGCAGATGAAGCGCGACGCGGTCATGAGCGGTTGGTTCGCCGAGGGCGCCGAGGCGCTCGCGCCGGGGCAGCGCCTCGTCCAGCCGGAGCTCGGGCAGACGCTTCGTGCCTTTGGCCGCGGCGGGGCCCGCGCCATCTACCGCGGGCGCATCGCGCGGGAGATCGTGCGCGCCAACCGCGCGGTGGGCGGGCTCTTCACCGTGGAGGATCTCGCGGCCTACGAGGTGAAGGAGCGGGAGCCCCTCGAGGGCACGCACTTCGGCCACCGCTGGGTCACGGCGCCGCCTCCGAGCGCCGGCGGCTTCACGATGCTGCAGAGCCTGGCGATCCTGGAGCAGATCCCCGAGCGCCACCGGCCCGTGGCGGAGGGGGACCGGCCGGGCCCGGCGTTTCTCCACGCGCTCGCCGAGAGCTGGAAGGGGCCCTTCCTCGACCGGCAGCGCTACTTCGGCGACCCGGACCACGTGGAGCTCTATCTCGACCGCATGATGGCGCCGGAGCGCATCGAAGCCCGGGCCGGCGCCTTCCACCCGACGCTCGCCATGCCGGCCGCGGACTACGACCAGCCGCTCTTCCCCGAGGAGGACGCGGTGCACCAGTCCGACAACGCCGGGACGAGCCACCTTTGCGTGGTCGACGGGGAGGGCAACGTGGCGGCGGTCACGACGACGGTGAACCTGCCCTTCGGGGCGCGCTACACGGCCGCGGGCATCGTGATGAACGACGAGATGGACGACTTCGCGTCGGCTATCGGCGAGATGAACGCCTTCGGGCTGCCGGGCGGCGCGCCGAACCTACCCGGGCCGGGCAAGCGCCCGATTTCGTCGATGACGCCGACCATCGTGTTCGGCCCCGACGGGCTCCCGGCGCTCTGTGCCGGCGCGGCGGGCGGCAGCCGCATCGTCACGGCGACGCAGCAGGTCGCACTCCATCACCTGGTGTTCGGCATGGCCCTCGGCGAGGCGCTCGCGGCGCCGCGGGTCCATCACCAGGGCGCGCCGGACCAGCTCCGCACCGAGAACGTGATGCCCATGGACGACGAGCGCATCGCGGCGCTCGTGGCGCGAGGCCACGCGCACGAGCCCATCCGCAACATCGCCAACGCGCAGGTCATCTCCATCGTGCGCGAGGGCGACGAGGTCACGTTGACCGCGGCGAGCGACCCGCGGAAGGGAGGCCGCCCGGCGGGTCGCTGACCTGGACCGCGGGGCCTGAAGTGTGCCGACTCGTGCCGGCAGGCTTCTTGCGACTCGACTCATCGCCATGCGCTTCTCGATTGCCCTTCTCCTCCTTTGTCTTCCGCTCTCGTGGGCCGCGCCGGCTCACGCCTGCTCCTACGCGACGTCCTACTGGCCAGCGGTCGCCACGGCACCGGCCGACGGCTGGATCTGGGTGTTCAGCTTCGGCGGCGAGCGGGACTTCGCGCTCGAGAGCGAGGCCGGCACGCTGCCCCTCGTGGTGCAGGAGGTCGTGAGCGGCCGGGGCGGGGAGTTCATCGGGTTGGCGCCCGAGTCGCCGCCCACTGCGGGGAGGACCTATCGGCTGGTTCGCCTCGGGGAGGACTCGCCTTCGCTCGTGGACTACGAGGTGAGCTTCACGGACCCGGTCGGAGACGACGCGCCGCCCGACGTGATGCTGGCGCGCACCGGCTACGTGCTCTTCGACCTGGTGGACAGCTGCGCGACGGGACGCGGGGACACCACGCTCTATCTCTGCGGCGTCGACGAGAGCGGCGCGGCGTCCGAGTCACGGCTCGTGAATGCCGCGGGGGAGGTGGTCGCGCGGCGTGTGGGAACGCGTGGCGCCTACTTCAACGTGCGCGTCGACGCCCCGGCCGAGCTCACGCTCGAGGTGCGTGGCATCGGACCCCGCGGGGCGCGCGGCCCCTGGGTGCCGACCGCGCTCGCGTCGATCGAGGGCTACCGCCTCACGGGCGCTCCCTCTGGTGGGCTCGTTTGCGAAGCCGAGCTCACGCTGGGCTCGGAGCCGCTCGCCACGAGCGAGTCGGCAACGCCGGTGAGCATGGGCGGGTGCGGCAGCGTCCCCGCCCCCGGCGCCGGCTGGCCCCTGCTGGCGCTCTTCGCGTGGCGGCTCGCGGGGCGCCCAGGGCGGCGCGAGCCCGCGCGAGCAGGCGCCTCCTGACAAGCTCGAGCTCGTCGACCTGGGCTCGTCTCGGCGCAGGCGATCGGTCGCAGTCGCGATCAGGAGATCGGTCGCAGGTTGCGCAGTGGCGATCAGTGGCGATCAGTGGCGATCAGACGATGGCGGGCTCGAAACGGCGAGGAAGTCACGATACGACACACGAGCCGAAGACAACAGAAACGTACGGGGAAA
>CALCTH010000376.1 GCA_937893795.1 uncultured Myxococcales bacterium | reverse complement strand
CGGGTCCCGCAGCGCCGGCCGTCCCGACGTCGAAGGTGCCCATCGCCCCGGGCATGGTCGAGAGCCACATCCGAACCAAGCTCGCGCCGCTCCTCGAGCAGAACTTCCTCCCGGAGCGTTTGGTTCAAGACAACGAAGCGCTCCGGCGCGACTACGAGAAGCTGCGTGCGAGCTACGAGCTGATGAGGATGATCGGCGTCGAGCTCGACATCGACCGGCTCCTCGCGAAGATCCTCGCCGCGGCCTTCCAGCTGCTCCCCGCCAACCGGGGCGAGGTGCTCCTCTACGACGAGGCGCGGGAGCTCAAGCCCCGTTGCGTGAGAACGAAGCAGGCGCAGGCGAGCCAGGAAGACGTCATCCTCTCGACGACGATCATCGACGAGGTGCTCCGGGACAAAGCCGCCGTGCTCTCGAGCGACGCGAGCGTCGACTCGCGCTTCCAGCAGGCGCACTCGATCATCATGCAGGGGATCCGCTCCACCATGGGCGTGCCGCTGCTCCATGGCGGCGAGGTGTTCGGCATCATGATGCTGGACTCGCAGATCGCGGCGAACGCCTTCACCGAGAAGGACCTTCAGCTCTTCCAGAACGTCGCCAACCAGGCGGCCATCGCCGTGCAGAACAGCCTCTTCGCCCAGAAGCTCAAGCAGGAGGCGGTGACCCGAGAGCGCTTTCAGCGCCTCCTCAGCCCGGCCATCGCCGAGCAGGTCATCAGCGGCAAGGTCGAGGTCAAGAAGGGCGGCGAGTCGCGCGAGACGACGGTGCTCTTCAGCGACATCCGCGGCTTCACCTCCATGAGCGAGGACATGCGGCCGCAGGAAGTCGTCGACATGCTGAACGACTACTTCGAGCTGATGGTGGACATCATCTTCGAGAACGAAGGCACCCTCGACAAGTTCGTCGGCGACGAGATCATGGCCCTCTTTGGGGCACCCGTCGCGCACCCGGACGACCCGATCCGCGCCGTGCGCACGGCCATGAAGATGCTCGAGGTCCTCGAGAAGGACTTCAACGCGCCGCGCCAGGCCGAGGGCAAGCCCACGCTGGCCATCGGCATCGGCATCAACACGGGCGAGGTGGTCGCCGGGTACCTCGGCTCCAGCAAGGCGCTCGAGTACACGGTCATCGGCGACACCGTGAACACCGGCGCCCGCCTCTGCGGGGCGGCTACCGCCGGCCAGTGCCTCATCAGCGAGGCCGTGCACGAGCGGGTGAAGGACTACTTCGAGCTCGAGGAGCTCGAGGCCAAGAAGATGAAGGGCAAGTCCCAGGCCCTCCGTGTTTTCAACGTGACGGGCGCGAAGGACCCCTCGGCACTCTGGGACGAGCGCACACGCCCGGGTTGACCGGCTCGCGCGTTCCCCCACACCACAGCCGCGCATGGCCCACCTGGACTTCGAGAAGCCCCTCGTCGAGCTCGAGAGCCGGATCCGCGAGCTTCGGAGCGCGGCCGACGGCGACGCGGCCATCGACGCGCAGATCGCAGAGCTCGAGGCCCGGGCGAGCACGCTCCAGCAGGATCTGCTCGGAGACCTCGGCGTGTGGGAGAAGGTGCAGCTCAGCCGGCACCCGGAGCGCCCCTACTTCCTCGATTACCTCGAGCGCATCTTCGACGACGTGCTCGAGCTTCACGGCGACCGGGTCTTCGGCGACGACCCCGCCGTGGTGGCCGGCTTCGCGCGCCTGGACGGCGAGAGCGTCTGCGTGGTGGGCCACCAAAAGGGGCGAACCACCAAGCAAAAGCAGCACCGGAACTTCGGCATGGCGCATCCGGAGGGCTACCGGAAGGCGCAGCGCGTGATGGAGCTGGCGGCCCGCTACGGCCGTCCGGTGCTGACCTTCATCGACACGCCCGGTGCCTACCCCGGCCTCGGGGCGGAGGAACGTGGGCAGAGTGAGGCCATCGGGGCCTCGATCCTCGCCATGGCGGAGCTCCCGGTGCCGGTCATCGCCACGGTGATCGGGGAGGGTGGCAGCGGCGGAGCTCTCGCCCTCGGCGTCGCCGAGCGTGTGCTCATGCTCCAGTACGCGACCTATTCGGTCATCACGCCGGAGGGCTGCGCGTCGATCCTGTGGCGGGACGGCGCCCGGGGCCCGGAGGCTGCGCAGCAGCTGCGGCTCCTGGCCGCCGACGCCGAGCGCCTCGGCATCGTCGACAAGGTGGTCAGCGAGCCCGTCGGGGGCGCCCATCGCGACCCGGGGGACGCGGCCCGTCGCCTGGGCGCGGCGCTTCGGCGCGAGCTTGGCGAGCTGCGGAGTTGGTCCGTGAGCGACCGCCTCGACCGGCGCTACGCCCGCTTTCGCGGCATCGGCCAGCACGCCTGAGGCGTGGGCCCGCGCCGCTCGCGCGTTTTTTGGGAGGCGCGAGAGGCGTCCTTACCATGTCGCCCATGCGCCTCCGTCTTGCCGCTCCGGCCCTCGTCGGCACGCTCGCCGTGCTCTCCGTGGGGTGCGCGGGGCAGACGCCGGCACCGGAGACCGCGGCCGACGTCGAGGCCCGTGAGGCCGAGGAGCGCGAAGAAGAGCGCCGCCGTGCCGAGCAGCAGCGCCGGACGGAGAGCGAGCTGGCGCTCGCGCGCGCGGAGAACGATCGCCTACGCCGCCAGCGCGCGGCCGCTCCGCCCCGGGAGACCGTGCGCATCGGCGGTGGCGAGAGCCTCTTCGACGATCCTGAAGCAGGCGCCTGGTCCGAGCCCCAAGGCGACCTCTTCCAGGATCCTGGCGCCGGCACGTGGGAAGCCCCGTCCCGCGCCCTGCGGCCCCGGCGGTCGGGCCCGCGGCCGGTGCTTCGGCTGCACGGGGAGGCGGAACCACTCGCGAGCGCCGAAGGCCTCGAGCTGCCGCCTCCGCCGGCGCGCGTTGGAGTGGCCCCCGGGCGTCCGAGCCCGCAGGCGCCGAACGCCGAGCAGCGCTCCTACCGCGACGCGCTGGCGCTCCTCGAGGCACGGCGCGTGGACGCGGCGCGCCGGGCCTTCGACGCACATCTGCGCGCGCATCCGCGCGGCGCCTATGCAGCGCGCGCGTCCTGGTGGCGCGCCGAGTGTCTCTATGCGCTGCGGGCCTACACCGAGGCCCTGGCGGCCTACCGGAGCTTCGCGAGCGTCCACGGCGCTCACGCGCGCGCGCCGGAGGCGCTCCTGCGAGCCAGCCTCTGCTTGGTACGCATGGGACGCCAGTCCGAAGCCCGCGAGCTTCGGACAGAGCTGCAGCGTCGCTACCCGGACAGCCTTGCGGCGCGTTCTGCGCGGCGCGCGGGGGCGTCGTGAGGACGCCGGGAGACAAGGACCGATGATGGGGAAGAGCCAGCTCGTGATCGCCCTCGCGCTCGGCGCGGCCACCGCCGCTCCGGCCGCGGCTCAGAGCGATGACCTGACCGAAGCGCGTCGCACCGGTCAGGGGGTGGTGCGCGGGGGTCGCGGCACCACGCCGGACGTCTACGTCGTCCGGCCCGGCGACACGCTCATCATGCCGAGCGACGGCTATTACGGCGTCCGCGCATTTGCCACCGAAG
>CALCTH010000375.1 GCA_937893795.1 uncultured Myxococcales bacterium | reverse complement strand
GCGGGCGCGAGGGGGTCGCGCCCGGCGTCGAGGGCTTCCTGAACGCGGCGTTCGAGCTCCGGCTTCACGAGGACACCTTCCCCTTCCCGGGCCGCGCGCGCGGGTGCGCGTGGTCCGGAGCCAGGTCACCGAGCGACACCTTGAGCTTCCGTCGTGCTTCGTGAATGCGCCACGCCACCGTGCCCTCCGGGCAGCCGAGCACCTCGGCGGCTTCCTTGTGGGGCAGGCCTTGGAAAAGGCCCAGCACCACGGCGCTCCGCAGCGTGTCCGAGAGCTCTTCGAGCGCGCCGGAGAGGCGCTGCTGAAGCTCGCCGAGCTCATGTACGCGCCCGGGGTCGACCTGGCCCTGGGTGGGATCGGCCTGCGGCTCCGGCACACGGGGGTCGTCGATGTCACCGGCCGCCCGGCGCTTGCGCTTCCGGAGGTGATTCAGGCTGACGTTCACGGTGATGCGATAGAGCCAGGTGCTGAGCTTCGAGCGCCCGTCGAAGCGGCCGAGGGCACGCCATGCCCGCAGGAAGACCTCTTGGGTCACGTCGTCGGCGTCGCTCTCGCTGCGCACGAGCGGCCGTGCGGTGGACCACACGCGACGCTGATGAAGGCGGACGAGACGCCCGTAGGCGCGCTGGTCACCGCCCTGGGCACGCTGAAGGAGCGCCGCCTCGGAGGGCGCGCCCGCGCTCGCCGCCGCGTCGCTCACGGCGCGCCGCGCCCCCGGGTCACGACCCGTCGCAGCGCGCGTTCCGGGGCCCGCCGAGCCGCGGACCAGCCGGAGCGACACCGCCGCCCGGGGACCGGGCGGCGCCGCGGGGCCCTCCAGGACGTCATCGATGGCAACGTACGCCAGCACGCTCGCTGCGACAACGGAGAGGCCCGGGAGCTTGGGCCGGCGCCGCGTTACTTCCCGCGGCGGCTCGATAGGGCTACGATCCCGGGGCGATGTCCGCCTTGTCCAGCTCGCCCCCGCTCCGCAGCGCGCCCGGCGAAAAGCGCGAGGCGCGGCGGGCGCCCATCGAGCTCAAGGTCGCCTACGATCGCCTCCACGCCTTCTTCGCGGACTACACCAAGAACATCAGCAAGGGCGGGACCTTCATCCGGACGCTCAAGCCGCTCCCCATCGGAACGACCTTCCACTTCGTCCTCGAGGTCCCGGACCTCGAGGAGCGCCTCCGGCTCCGCGGCAAGGTGCAGTGGATCGTGCGGGAAGAAGATCTCGGGCCCGGCGGCTGCCTACCGCCGGACACGAACGCCGAGCCGGGCATGGGGATCGGCTTCGTCTACGCGAGCGAAGCGGACCGGCTACGCATCGAGACCCTCGTGGGCGCCCTCATGCGCACCCGGCCGGACGCCGCGGCCGCGCGCCGTCGCCTCGGCTGAGACCGGCGCGCCGGGATCTCACGCTGCTTGCCCCGGCGCCCGCGCCAGGGTAGCTCCGCACTCCCATGCAGACCCTTGGTGAGAGCCGCGACCGTGCGTCGGACCTCGCCCAGCGCCTCGAAGCGCTGGGGAGGTATCTTTGACGTCCCTGGCCTGAAACACACCGTCGACCGGCTGACGAACCTGAGCCTCCGCGAGGGCTTCTGGAACGACCAGGCCGAGGCGCAGAAGGTGATGAAGGAGCGCGCCGCCGCCGAAGCGACGGTGCAGGGCTTCGAGAGGGTCTCGAGTGACGTCGAGGGCATCCTCGAGCTCATCGACATGGTGGAGGGTGACGAGGACGCCGCCGAGGAGCTCGAGGAGCTCACGGCGCAGCTCCCGGAGCTCGAGAAGCAGGTCCGCGGCCTCGAGCTGAAGCGCATGCTGACGCCCGACGACGACAACGACGCGCTGCTCTCCATCAACTCGGGCGCGGGCGGCTCCGATGCGGAAGATTGGGCCTCGATGCTCTACCGCATGTACCGGCGGTGGGCAGAGAAGAAGGGCTTCAAGGTCGACGTCCTGGACGAGCAGCGCGGCGAGGCCGGTCTCTCGAGCGCCGAGCTGCTCGTCAAGGGCACGAACGCCTACGGCTTCCTGCGCTCGGAGAACGGTGTGCACCGCCTCATCCGCGTCTCGAAGTTCTCGGGGCGCCGCGAGACGAGCTTCGTCGCCGTGCGCGTGACCCCGGAGCTCGACGACGACGTCGAGGTCGAGATCCGCGACGAGGACATCCAGATCGACACCATGCGCTCCGGCGGCGCAGGTGGGCAGCACGTCAACCGGACCGAGTCCGCCGTGCGCCTCACGCACATCCCCACGGGCTACGTCGTGCGCGTGGAGCAGGAGCGCTCGCAGCATCAGAACCGCGACCGCGCCATGAAGATGCTCAAGGGCTTCCTCTACGAGAAGGCCCGGCGGGAGCGCGAGGAGGCCTTCCAGGAGGCCTTCATGAGCGATCTGTCGAACATCGCCTTTGGCAGCCAGGCGCGGACCTACACGCTCCAGCCCTACAAGCTCGTCAAGGACGAGCGCACCGAGCACATGGCCGGCAACGCCGACGCGGTGCTCGAGGGTGACCTCGACGAGTTCATGGAGACCTACCTGATGCTCTGCGCCGACAAGCGTAAGGAAAAGGCGACGTCGAAGGGCTGACGAAGAGAGCGATGGCGAACGAAGACGAGCTGATGGCGGCCCGGCGGACCAAGGCCGAGGCCCTCGCGAATGCGGGCACGCGCGCCTTCCCGAACGACTTCCGGCCGAGCGAGGCGGACCGCGCGGCGCGGGAGGCGCTGGTCGCCCTCGCCGGCGCCGAGGGCCCGGAGGGCGAGGCGAAGCGTGCCGCGCTCCCCGAGGAGTCGGAGCTGAGCGGCGACGAGGCGCAGCACGCGCTCTACGGGCGGGTGATGGCGAAGCGCGGCCCCTTCCTCGTCATCCGGACGCCCCACGGCAACGCCCAGGCCCTCGTCCGAAAGGACCAGCTCCCGGAGGACCAGGCGGCGATGCTGAAGGCCGTCGATCTGGCAGACCACGTCGCCGTGCGCGGCCCGCTGATCAAGACGCGCACGGGTGCGCTCGCCGTGAGTGCGCGGAGCTACCAGCACGTGGGCAAGGCGCTCTTGCCTCCCCCCGCCAAGTGGCACGGGCTCAAGGACGTCGAGAAGCGCTACCGCGAGCGCTACGTGGACCTCTGGGCGAACCCCGGCGTCGCCGCGGTCTTTCGGGCGCGCGCGCTCGTGGTGAAGACGCTCCGGCGCTTCCTCGACGCCCGCGACTACCTGGAGGTCGAGACGCCGCTGCTCCACTCGGTGCGCGGCGGCGCGGCGGCCAAGCCCTTCACGACGCACCACAACGCCCTCGACCTGAGCCTCGTCCTGCGCATCGCGCCGGAACTCTACCTGAAGCGGCTGGTCGTCGGCGGCTTCGATCGCGTCTACGAAATCGGCCGGAACTTCCGCAACGAGGGGATCAGCACGAAGCACAACCCCGAGTTCACGATGCTCGAGCTCTATCAGGCCTACGCGACCTTCGAAGAGCTCATGGATCTGAGCGAGGCGATGCTCCGGGAGGTCGACGCGGCGGTGCGCGCGGCGCATCCGGAGCTCGTGGGGGAGCGCAGCTTCACGCTCGCCGAGCCCTTCGCCCGGGTCACCATGCGCGACGCGATCGTGGCCGCGGCGGCCCTCGCCGAGAACGGGAGGCTCCTCGAGGGCACCACCATCGACCGGGCGACCCTCGACGACGAAGCAGCGCTCGCCGAGCTCGCCGCGACGCTGGCGCCGAAGCTGCCACCGGCGGACCGGAAGGGTCTGACCGGGGCGCCCTCCCACGGTCACCGCCTCCTCACGCTCTATGAGGTGCTCGCCGAGGAGAACCTGGCCGCGCTCTACCGCAATGCGGACGGCACGAAGAGCGTTCCCGTCTTCATCACGGACTATCCCGCCAGCGTCTCGCCGCTCAGCCGCCGTAAGGATGACGACCCGGAGTGGGTCGACCGCTTCGAGCTCTTCATCGAGGGCCGCGAGGTGGCCAACGCCTTCAGCGAGCTGAACGACCCGGACGACCAGGCCGAGCGCTTCCGCGCGCAGCTCGACGACCGCGCCAAGGGTGACGACGAGGCCATGGACTTCGACGCCGACTACGTGCGCGCGCTCTCCCACGGCATGCCGCCGGCGGCGGGCCTCGGCCTCGGCGTCGACCGGCTGGTGATGTTTCTCTGCGACCAGCCGTCCATCCGCGACGTGCTGCTCTTCCCGCTGCTTCGCCCGGAGGCGTGACCCGCATGGCGGACTCGACGGCGCCGCGGCCCGGACGACCCTCGCGCGCGGAGAGTGCGCGACGTCGGGTCCGGTGGCTGACGCCGCTCCACTCGGTCGTTGGCTTGCTCCAGCTCGCCGCGGTGGTGGCGGTCCCTGCGCTCTTCCAGGAGCTCGCCGGACACTACGCCGCGGGCGACGAGTCACTCGTGCTGGCCCTGGTCTTCGGCATCACGGTGACGCTGACGGCGCTTCGGCTTGGATTCGCCGTCGCGCTGCTCCGCACGGCCAGGCACCTTCCACCCGGCATCGAGGGGCGTTTGCGGCGCCAAGCGCGCGCGGCCGCGTCCATAGGCAACGCGCTCTTCCTGATGCTCCTCGTTGGCTTCACGATGACGGCCCTCATGGTCGCCGCGGCCGAGGGCTTCCTCTTCGGCGGGACGCTCGAGGAGGCGGGGCGGGCTTTGGGGGAGCGGCGACGCGAGGTCTTCGTCGTCGCCCTCTCTCCGGGCGTCGCCTTCTTCCTGGCCGACGTCGTCCTGCTGGTGAGCGAGTGGTTCCTCCTGCCTCTCCGCGTCCGCCGCGGCTTCTGGATCGTCCTCGACCTCGCGCTCCTGGCCGCGTCCGTCTGGGCCTTCGTCGCCCTCCCCTTCATCCCGGAGGACGGCGACGCGCTTCAGCTGAAGCAGGCGACGCTTCGGCTGGCGCTCCATGCCTTCTTCGCCTGGCGCCTCGTCACGCGGCTGCTCCCGCCCTTCATGCGCGGCCTCGAGTCCCTCGGCTTCCGGCCCCTGGTGGCGTCGCGGCATCTCCGCGCCAAAAAGAGCGGCTTTCTCGCCGCCATCGGCGGACTCTCCATCGGCGCCGTGATGGTCTCCACCTGCATGCTCGTCGTGGTGCTCAGCGTGATGGGCGGCTTCCGGAACGACCTGAAGCAGAAGATCCTCGGGGCGCAGGCGCACGCCGTGGTCGAAGCGGAGAGCGGCGACACCTTCGAAGGCTGGCTTCCCGTGCTCGAGGCCGTGCGCGCGGAGGAGCGCGTCGTGGCGGCGACGCCCGTCGTGCGCGGCGAGGTGATGGTCACGAGCGCCTCCAACCGCGCGGGCGCCGTGCTGCAGGGCATCGACACGGAGAGCGCACGCACCGTCATCGAGCTCGAGCGCTACCTCTCCGAAGAGGTCGGCGGCCGCGGAAGCCTCGAGAACCTCGAGCACCCGGACCGTCTGCTGCGCCTCGACCCTGGCGGCGGCAGCTCCATCTTCGACCTCGGCCGGCGCGAGCGGGAGGACGACGCGCCCGCCGAAGATGACGCGGGACGGAACGAGGTCCGCGACGAGCGCGAGGCCATCGAGCGCCTGCTCGAGAGCGACCTCTTCGACGAGACCACGGGGCTTCCGAGCGGCGCCCTGGGGGAAGGCGGCGGCGCCCTCGCCGAGGTCCCCCCGGGGCGGCTCCTCGGCGCCACCGGCCGCGTGGCGGCGGAGCCCCCGGCGGAGGTGCTGCCCGGCGTCATCGTCGGGCGGGAGCTGGCCCGCACGCTGCGGCTCTTCGTGGGGGACGAGCTCGAGGTGGTCTCGCCGCTCGGCGCCCTCGGGCCGACGGGGCCGGTGCCGAAGGTCCGGCGCTTCCGCGTCGCCGGGATCTTCTACAGCGGCATGTACGAGTTCGACATGAAGCTGGCCTACGTGCTCCTCGCGGAGGGCCAGCGTTTCCTCGGTACGGGCCAGGGCATCAGCGGCGTCGAGGTGAAGGTCGACGACGTCGAGCGCGCCCCCGCCGTGGCCGACGCGCTCCGCGGCCGCCTCGCGGGCGCGGGGCGGGGCGCGCTGGTCGTCCGGGACTGGCAGGAGCTCAACCGGAACCTCTTCGGGGCCCTGGCCCTCGAGAAGCTCGCGATGTTCGTGGCGCTCGGCATCGCGATCCTCATCGCGGGATTCTGCGTCTTCGCCACGCTCACGCTCATGGTCCAGGAGAAGAGCCGCGAGGTCGGCATCCTCAAGGCCATGGGCACCTCCCCCGCCGACGTCGTGCGGATCTTCCTCAGCGAGGGGCTGCTCATCGGCGCGCTCGGCGCCCTGCTCGGTCTGGGCCTAGGCTACGTGCTCACCTTCGCCACGGAGCGCTTTGGCATTCGCATGGACCCGGAGGTGTATTACATCGACCGGCTCCCGGTGACGGTGGACCCGACCGAGTTCGCCGTCGTGGGCGTGAGCGCCGTGCTCGTGTGCGTGCTCGCCACCGTCTTCCCGGCGGTGCTCGCCAGCCGCCTTCGTCCCGTCGACGCGCTCCGCTATCAATAGGCTTCCCGCCCCAGGCCCCTCTCCCGTGACCGAAAGCGCTTCCTCGACGCCCGAGCCGCCGACGCCGACCCCCCTGGTGGTGGCGCGCGACGTTCGCAAGACCTTCCTTCACGAGGGGAACGAGGTCGAGGTGCTCAAGGGAGTGGACCTCCAGGTCGACGCCGGTGAGATGGTGAGCGTGGTGGGGCGCTCGGGGGCGGGGAAGTCGACGCTGCTGCATCTCCTCGGGACCCTCGATCTGCCCACGAGCGGCTCCATCACCTACCTCGGGCAGGACGTCACGCGGCTCGACGCGGCAGGCCTCGCCGCCTTCCGCAACCAGACCCTCGGCTTCGTCTTCCAGTTCCATCACCTTCTCCCCGAGTTCGACGCCCTCGAGAACGTGATGATGCCGGGCCTCGTGCGCGGCCTGCGCCGTCGCGCGCTGAAGGGCCGGGCCCAGGCGCTGCTCGAGGAGGTAGGCCTCGGTCATCGCCTCGCGCACCGTCCCGGAGAGCTGAGCGGTGGCGAGCAGCAGCGCGTGGCGCTCGCTCGGGCCCTCGTGATGGAGCCCCGGCTGGTCCTCGCCGACGAGCCCACCGGCAACCTCGACACCGCGACGAGCGAGGCCATCCACCGGCTCTTCTTCCAGCTGAACGACCGCCGCGGCACCACCTTCTTGATCGTCACCCACAACCCGGACCTGGCCGGGCGCATGCCGCGCGTCGTTCGCATGCGGGACGGACGGGTCGAGGAAGACGAGCGCCGGGGAGCCGCTCCGGCGCCGCCCCGGTCGGAAGACGACGCGACCGCGACCGAGACCGACCCCGCGACGCCGGAGACCGAGGCGTCTGCCGCGAATGAAGCGCCTGCGACCGGCGTTGAGGCAGCCGGTTGACCCGTTCGGGGGCGTTTCGTATAGCCGCGCGACTGCGGCACGCGGGCGCCCCGCCGGCTCCGGAACGTGCGGGCCGGCTTTCCGCGCTCTCGCCGCCTTCGCTTCCCTCCATGCCCGTCGCTCTTCGGCTCCTCGCGCTCGCCGCGCTGCTTCACGCGCTGGCCCCCCGGGGCGCGCAGGCGCAGGACACGGGCGACGAGGAGCCCGCCGAAGAGGAGAGCGAGGACGCGGCGGCCGGGGACGCCGACGCGGACGAGGACTTCGAGGGCGACGACGACGACTTCGAGGGCGGCGACGACGACGAGTACGACGAGTACGACGACCTCGAGGCCGACGGTCCGCCCTACGTTCCGGCCGAAGGGCCCACGGCACCTCCCGGGACCATCTGCCAGGGGCGCCAGATCCGGGCGATTCGCGTCGAAGGGGCGCGCCGCGTCCTCCCCGACGACATCCGCGCGAGCGTGCGCCTTCGCCGCGGCCTCCCCTGCTCGGACGTCGACGTCACGGCGGCGGCCCAGGACCTCTGGGACCTCGGCTTCTTCGACGACGTCCGCTTCGAAGGAGAGCTCGTCGGCGAGGAGATCGTCATCACGATCACCGTCCGCGAGCGGCCGGCCATCGCCCGCGTCCGCTTCGAGGGCAACGACGAGATCGACGACTCGGACATCGAGGAGGAGGTCTCGCTTCGCGAGGGCGCCATCCTCTCCGTGCCGGACGTACGCGCCCAGGTGGACCGCATCCGCGCCAAATACGCCGAGGAGGGCTACTTCCTCGCCCGCGTCACCTACGAGCTCGTCACCACCGACGCCGAGGCCGGCGAGGTGGAGGTCCGCTTCAACATCGAAGAGGGCGAAGAGGTCCAGATCCGGCGCATTCGCTTCACGGGCAACCGCGCCATCGACGACGACGAGCTCTCCGGCGTCACGCAGCTCCAGGACACGCGCTGGCACTCCTTCGTCACGGGTCGAAACAACTTCGACGACGAGGCCTTCGAGCAGGACGTTCAGATCCTGCAGGCCTACTACTACGACAAGGGCTACCTGCAGATGCGCGTCGGGACGCCGCGCGTCGAGCTCACCAGCGACTTCCGCTACATCGACATCACGATCCCCGTCGTCGAAGGCGACCGCTACCGCGTCCGGACCGTCCGCGTCACCGAAGTGGACGAGAACGGGCAGGAGCGCGAGGCCCTCGAGGAAGGCCTCCGGGACCGCATCGACCTGGAGGAGGGCGAGTGGTTCAACCGGACGGCCATCGCGACGGGCCTCCAGGACATCCGGCGCAGCTACCGCGACGCGGGCTATGCGCGCGTCGAGCTCACGCCGGACGTCAGCCCGGACGGTGACGAGGGCGTCGTCGACGTGGACCTGCGCATCGTGCGGGGACCGCCGGTGCGCATCGAGCGAATCGAGATCAGCGGCAACTCGAAGACCCGCGACTCGGTCCTTCGCCGCGAGCTGACGGTGCTCGAGGGCGACCTCTACAGCGAGACCGGCATCGAGCGGTCGAAGCTCTTCCTGCAGCGCCTCGGCTACTTCGACCGCGTGGACGTCTCCGAGGAGCGCGGCTCCCGGCCGGACCTCATCGTGCTCAACATCGAGGTCGCCGAGCGCTCCACGGGCACCTTCCAGGTCGGCGCGGGCTTCTCGTCCATCGAGAGCTTCATCCTCACCGCGCAGATCCAGCAGCAGAACCTCTTCGGCAACGGCCACACGCTCGGCCTGAACGTGCAGCTCTCGGGCATCCGCCAGACCGTGCGCGTGAGCTTCTTCGAGCCCTTCTTCCTTCGCACGCGCTGGGGCCTCGGCGTCCGCCTGGACAAGAACATCCAGCAGTTCGCGACCTTCGTGCAGGACACGACGGGCGGCGGCATCTTCTTCACGCACCCGGTGTTCGATCGCCGGCTGAACGTGCGCCTCGGCTACGACGTCGACTTCATCGAGATCAGCGACCGCACCGGCGGCTTCCTCGGGACGGGCAGCGGCAACGGTCAGCTCTTCAACAGCTTCCAGCGCTCGCCGCTCTCGAACCTCTTCCGCGACGGCCTGACGAGCTCGGTCACGGCGGGCGTGAGCTGGGACTCGCGCAACGACCAGCAGTTCCCCTCGCGGGGGTGGTGGGTACGCTACCGGGCCCGGCTGGCGGACCGCGTGCTCGGGTCGGAGCAGGTCTTCTTCGAGCAGACCGCCTTCGCGCGGGTCTACCGGCGCATCTTCAACACGCCCTTCATCTTCCGCATGAACGTGGAGGCGGGCGTCGTCACGTCGCGGGACAACGACGGCGTTCCCATCTTCCAGCGCTTCCGGCTGGGCGGCATCTTCAACATCCGCGGCTTCCCGCTGAACAGCATCGGGCCCCGGGCGGCGATCCCGCGGACCCTCGACCCGAACGCCGCCCCCCCGGTCTCGGGCAACGGCTTCCCCGAGGGCATCGAGCTCGGCGGCAACCTGCAGGCGCTCTACCAGCTCGAGATCATGTTCCCGATCCTGACGGAGGTGGGCATCTTCGGCGTGGTCTTCCACGACGCAGGCAACGCCTGGAACATCGAGCGCAACCTCTGCGAGGCGCCGGACCCGACGGACGCCCCGCGCTCCATCGCCAACTGCGGCTTCCAGCCCGCGCTCCGTGCCTCCGTGGGCTTCGGGATTCGCTGGATCTCCCCGCTCGGGCCCCTCCGCTTCGAATGGGGCTTCCCCGTCCGGCGCCAGTCCTTCGACCAGCGCCAACGCTTCGAGTTCACCATCGGGACGAGCTTCTGACTCGTCCCTTCCACGCCGGCACGAGCTTCTGACTCCTGCCAGTGAATGCAGTGGACGGTGCCCGCGTCGACCTCTCCGCTCCCATGCCGTCCTTGACCCGCCCCCGGGGCGGGAGTAGCCAGGCCCTCCCGCGATGAAACTCCAGCGCCACGCCCTGACCCTCGTCGCCGCCCTCCTCGCGAGCGCGGTGGCGCCGACCGTCTACGCCCAGACCCGCATCGCCGTCGTCGACCTGCAGCGGGCCATGAACGAGACCGAGGATGGCCGCCGCGCCAAGGCCCGGCTCAAGCGCCTCTTCAAGCGCCGCCAGACCGAGCTCGACGCTCAGCAGGAGAAGCTGAAGAAGATGAAGGAGGAGATCGAGCGCCAGGTCGAGGGCGGCGTTCTCTCCGAAGAAGCCAAGCAGCGGCGCATCGAGGAGTACCAGCAGGCCTTCGTCGAGCTGCAGTCCACCTACGTCGAGTTCCAGCGCGAGCTCGCAGAGCAGGAGGCGCGGCTCACCAAATCCATCCTCGAGCGCATGCAGGAGATCCTCCGACGCATCGGCCAGCGCGAGGGCTACACGCTCATCGTCGAGGCCAACGAAGGCGGCGTGGTCTGGGTGCCCACGAACCTCGACCTCACGGACCAGGTCATCCAGACGTACAACACGGAGAACATGAGCTCGAGCATGATGAGCTCGCGCATGCGCTCCTCGAAGATGCGCTGAGGCGTTCGTGGCCACGGCGAGGGTCGTACGCGCGCTCGCGCTCCTGACCCTCGGCTCGACGATCGCGGCCGAGGGCGCGCGGGCGCAGGAATCGCACCCCGTCGAAGAGTCCCCGCCGCCCGCTCCGGACGGCCCGCCCCAGCGCGACCTCGAGACCCTGGTGGCGCTGGCGGAGGCGCACTACCCCGCGCTCGAAGCCCGGGCCGCGGCCCTCCGCGCGGCGGAGGCGCAGCGCTTGGAAGCGCGGCTCTCACCCTTCTTTGCCGGGTGGCGCGCCGACGTGAGCCTCACGATCGCGCCGGAGGCCCGCGGCACGCCCATCTTCACCGACGACGACCAGTTGCCCCTCGGAAACCGCTGGCGCCCCGTCTACGCCGCCATGGCCGAGGGCGTCGTGCCGCTCTGGACCTTCGGGCGCCTCGGCGCCGCCCGGGACGCGGCGGACGCGGGGGTTCGGGCGGCGGAGCTCCGCCTGCGCCAGCAGCGCGCCCAGCTACGCTACGACGTGCGCCAGGCCTACTTCGGCCTCCAGCTGGCGCTCGACGTCGCCCAGATGATCGACGAAGGCCAGGGCCAGCTCCGCCGGGCCATCGCCCGCCTCGACGAGCTCCTGGCCGAGGACGACCCCGCGGCGAGCCCCTTCGACCGCTACCGCCTCGCGGCCGCCGCGGCCGAGGTGGAGGCCCGGGGCTCCGAGGCCGAGCGCCTGGAGCGCGCCTCGCTCGCGGCGCTTCGCGCGCTCACGGGCCTCGACGCCATCGCGGCGCCGCTCTGCCCGATGGAGCCGCTCGAGCTGACGGCCGCCGAGCTCCCCGCCTTCCTCGCGGAGGCCGGCGAGCATCGCCCCGAGGTGGGTCTCCTCGAGGCCGCCGAGCGCGCGCGCCAGGCCGGCGTGGAGGCCGCGCTGGGAGACCTCACGCCGGACCTCGCCCTCGCCTTCCGGGCAGGGCTGACCCGCGCGCCAGGCATCACGGACATCGAAAACCCCTTCATCCAGGACGCGGGCAACCGTCCCGTGCTCGCGGCAGCGCTGGTCGCCCGCTGGAGCCTCGACGTGCCCGGACGCACGGCGCGGCTGCGGCGCGCCCGTGCCCAGCTCGACGAGGCCCGCGCCTCCATCGAGGAAGCCACGCTCGGGCTGCGCTTGGAGGTGGAGCTGGCGCACGGCGCCTACGAGGACGCCCAGCGACGCGAGGCGGCGTGGAAGGAGGCGCGGCGCCAGACCCGTCGCTGGTTCATCGCCTCGGCCCAGGGCTACGACGTCGGCGCCACGGAGCCCAAGGACCTGGTCGACGCGCTGAGGGCCTATTTCACCGCCCGCTTCAGCCACGTGGCGGCCGTACGCGAGGTGAACACCGCCGTCGCGGCGCTCGCGCGCGCCGTGGGGCGACCGCTGGTCTCCGAGGGTGGCTGGGAGCCGCCCTGCGAGTGAGGGCGGCTACGCGGCGAATAGGCGGCGGGGGCCCTGCGTCCGAAGCTACGTGACGCCACGGCGGCCGCCCCGACCGAGGGGAGGCCCCGCGGCGACACTCCGTACCACCACGGACGCGCCCCCCTACCTCCACGAGCTCTCCATGCGTTTCGCCCAACCCGCTCTCGCTCTCGCTCTCTCCCTCGTCTTCGCTGCGCCCTCGCTCGCGCAAGGGGACCCCGCCGCCGCGGAGGCCTTCATCTCACGGCGCACGGAAGCCGTCCGCGCGATCCTCCGCCGGCCGGCGAATGACGCACGCGCCGAGGCGCTCACGGCGCAGCTCGGCAACCTCCTCGACTACGAGGAGCTGTCGCGGCGCGCGCTTCGGGACCATTGGGACGTCCTCGAGGACGCCCAGCGGGGCGAGTTCGTGAGCATCCTCCGGCAGCTGGTGGAGCGCTCCTACCAGCAGAACCTCGAGAGCACGCTCTCCTTCCGCATCACCGTCGACGGCGCCGAGCGCCAGGGCTCCGCGGTGCTCGTACGGACGGTCGCGCGCTCGACCCGGAACCGTCGACTCGAGCCCGTCAGCATCGACTATCAGGTCAAGGCCGCGGGCGACGAGTGGCGCGTCTTCGACATCGTCACGGACGGCGTCAGCCTCGTGCGCAACTACCGGTCCCAGTTCAACCGCATCATCGACCGCGAAGGCTGGGACGGGCTGATGACCCGAATGCGTACGCGCCTCGCCGGTTGACCCCGAGGGGTGGGCCCGCTAGCTCAGCGCGGTGCGTCTTTACAACGGCAAGGTCCCGGCCATGGCCGAGGACATCGTGCGGAGCCTCACGCGCGACGAAGACATCGAGGTCGAGGACGAGGCGGAGCTTCGCCTCGACCTCGAGGCCGTGATGAAGGAGTTCATCCGGCGCGACCGGCAGGTGCTCGAGGAGGCCAAGACGCGCATGGAGCAGCGCGGGCTCTCCTACAGCGTGCTCGGCAAGATGAAGGCCCAGGTGGCCAAGGAGCGGGGCTTCCCGCCCAACGACGAGCAGCTCCCCTACATCGTGGGCCAGCTCCTCGAGATGCTCTTCCACTCGAACAACGTCGCCGAGATCTTCGCCGACGACCCCGTGCTCCGGAAGAAGATCACCCACGTCGTCCGCGAGCACTCGGACCTCGAGAGCGAGCTCGACAAGGAAGTGCGCTCGAAGATCAAGAACCTCCAAGAGGGCACGCAGAACTTCGAGGTCGAGTACGCCAAGGTGCTCGAGCGGATGAAGCGTCAAAAGCGCCTCGACGACTGAGGCGGCCACGAAAGGCGAGGCCACCGTGCTGCGGAGCATGACCGGTTACGGGGCCGCGGAGGCGGAGGCAGGCGACGCTGGACGCCTCTCCGTCGACGTGCGCTCGGTCAACCACCGCTACCTCGATCTCCGCCTCAAGCTTCCGCCCTCGCTCCAGGAGCACGCCGGGGCCGTGGAGGCGCTGGCGCGCAAGCGCCTCGGCCGCGGCCGCGTGGAGCTCAGCGTTCGGGCCGAAGGCGCGCTGGCCGGCGCGGTCCATCTGGACCTGGAGCGTGCCCGCTCCGCCTTCCGGCAGCTCGAGCGGCTCCGGGACGAGCTCGCCCCCGACGCGCCGGTGCCGCTCTCGCTTTTGGGAACGGTGCCCGATCTCTTCCAGAAGCCCTCCGGCGCCGACGGAGCGCCGATCCGGGAGGCGCTGAAGCAGGCCACCCGCGCCGCGCTGGCCGCCCTCGAGGACATGCGCCGGCGCGAGGGCGCCGCCCTGCGATCGGACCTCGAGGCGCACCTGGACGGGCTCGAGGCCCGCGTCGCCCAGATCGCCGAGGCCCTCCCGGAGCTCGGGAAGGCGCATCGCGCGCGGCTCCGGGAACGCCTCGAGCGCCTCCTCGCCGAGCGCGAGCTGCCCCTCGACTCCGGGCGCCTCGAGCACGAGGTGGCCGTCTTCCTCGAGAAGAGCGACGTGAGCGAGGAGCTGGCGCGCCTCGGCAGCCACGCCGCGCAGTTCCGGGACCTGATGGCGAGCGAGGCCCCGGCCCACGGGCGCCGCCTGGACTTCCTGCTGCAGGAGATGGCGCGCGAGGTGAACACGCTCGGCGCGAAGACCCCCTCGGCCGAGATCACGCGCGTGGTCGTCGAGCTCAAGGCCGACGTGGAGCGGCTGCGGGAGCAAGTTCAGAACGTGCTCTAGCGGCGCGCGGCGGCGTCACGGCCGCGTGCTACACCGCCCCGGTGAGCGACCCGCTGCTCCTCATCATCAGCTCGCCCTCGGGTGCCGGAAAGACGACGCTCACGCGGCGGCTCCTCCAGCAGCTCGGGCAGGAGCTTCGCTTCAGCGTGTCCCACACCACGCGGACGCCGCGCCGGACGGAGGTCGCGGGCCAGGACTACCACTTCGTCGACCCCGACACCTTCCGCGCCATGGTGGCCGAAGAGCGCTTCGCCGAGTGGGCCGAGGTGCACGGCAACCTCTACGGCACCTGCATGAGCGAGATCGACGACGCGCGCCGCGAAGGGCGCCGCGCGCTCCTCTTCGACGTCGACTACCAGGGGGCCCGGCAGATCAAGGCGAAAATCCCGGCCGCCGTCGGCGTCTTCATCCTCCCGCCCTCGCTCAGCGAGCTCCGGGCGCGCCTCGAGGGACGCGGGACCGAGTCCCCGGAGTCCCTCGAGCGTCGCTTCGCCAAGGCGAAGGAAGAGATCGAGCACTACCCCTTCTTCGACTACCTGGTCGTGAACGACGACCTCAACCGCGCCCACGCCGAGCTCCACGGCATCGTGCACGGTGAGCTCTGTCGCCGGTGGCGCCTGGCGGACCGGGCGGAAGCCCTGCTCCGCGAGTAGGCCCGGGCGGAGCCGAACGGTACCTCAGCCGAGGGCGGCTCGAAGCCCCTCGTCGAGGGAGCGCACCGGCGAGAGCTCGATGAGGCCGCGCTCGCGCTTCGTGAGGCGCTCGACGTTGGCCCGCGGCAGCACGGCGCGGGCGAAGCCCATCTTGGCGATCTCCAGGAGCCGTGGTCCCATGCGGGGCACGGCGCGCACCTCGCCGGCGAGGCCCAGCTCCCCGAGCACGGCGACGTCCGCGGCGACCGGGAGGTCCCGCGCGCTCGAGACCACGGCCACCGCCAGGGCGAGGTCGAGGGCCCGCTCGCTGGCCCGGGCGCCGCCGGCCACGGACGCGAAGACGTCCCGGTCGTGCAGACGGACGCCCACGCGCCGCTCCAGGATGGCCAGGAGGATGGCCAGGCGGCTTCCGTCGAGGCCGCTCACCACGCGCCGCGCCGACCCGTAGCTGGCCGGCGCCACGAGGGCCTGGAGCTCGATGAGGAGCGGGCGCGTGCCCTCGGCCGTGGGGACCACGACCGACCCCGAGGCCTCCGCCGGGCGCTCCGCGAGAAAGAGCGCGCTCGGGTCCGGCACCTCACGGAGCCCCTCGCGGACCATCTCGAAGACGCCCACCTCCTGCGCCGGTCCGAAGCGGTTCTTCACCGCGCGCACGAGGCGGAAGGCGTGGCTTCGGTCCCCCTCGAAGCTGAGCACCGTGTCGACGAGGTGCTCGAGCACCTTGGGGCCGGCCAGGGCGCCGTCCTTGGTGACGTGACCGATGAGAAAGAGCGCGACGCCCCGGCGCTTGGCGAGGTCGACGAGCCGCGCCGTCACCTCGCGGAGCTGCGTGACCGAGCCGGAGGCCGACGCGAGCTGACCCGAGCGCAGCGGCTGGATGGAGTCGACGACGACCACGGCGGGCCCGTCTTTGGCCTGGAGCGCCGCCTCCGCGTCCTCGAGCTCCGTCGTGGCGAGGAGGCGCACGTCGTCCACGCCCGGCGCCGCGCGCCCCCGGGCGCCCAGCCCGCACAGCGACGCGCACAACACACCGCGCACGAAGAGCACCCGGGGGCCCGCCAAACCGAGGGCGGCCCTGGCCTGCATGAGGAGCGTCGACTTCCCGATACCCGGGTCCCCGCCGAGGAGGATCACGCCCCCGGCGACGGGGCCTCCGCCGAGGGCGCGGTCGAGCTCCGCGATGCCCGTGGGCAGGCGCCGGGCGTCGTCCGTGTCGACGTCGGCCACGCGCACCGGGCGCGCCGTTCCACCGCTCCGCTCGACGGCCGCGGCGCTCGGGCCCGGGAGCACCTCCTCGAGCGTGTTCCACGCCTGGCAGACGGGGCAGCGGCCGAGCCAGCGGCTCTGCCGCGCGCCGCAGGCGGTGCACTCATAGGCGGGGCTGCTCTTCTTTCGCTTGCCGGCCACGACCCCGTCATCGCCGACGGCACGCGCGGACACAAGGCGAGGCGGATCCCCGCGGGGTGACCGCCCCTCGCCCGGCGGGCGCGCTCAGAAGATGACGCCGAGCAGGAGCCGCAGCGTCTGCGCGCGGCCGAGGCCGCCGCCGTTCGGCAGCTCGAGGCCCGCGAGGGGGAAGAGCAGGCCGTAGTTGAACTGGGCGTAGAAGCCGTCCGTGGTGAGCGGACCGTCCTCGCTCCGGTAGTAGAGCGAGAAGTCGAGCTCGACGCCGAGGTTCTGCTGCGGATCGTCGCCGCCCTGGAAGGCGCTGTAGGTCTGCCCCTCCCGCATGGCGCGGCTGAAGATCATGTCGACGCTGGCGCCGAAGAGCTGACCGTAGGGGCTCCGGATGACGTCGTAGCCGAGGCCCGGCTTCAGGTAGTAGGCGCTCGACACGGCGCCGAGCACGTTCCGGAAGAGGATCAGGTCCACCCGGTAGTTCGGGTGGAAGGAGAAGGCCGAAGCGCGCTGCGCCGTGTTGCTCCGCTGGCGCAGCAGCTCGTTGCGCTGGCTCAGGCCGTCCACGCCGGCGTCGCCGCTCGCGAGGCCCGTGTAGAGGCGCACGTAGAGCTTGTCGTTCAGCAGCCGGTACTCGCTCTCGAAGGCGAAGCCGTACTGGAGCAGCTGCAGCGACTGCGTCACGTCGTCGGCCGCGCGCGTGGAGTCGATGTCGTCGATCTCGCCGGCCACGAGCGCGGCCTCGAGCTCGAGGCGGAGGCTGCCCCAGCGGAAGCGGGCCCAGAGGTCCGGCGTGAAGATGCGCGCCCCGCGATTGACGAAGACGTCGGCGAAGGCGTTAGGCGCGTTGAAGTCGAAGAAGGTCGGGCCGCCATCCGGGTCGCTGGTTCCCGTTCCCGTCCGTACTGATCGGTTCTGGCGCTGGAAGAGGAAGTGGAGGCCGCCGTCGAGCACCCAGCCGCCGCGCGCGAGGGTCTCCTTGGCCTCGCGCTCGTCCGTGCGGCGCGCCACGGCGAAGGCGAACTGGCGAAGGTCGTCGACGCTGGTCAGGTCGAAGGTCGGGCTCTGCAGATCGTCCGTCAGCCCCTGCTGGATGCCCTGGGACGCGAAGTCGTAGGCGCCCATGAAGTAGAAGCCGGCGAAGCGCGCGATGTACATCACGCGGTCGACCTCGCTCGAGAAGTCCCCGTCGATGTCGTCGCCGCTGTTGAGCATCATGCCGAGGCCCCACTGCGTCGCCATGCGGCCGAAGCGCAGCTGCCCGATGCCCCGGCTCGTGACCTCGGCCCAGGCGCGGCGCGCGACGATGCCGTCGCGGAAGGAGTTGCGCCCGGCCTGGGGCGGCGTCTGCGCCAGCGAGTAGCTGTCGATGGGCGGCGGGAGGCTCCGGGGCCGGAGCCCCGAGCTCGTCGGGGCGAAGATGAGGCTTTCCGGCGTCGAGCCGAGCACCAGGTTGTCGAAGACGTCGAGGGTGACGTGCACCCGCACGTCGTCGCTCAGGGCCAGCGTGGGCTGCACGCGGAGCCGCATGGTCCCGTAGCGGAGCCGGTCGGTGCCGCCGGTCCGGTCCGGCGTGCCCTCGAGGTTCACGCCCCGATCGGCCGGCACCCAGTAGGCGAAGGTCGGATCGCCGTCCGGGTTGCCGATGAAGTCCGCCACGCCCGGACGCGTCGCCTGGCCCAGGAAGAAGTTGTCCTGGAGCTCGCCGCGGAGGCGGAAGTAGCCGTGAATGCTGAAGGTCGAGCGCGGCGCTTCCCAGCTGCCCACGGTGGGGTCGGCGCTCGGCAGCGGAGCGACCTCGTCGAGCAGGTCGGCGTCGTCCTCGACGGGCTCGGTCTCGTCCCACTCCTCGTCGCCGCCCTCGTCCTCGTAGTCGTCGCCCTCGGCCTCGTCCTCCTCGCCGGCATCGCCCTCGCCGCTCCCGACGTCGGGCATGCCGAGGCTCGGCGCGCGCAGCTGCAGATCGCCTTCGTCCTCGTACTCCTCGTCGTCGTAGTCCTCGTCGTCGTAATCCTCGTCGTCACCCTCGCCCTCGGGCGAGGCCTCCTCCTCCTCGAGGAGCACGTCGTCTTCTTCGTCGTCCTGCGCGTGAGCCAGGGCGGGCGACGAGGCGAGGGTCAGGGCGAGCGCGATCGCGAGGCGAGGGAAGCGCAGCGGCGTCGGGTCGGTGGAGCGCATCGGCGGAGCCTTGGCCGCGCAGCACGATGTTCCGGCGCGGCAGCGGGGCCTATCACGCGCCTCGCGCGGGGGTCAACGCGCTGCGGCGGCGCCCATTCCCCGTGAACGGCTCAGCTTTTGGCCGCCGGCCGCCCCTCCCGGTCGCGGGGCTGCCCCCGCCCCGGACTCGTACTACGACCCCGGGGTGAACGAGTCACCGCCCCGGGACCCCACCCCCGAGCTCCAGGAACGCCTTCGGGCCGGCGTCGAGGTCGTACCCCTCGGCGGCCTCGGCGAAGTCGGCATGAACTGCATGACCCTCGCGCACGGGGACGACCTGCTCGTCCTGGATTGCGGGGTGACCTTTCCGGGGCGCGTGCACGGCATCGACCTCGACCACCCGCGCTTCGACCACGTCGTGGCCGAGCGGGAGCGGCTGCGCGGCATCGTGATCACCCACGGCCACGAGGACCACATCGGCGCCCTGCCCTACCTGGTGCGCACGCTCCTCGAGGCCGGCGTCCCGCTGCCGCCCATGTGGGCGCCGCCCTACGCCATCGCGCTCATCCGCCACCGCTTCGAAGAGCACGCGGACCTGCCCCGGCCGACGCTCCACGCCTTCGAGGTCGGCGTGCGCGTGCGCATCGGGGCCTGGGAGGTCGAGCCGGTGCGCGTGAATCACTCGATCCCCGACTCGCTGGCGCTGGTGCTCCGCTCGCCCGGCGGCACCGTCGTGCACAGCGGCGACTTCAAGATCGAGGACCGCCCTGTGGACGGTGAGGCCTTCGGCCGGAAGGCGCTCCAGGCGGCCGCGGACGAGGGCGTCGCGCTCCTCATGAGCGATTCGACGAACGTCGACGTACCCGGCGAGAGCGGCGAAGAGGCCGACGTCGCCGAAGCCCTCGGCGCGATCGTGGGGGCCGCCCGAGGCCGCGTGGTCATCGCCCAGTTCGCATCGAACGTGTACCGCATCCAGGCGGCCTTCGCGCTCGCCGAGCGCTACGGCCGGCGCGTCGTGCTCCTGGGCCGCTCCGTGCAGATGCACGCGCGCATCGCCCGGGAGCTCGGTATGCTCCCGGGGGCGAGCGCCCGCCTCGTCGAGCCCGACGAGGCGCAGCGCGTGCCCCGGGACCAGCTGCTCGTGCTCGCGACGGGCACGCAGGGCGAATGGCCTGCAGCGCTCCCGCGCCTCGCGCGGCGAGACCACCAGCACCTGGCGCTCGATCCCGGCGACGAGGTGGTCTTCTCGTCGAGGATCATCCCGGGCCACGAGCAGATCGTGCACGACGTCGTCTGCAACCTCGAGCGGCAGGGTGTCGCGGTGCACGAGCGTCACGGCGCGCCCGGCGTGCACGTGAGCGGTCACGCCTGCCAGTGGGAGCAGCGCACGCTCATCCAGCTGGTCCGGCCGAAGGGCTGCGTGCCCGTGCACGGCACCTTCCACCACCTGACGAAGCACGGCGCCCTGGCCCGGGACGCGGGCGTGAACGACGTGCTCGTGGTCGAGAACGGGACGCGCATCGGCGTGCTGCCGGAGGGCCTCTCGGCGGTGGGCGAGGTGCTGAGCGGACGCGTGCACGTCGACCGGGGCCGTCCCGTCGACGAGGACGCGCTCCGAGAGCGCCGCTGGCTCGGCGAGTCCGGCGCGGTGGTCGTCGCGCTCGCCATCAGCCCGGAGCTGGGCATCGTGGGCGACATCGACCTCACGTCACGGGGGCTGCCCGAGGCGGTCGGCAACGAGGCCGTGCTCGACGAGGCCGCCGAGGTGGTGCGCGCGGAGATGAAGCGCTTCGCCCGCGATCTGCGCGACGTCGACGACGTGGAGGACC
>CALCTH010000374.1 GCA_937893795.1 uncultured Myxococcales bacterium | reverse complement strand
CCCGCAGCCCCCGGCTCGTTCGCCGGTGGCCAGGAAGGCACGACGCCGGAGGCCTCGCCCGCGGGGCTCGCCGCTTCGGCCGTGAGAGGCCTCGGGGGCGCTTGCCACGCGGCGTCGGCGGTCTCCGGCGTCGCCTCGTCGCCCTCATCCGTGACGGGGGAAGGCGGCGCCTGGCCTCCCAGCAGCGTGCCGATGGGCGTCGTCGGGTCCTTCGAGGGCAGCGAGCTTCGCCGGAGCCCGGGCGCCGGCGGCGGCACGCGCGGCGGCGGCCTCGGCGGGTCGGGCGGCACCGTGGAGAGCGGGATGGGACCGGACGAGATGGGCGCGGGCGGGGGGGGCTCCTCGGTGTCGGCCGGCGGCGGTCGCGAGGTCTGGGCTGGACGCGGGAAGACTCTCGGGGCTGCCGAAGCGCTCGGCGCCGGCGACGCGGGCGCCGGCTCGTCCGAGGGTTTGGTCCGAGGAGTCAGCGAGAGCGGCGAGGGCGCCGGGACCGTGAGCACGCGGCTCGGCGGTGGCCGCGTGAGCCCACCCGGCACCACCCCCTCCGGCATCGGGGGCGCAACCACGGTCTCCTTCAGGGGCGCGCCAGCCCCCGGAGGTGCCGGCGCAGGGCCGATGAGCGTGGCGACGTGCGGGAGCTCGGGCACGGCGGGGGCGCGCAGGTCGGGGAGTGCGTCGGCGTCCAGGCTCTCCCGCGTGTGCAGCCGGTCGAGCACGCTCCGCAGCTCGTCGACGAGGGAGGGTCGCGGGTCGCCGGGCACGCTGCTCCCCACACCCTCGGGCGCCTCCGGGGGAACGGAGGCCGGCAGCGGGAGCGGCTCCGCGAGGGCTGCGCGGAGCGCGTCGTCCACGGGCATCAGGAGATTCGTCGCGGCGGGCATCTCCCGCCGCTCCACGTGCACGCGACCCGAGGAGAGCGCCAGCAGCGCCGCCAGCGCCACGGGGCCACCGAGCCGCGGGCTGGCGTCGTCCATACGCACCGCCTCGGCGCCGGCGAGGACGCCCTCGGCCACGTCGATTTCCACGATCGCGCGGGGGTGCCGCACCGTCGCGTGCAGCGTCGGCCCGGCGCTCGCGAGGGCCCGGAGCAGCCGCGAGGGGCCGATGCTCTCGAGACGGGTCTCGAAGCTCGCCTCATGCTCGGCTTGCGCGCCAACCTCACCGTCCGCCGCGACCAGCGGGGCGAGGCGAGCGGCCAGCCGATCGGTGCGCGGCGCGGCGTCGTCGGGGAGCAGCTCACGGCGTCGAAAGACCAGGAGGCTCGCCCAGCGCAAGAGAAGGTCGCGCCGCGTGCGTCGCAGAACCCCCCAACCGGCGCCGTCGAGGCCGCGCTCCGCGAGAAGCACCACCTCCGGGTCGAGGGTGCGCGCACGGTCGAGGCCCGTGCCCGCGCTCGTGGCCACCACGACCTGCGAGCCCAGCGCTCGAAGCTCCTGCGCGAGGGCGGCGGCCTCGGCGGCGTCGTCCTCCACGAGCAGGAGTCGCCGGCCCGAGAACACCGCGAGGTCACCGGCCGTGTCCTCTCCGTCGAGTACGTCGAAGCGCCCCTCCGCGCCCTCGATGAGCTCGAAGCGGAGCGGTTGCTCTTCCTCGAGGAGCGGAGTCAGCCGGGTGACGAACTGCTGGATGGCGGCGTCGACGCTGTGGCCCTCTCGAAGCACCAGGCGCGCGGCCTGCGTCGCATCGTCATCGCCCTCCTTCCGGATGGAGACGATGCCCGAGCTCAGCTCACGCTGGACGATGTCGAGCACCTCGCGAACCGTCGCGCGCGCCCGGTGACCGCCAGGCCCCGCGGGCAGGCTCGGGCCGCCCCCGGCGACGGCGTCCTGGGCGGCGCTGGCGATCTGCGTCGCCATCGCGTCCACGCTCGCGCTCCGCACGACCAGCGAGAGGCCGCGACGCTCGGCGAGGAGGCGCGCCTGCAGGTTCTCCTCGCTCGCCAGCACGATGACCGGGATCGAGGCGGTCAGCGGCGCCTGTGCGAGCTCGTCGAGCACGGACTCGGGGCGGCGCGCCGCGTCCCCCACGAGCACGATGGCGTCGGGTGCGAGCGCGGCGGCGGCGGCGGCGAGGGAGCCCTCGGGGGCCGTGTCGACGGAGGCCGCGTGGCGCTCGAGGGCATGAGCCAACGCGGCTTGCATGGGCTCGCCCCGTCCCAGCACGAGCAGCGCCGGGCGTTCGTCCGCAGGGGCCTCGGCCGACACGTTCACCGAACGCGCAGTTTACCGAGTGCGCGCGGGCCCTCGCAAAGAAGAGAATCCCGAAGGGAGGAGAAGTCCCACGAACGGACGTTCCGGCCGGGGCGCTTGGCTTCCATGTAGGCTCGGGCCCGTGATCTTCGACGAATACGACCAGTTCGACGCGCTCGGGCTGGCCGAGCAAGTACGCCGCCGGCGCGTGAGCGCGGCCGACCTCCTCGAGACCGCGCTGGCGCGCCGCGAGGACGGCAACGGTGCGCTCAACGCCGTCATCCACCCCATGGCCGACCATGCGCGCGAGGCCGCGGCGCGCATCGACGCCGGGCGCGGTGGGGGTCCCTTCGCTGGCGTGCCCTTCCTGCTGAAGGACCTCGGTCTGACGGTTCCGGGGGTGCCGACCTCCAACGGATCTCGCTTCGCGCCGGACGTCGTCCCCACCGTCGAGAGCGAGCTCGTGCGGCGCTACCGCGAGGCGGGCCTCGTCTCCTTCGGCAAGACCAACACGCCGGAGCTGGGAATCCAGCCGGTGACCGAGCCCGAGCGCTTCGGGCCCACGCGGAACCCCTGGGACCTCGCGCGAACCGCCGGCGGGTCCAGCGGGGGCGCCGGAGCCGCGGTGGCGGCGCGCGTGGTGCCGATGGCGCAGGGCGGAGACGGGGGCGGCTCCATTCGGATTCCGGCGGCGTGCGGAGGGTTCTTCGGCCTCAAGCCGACCCGCGGCAGGGCGCCCACGGGGCCCGACGCGAGCGAGCTCTGGAGCGGGTACGCCATCGAGCACGTCCTCACGATGAGCGTCCGCGACTCGGCGGCGGCCCTCGACGCCATCGCCGGCGTGGAGCCTTGGGCGCCCTACCATCCGCCGCCGGCCGAGGGTTTTCTCGAGGCGCTCAAGACGCCCGTGGGCCGGCTCCGCGTCGCCTTCCACACGGACCCGGCCATGCCCTCGACGGTCCATCCGCACTGCGTGGCGGCGGTGCGCGAGGTGGCGTCGCTCCTGACCGAGCTCGGCCACGAGGTCGAGGAGGTCGCGCCCGGGCATGCGCCCTTCGCCCTCGCCGAGGCCTTCCTGACCGTCGTTGCCGCCAACACCGCCGCCGAGATCGACGAGCTCGGACGGAAGGCCGGGGTGCGGCCGCGGTCCAGAGACTTCGAGGTGACCACCTGGCTCACGCGCCTCATCGGTCGGCTCGCGACGGGCGCAGACGTCGTGGCGGCGCAGCGCGCGCTTCAGGCGGAGTCCCGGAGGCTCCAGCGGCGCTACGAAGCCTACGACGTCGTGCTCACGCCGACGCTCGGCGCCCCACCGGTCCCCATCGGCGCGCTCAACGCGACCGGGGCCGAGGCGGCGCTCCAGGCGCTCATCGCGCGGGCGGACCGCACGGCGCCGCTCCGCCTCCCCGGTGTGATGAGGAAGGCCGTCGAACGGGTCTACGACTTCATCCCCTTCACGCCCGTGGCGAACTTCACGGGTCAGCCGAGCATGAACGTGCCGCTCGTCTGGACCGAAGGGCTCCCCATCGGGACGCTCTTCACCGGGCGCTTCGGCGAGGACGCGCGCCTCCTGCGCCTCGCCCACCAGCTCGAGACCGCCCGCCCCTGGAGAGACCGCCGCCCCCCACTCCTCGGCGGCTGAACGACAAAGCCGGTCTGCGAGGCACGAAACGCCGTGGGTTGGGGCGCCCACGGCGCGAGTCCCCGGGAGCGAAAGCGCCTCG
>CALCTH010000373.1 GCA_937893795.1 uncultured Myxococcales bacterium | reverse complement strand
GAGGGCGGCGAAGGGGGCGAGCGAACGACGCAGGCCTTCAGCGCGTACTTCGACCGCGGTGCGGCCTTGCGCCACGGCTTCCGCGTCGGTGACGTCATCGCCGGCGTCGTGACCCGCGTCGACCACGGCGCGGCGACGCTGGATCTCTTCGGTCGCGCCACCGCGACCGTCGACGCCCTCGAGCCTCGCGCGATCCCGGAGCCCCCGGCGCCGGAGGCTCCGGCCACGGGCGTGGAGACCGCCGTCGGTGCGCCCGCTCCGGACGCGACGGCGGAGCCCGCCGCCGAGGCGCCCTCCGAGACGGCCGAAGCGCCCGTCGAAGCCAGCCCCGAGACGCCCGAGGCGGCCGCGGAGACGCCTGCCGAACCGGAGACGCCTGCGCAGGTGGAGGCAGCCTCGGAGACGCCGGCGGAAGCGCAGGCGGCCCCGGAGACGCCCGCGGACGCCGAAGCGGCCTCGGAGACGCCGGACGCGGAGACGGCGACGGTCACGGAGCCCGAGACGGCGACGGCCACGGATGGGCCTCCTGCCGCGAAGGTCGTCGCCGCCCCCGAGCCTCCGCCAGCGCCCCCCGTGGAGTGGGCCGACGAGGCACCGGAGGTCGGGAGCGTCTTCCGCGGCCGCATCGGCGCCGTCGCCGAGAGCGGTCACATCGTGATCGTCAACCGCAACGTCGTGCGACCGCGCGCCAAGGCGCGCATTCACCAGGCGGCGGAAGCGCGCGTCCGCGTCGAGGGCGTCGTCTACGGCTTCAACCGCGGCGGCTTCGACGTGCTGGTCGAAGGCATCCGGGCCTTCTGCCCCGCGAGCGGCATGTCCCTCGAGCCCATCACGGACCCCGTGGCCTTCCTGGGGCGCAAGGTGGAGTTCTCGCTCCCGCCCGCTCGTGGCGGCAAGAGCATCATCGTCAGCCGCCGCGGCGTCCTCGAGCGCGAGCTCCGCAAGAAGGCGCGCGACCGCCTCAAGGCCATGAAGGTCGGCGAGAAGCTCGACGGTACGGTCACCGAGGTCCGCGACTACGGGGCCCTCGTCGACGTCGGCCAGGGCGTCGAGGGGCTCGTGCATCAGAGTGAGATCGCGTGGTCCCGCGGCGTACGTCCCGCGGACGCGGTCAAGGTCGGCGACGCGGTCGCGGTCGAGGTCCTCAAGGTCCAGCCGGCCACCCGCAAGGACCGCTTCGGCAAGCTCTCGCTCTCCATCAAGCGCTGCCTGCCGGACCCCTTCGACGCGCACAAGGACGTGCTCAAGCCGGGCATGGCGCGCCAGGGCACCATCGTCCGCACGGCGGAGTTCGGTGCCTTCGTCGAGGTCGCACCGGGGGTCGAAGGGCTCCTCCACATCTCCGAGCTGGGCGGCAAGGATCTCAAGCACGCCGGGCAGGTGGTCAAGGAAGGCGAGACCATCCACGTGGTGGTCGAGCGCGTCGACCGCGGCAGCCGGCGCATCTCGCTCTCGAAGCTCTCCGCCGCCGACGTGGCGGCCCTCGAGCGCGGCGAGCTCGACCCCACGAAGGCGCCGCGAAGCCTCAAGCCGGGCTCCCACATCAAGGTCACCATCGAGCGCACCGAGCACCACGGCATCTTCGTCCAGGTCGCGGGCGTGCTGGGCAAGCGTGGCCGAGGCTACGTGCCCAACCGGGAGCTCCCCGTCGAGGGCCCGAACCGCAAGAAGGTCTACGCCATCGGTAACGAGATCGAGGTCAAGGTCATCGGAACCGACCGCGACGGACAGCTGAAGTGCTCCGTGAAGGGCATCGCCCTCGACGAGGAGCGCAAGGCCGTCCGCGAGTACCGCAAGGAGGCCTCGAAGAAGGGCTTCGGTACCTTCGGGGATCTGCTCCGCGCGAAAATCGGCGACGACGCCGACAAGCGCTGACGCACTGGCTTGCCCCCGAGAGGGGGCGTGCTAACCACACGGCCCGCCGCGAGGCGGCCCCGGGCGATTAACTCAGGGGTAGAGTGCCTTCTTCACACGGAGGAAGTCGCTGGTTCAAATCCAGCATCGCCCACCAAGCGGTCCATCGCCGCGATCCCAGCGGGGCGTGCGTCGACACTCTCGACGCGCCGCCCGCGGGTACTAGACCTCGGTCGCCGGGCGCCACGCTAGGGCTCCGGTAAGCCGAAGCGGAGCGGTCGTGCTCCGCGCTTCCAAACGAGGTCTCTCCCATGGCTCGCGACGTCTTCATCGTCGGCATCGCCCGCACCCCCATCGGCGCCTTCCAGGGCGCTCTCGCTTCCGTCCCCGCCACGGAGCTCGGCGCCGTCGCCATTCGTTCGGCCCTCGAGCGCGCGAACGTGAAGCCGGAAGACGTCGGCGAGGTCTTCTTCGGCAACGTGCTCACGTCCGGTCTCGGCCAGGCGCCGGCGCGGCAGGCGGCGCTCGCGGCCGGCCTCCCCCAAAGCGTGCCCTGCACGCAGATCGGCAAGGTCTGCGGCTCCGGTCTCCAGGCGACCATCCTCGGCTTCAAGAGCGTCGCCCTCGGTGACGCGGAGGTCGTCGTCAGCGGTGGCATGGAGAACATGTCGCAGGCGCCCTACCTGCTCCCCGGTGCCCGCGCCGGGTACCGCATGGGGCCCAAGACCGCCATCGACTCAATGGTCCACGACGGCCTCTGGGACCCCTACAACGACTTCCACATGGGCAGCGCCGCCGAGCTGAACGCGAAGGAGAACGGCTTCTCCCGCGAAGCTCAGGACGAGTACGCCCGCGCGTCCTACACCCGGGCGAAGAAGGCCCAGGAGGACGGCACCTTCGCGAGGGTCATCGCGCCCGTGACCGTGAAGGGCCGCAAGGGCGACGTCGTCGTCGACACTGACGAGGAGCCCGGGCGCGCCAACTTCGAGAAGATGCCCAAGCTGCGCACGGCCTTCCAGAAGGACGGCACCATCACCGCGGCCAACGCCTCGAAGCTGAACGACGGCGCCGCCGCGCTCGTGCTCGCGAGCGGCGAGGCCGTGGAGCGCCTCGGGCTGAAGCCCCTCGGCAAGATCACCGGCTACGGCGCGCACGCCCAGGCGCCAGAGTGGTTCACCACGGCACCCGTCGGGGCCATGGAGAAGGCCTTCGCCCGCACGGGCCTCGGCGTCGACGACATCGACGTCTTCGAGGTCAACGAGGCCTTCGCGGTGGTGTCCATGAGCTGCGTGACCAAGCTCGGCGTCCCCCACGACAAGATGAACGTCCTCGGCGGCGCCATCGCCCTCGGCCACCCCATCGGCGCCTCCGGCGCGCGCATTCTGGTGACCCTGCTCAACGCCATGGAGAGCAAGAACGCCAAGCGCGGCATGGCGAGCATCTGCATCGGCGGCGGCGAGGGGCTCGCGCTCATCGTCGAGCGCTGACACACTCGGGGGCCTTGTCCGCGCCACCCGAGATCGACCCCAGCCCGGAGGCGGCCCGGCGAGCTCCCGGGGCGCCTCCGGAGCGTGACGGCGACCCCGCGCTGCGCGCGGCCCTCGCGAAGGCCGGGCTCCCCGTTCTCGCGGAGGGCCAGGCCTCCCCGGGGCCCTTCGGCGTGGCCGCCAGCGTCGACCCGGAGGGCGGCGACACGGAGGCCATCGTCGTGCGCGGCGAAGGCGGGCGCGAAGAGTGGCGCATCGACCGGCGCGCGGGGCGCGCGGACGTCAACGGCGACGTCCTTCGCCGGGACGTCGCCGAGGACGCCGCGGACCTCGCCGACCGGGCTCAGCTGGTGCTCGGCCGTCCCGTGCGCGTGGCGTGGGCCTTCCAGGGCGAGCGGCCCTTCGTGGCGAGCGTCGAAGCGCTCATGCCGGCGCCGCGCTTCGTCGAGGGGCGCTGGCGTCTGCTCACGCTCGTGGCCCCAGACGAGGGGACCGTGACGCCGCTCAGCGTGGACACTCTCGACCGGGCGCTCGGAGCGCGCGAGCGGGGGCCCGCCGTGGACGCGACGGTG
>CALCTH010000372.1 GCA_937893795.1 uncultured Myxococcales bacterium | reverse complement strand
AGATGAATGACAGCCCAAGGTACGCCCTCCTTCATCTCGATGCTGCTACCGGCCTTGGTAGGCAGGTTTGCGGTTCTAGCGCCCACGACTGGGAAGCATGCGCCCTGCATTCCGGGTCGTATCACTATCGATCCAATGCTTGCCATCGGTGAGAGCTTAGCATGTGTGGCCAGTGGCCGGGTCCCAAGGCTGCTCGCGTAGAGGACGAGCCGTTTGTCTCCTCTCTGTGTATGGACCTGCTGTCGCTCCTGCTCCTTGACGCATCGCTGATGAGGGCGACGGGTTCCGGGACTGTGACGAGCAGGTATTCCGATATGAGGGGCTAGCTTCCTTTGGCTTATGCGCGGCCCTAGGGATTGACGCCGTACGAACCGAGACCATTGGCCGGCCGCTGCGGCCTGCAAAAATGGTTCGTCGGTGCTGAGTAGAAGAGCCATGTCTGGCGTTCTGCGGCCCGGCCGGTAAGCGTTGACGACTCTCAACCCCCCGCCTTCCCTCCTCCCCCGACCTGCGGCACACCCTCCCCATGACCGCGCCTCCCCAGGGCGCTCCCTACGCCCCCACCCATCCCGTCCGCATCGTCACGGCCGCGTCGCTCTTCGATGGGCATGATGCGGCCATCAACATCATGCGGCGCATTTTGCAGGCGTCGGGGGCAGAGGTGATTCACCTCGGGCACAACCGGTCGGTGGCCGAAATCGTCGACTGCGCCGTGCAGGAGGATGCCCAGGGCATCGCCATCACGAGCTACCAGGGCGGGCACGTCGAGTACCTGAAGTACATGGTCGACCTGCTGCGCGAGAAGGGGTCGCAGGCGAAGATCTTCGGCGGGGGCGGCGGGACCATCCTGCCCGACGAGATCGACACGCTGCACGCGCACGGCGTGGCCAAGCTCTTCAGCCCCGACGACGGCCGCTCGCTCGGGCTTCAGGGCATGATCAACCAGGTCCTCGAGGGGTGTGACTTCGCCACCGTGGGGCCCGGTGACCTGGACACGCTGCTCGGGCGCATGGACGCCACGGACCCGCTCGCGCTCGGGCGGCTCATCACGCTCGCCGAGAACCATGGCGAGGCCGTGGGACCGCAGCTCCGCGAGGCGGCGAAGGCGAAGAGCACCCGCACCGTGCCCGTGCTCGGCATCACCGGGACCGGCGGCGCCGGCAAGTCCTCGCTCGTCGACGAGCTCGTGCGGCGCTTTCTCCGCGACCAGCCCGACGCGCGCCTCGCCGTGCTCAGCATCGACCCGAGCCGGCGCCGCAGTGGCGGCGCGCTGCTCGGCGACCGCATTCGCATGAACGCCATCGACCACCCGCGGGTGTTCATGCGTTCGCTGGCCACGCGCCAGGCCAACCTCGCGCTCAGCCGGCACGTGCAGGACGCCATCGACGTGTGCCGCGCGGCCGGCTTCGACCTGGTCATCGTCGAGACGAGCGGCATCGGGCAGTCGGACACGGCCATCACCGACCACGCCGACGTCTGCCTCTACGTCATGACCGCCGAGTACGGCGCCGCGACGCAGCTCGAGAAGATCGACATGCTCGACTTCGCCGACGTCGTCGCCATCAACAAGTTCGACAAGCGCGGCTCGCAGGACGCCCTCCGCGACGTGCGGAAGCAGATGCAGCGGAACCGCGGCGCCTTTCATGCCGACCCGGCCACCATGCCCGCTTTCGGCACCATCGCCTCGCAGTTCGGCGACCCAGGCACCGACGCGCTCTACCGGCGCGTCATGGACACCATTCACGAGCGCACCGGCGTGCTCGCCCCGAACCTGGTCCCCGCCGAGGGCGAGAGCGCCAAGCGGTTCATCGTGCCGCCCGAGCGCACGCGCTACCTCGCCGAAATCGTCGAGGAGAGCCGGCGCTACGAAGCCCTGGTCGACGCCGACGTGGCGCTCGCGCGCCGCGCCTTTCAGGTCGCCGGGGCCATTCAAGCGCTCCGCGGCCAGGAGGCCGACCTCGCGCCGCTGGCCGACCCGGGCAGCCATGCCGACGACGGGCCCGAGGTGGCCACGCTGCGCACGCGCTACGACGGGCTGCTCGCCCGCCTCAGCGGCCCGTCGAAGGCCCTGCTTCGCGAGTGGCCTGAGGTCGTCGCGCGCTACGCCGGCGAGCACTACGAGTACACGGTCCGCGACAAGACCTTCCGGCAGCCGCTCACGCGCGGCACGCTCAGCGGCAACACCGTACGCCGCGTCAGCCTGCCGAAGGACGCAGACTGGGGCGCCATCCTGCGCTGGCGGCTCCGCGAGAACCTGCCCGGCGAGTTCCCCTTCACGGCCGGCGTCTTCCCCCTCAAGCGCGAGGGCGAGGCGCCGGCGCGCATGTTCGCCGGCGAAGGCGGCCCCGAGCGAACGAATAGGCGCTTTCACTACGTCTCCCGCGGCATGCCCGCGAAGCGCCTGAGCACGGCCTTCGACTCGGTCACGCTCTACGGCGAGGACCCGGACTCGCGCCCGGATATCTACGGCAAGATCGGCAACTCCGGCGTCAGCATCGCCACTCTCGACGACGCCAAGAAGCTCTACAGCGGCTTCGACCTCTGCGACCCGGCGACCAGCGTGTCGATGACCATCAACGGTCCGGCGCCGATGCTGCTCGGCTTCTTCATGAACGCCGCCGTCGACCAGCAGTGCGAGAAGTTCCTCCGCGCCGAGGGGAAGGCCGAGGAGGTCCAGCGGCGCATCGATGCCCTGTACGCCGAGCGCGGCGTGCCGCGGCCGCGCTACCAGGGCGAGCTCCCCGAGGGGAACGACGGGCTCGGGCTGCTGCTCCTCGGCGTGACCGGCGACGAGCTCCTGCCCGCCGAGACCTACGCGCGCATCAAGGCGGACACGCTGAAGGCCGTCCGCGGCACGGTGCAGGCCGACATCCTCAAGGAGGACCAGGCGCAGAACACCTGCATCTTCTCCACCGAGTTTGCGCTCCGGATGATGGGCGACATTCAGGCGTACTTCATCGAGCACGCGGTGACGCGCTTCTACTCCGTGAGCATCAGCGGCTATCACATCGCCGAGGCCGGGGCGAACCCGATCAGCCAGCTCGCGTTCACGCTCGCGAACGGCTTCACCTTCGTCGAGTACTACCTGTCGCGCGGCATGAAGATCGACGACTTCGCGCCGAACTTCAGCTACTTCTTTTCGAACGGGACGGACCCCGAGTACGCGGTCATCGGCCGCGTGGCGCGGCGCATCTGGGCCAAGGCCATCGCCCGCAAGTACGGCGGCAACGCGCGCTCGCAGAAGCTGAAGTACCACATCCAGACGAGCGGCCGGTCCCTGCACGCGCAGGAGATCGCGTTCAACGACATCCGGACGACGCTGCAGGCGCTCTACGCCATCTACGACAACTGCAACTCGCTCCACACGAACGCCTACGACGAGGCGATCACGACGCCCACGGAAGAGAGCGTGCGCCGGGCGCTGGCGATTCAGCTCATCATCAACGAGGAGCTGGGGCTCGCGAAGAACGAGAACCCGCTGCAGGGCGCGTTCATCATCGACGAGCTCACGGACCTGGTCGAAGAGGCCGTGTACGCGGAGTTCATCCGGCTGAGCGAGCGCGGCGGCGTGCTCGGCGCCATGGAGCGCATGTACCAGCGGACGAAGATCCAGGAGGAGTCGCTCCACTACGAGTCGCTGAAGCACTCGGGGGAGCTGCCCATCATCGGCGTGAACACCTTCCTCGACCCTAAGGGCAGCCCGACCATCATCCCGGAAGAGGTCATCCGCTCGACGGAGGCGGAGAAGCAGTACGCCATCGCCTCCCGGAAGGCCGTCCAGGCCCGCGACCGCGTCCGCGCCGACGCCGACCTCGCCGCGCTCCAGGAGACGGCCCTGGGCCACGGCAACCTCTTCGAGAGCCTCATGGAGGCCACGAAGCGCTGCACGCTCGGCGAGCTGAGCTCGGCGCT
>CALCTH010000371.1 GCA_937893795.1 uncultured Myxococcales bacterium | reverse complement strand
CACAAGCAGCAACCATGCAAAAAAAGGGCGCCAGCGCGGCCGGAAACCACCGGCTGACCGACCTCGGGGCCGCCCTCGGCCGGGCGCAGCTTCGGCGCCTCGACGCCATCGTGGACGCGCGCCGCGCCCGAGCGACGGAGCTTCGGGAAGGCCTCGCGGAGCTGCCGCTCGAGCTCCAGCGAGAGCACGGCGCCAGCAACGCGCAGACCTTCGGCGTCGTGCCCATCGGGAAGGCGGGCGCGGGCGAAGCGCTCATCGCGGCGCTCCGCGCGCGCGGCATCCAGGCGGGTCGGCTCTCCTACGACCTGACGGGGCTTCCGAGCCTGGCGGGGGCGCGGGGCGAGGCGCCGGTGGCCGGACGGCTCGCGCGCGAGGGCGTGGCGCTCCCGCTCCACGCCGAGCTTCGACCGGAAGACACCGCCCGCGTGTGCGAGGCGCTCCGGGGCGCGCACGCAGAGGGGGTCTGGTGACGCGCGAGGGCGAGGCCGCCGCGGAGACGGTCGCGGACGCCGTTTTGCGGGTCGAAAGGCTCGTGAAGACCTATCGCGTGGGCTTCTGGCGCCGGAAGGTCGAGGCCGTGCGAGACGTGTCCTTCACGGTGCGTCCCGGGGAGATCTTCGGGCTCCTCGGCCCGAACGGCGCCGGGAAGACCACGACCATCAAGACGCTCCTCGGGCTCTGCTTCCCGACGGCGGGCTCGGTGCGCATCTTCGGCGGCGACCCGGCGGACCCCAGCGTGCGCCGTCGCCTCGGCTACATGCCCGAGAACCCCTACGTATACGGCTACCTGCGGGCCGCGGAGTTCCTGGATCTCTGCGGGCGCCTCTTCGGCATGCGCGCCGCCGAGCGCGCCAAGGCCATCCCCGAGATGATCGAGCGGGTGGGGCTCGGCCACGCCGAGGACCGCCCCATCGGGAAGTTCTCGAAGGGCATGATGCAGCGGGTCGGGCTGGCGCAGACGCTGATGCACGACCCGGATCTGCTGATCCTGGACGAGCCCATGAGCGGCCTCGACCCCGTGGGACGCAAGGAGATCCGGGACCTCCTGCTGGCGCAGAAGAAGGCGGGCAAGACCCTGGTCTTCACGAGCCACATCCTCAGCGACGTGGAGATGCTCTGCGACCGGGCGGTGATCCTCCGGAGGGGCGAGGTCGTCGCGGAGGGCGCCCTGAGCGCGCTCCTCGGAAGCGCCGAAGGGCGGACGGAGATCGAGCTCGCGGGCGCCAGCGCCGAGCTGAGGGGGCGCCTTGCGGAGCGCGAAGGGTCGCGCGCGGTGCACGAGGGGAGCGCGAGCCTCTTCGTCGACGTGGCCCCCGAGGCGGTCGACGCGACGCTGCGCCAGGCCCTCGACGGCGGCGCCCGGGTGGTGGCGGTACGCCCGGAGCGCCGGAGCCTGGAGAGCTTCTTCACGGGCGAGGAGACCCCCGCCGGCAGGGGCGGTGACGCTCCGAAGGCTGGCGCGTCGAAGGTCCGAGGAGCGACGAGATGAGCGAAGCCATCACCCCCGAAGAGGCCGAAGAGCGCATGGACACGGGCTGGGCCTACCTGGACGTGCGCTCCATCCCGGAGTTCGAGGGCGGCCACCCGCCGGGCGCCTTCAACGTCCCGCTCAAGCATCTGGAGAACGGCCAGATGGTCGACAACCCGGACTTCCTGAAGGTGGTGGAGGCCGCCTTCGCGAAGGACGCGAAGCTCATCCTCGCCTGCAAGGCCGGCGGCCGCTCGAAGGCGGCGGTCGCGAAGCTCGAGGCGGCCGGCTTCACGCAGCTAGCCGACCAGGTGAATGGCTTCGACGGTAAGCGCGGCACCTTCGGCGAGATGGTCGAGCCGGGGTGGCAGCCGAGCGGGCTGCCCGTCACGGCCGAGGTCGAGGCCGGGCGGGACTACGCGAGCTTGGCGGCCAAGGCCGAGTAGGCGCGGTAGGCGCAAGGCTTCCCGGGCACGGGCAGTGGCACGGCGTGACGGAGCCTCCCCTTGGGGAGGGTCTGCCACTACCCTCTGGGGACATGCGTATTGGCGAGCCCATCGATCCCCGTCTTCCCTTCGTCCGCCGCCTGCACGACCTCGACGACGCGCGGGCCGTCGGCGCCGCGGGGCCGCGGCTACGCGAGCTTCGGCGCGGCGGCGCGCGGCTCGGGGACGCGCTCCGGGACGGCCCGCGGGTCCAGGCCGTGCGGGCGCTGCCGCAGCCGCCGCACGGCAACCCCGCCCCCATCGCCATCCACCGCC
>CALCTH010000370.1 GCA_937893795.1 uncultured Myxococcales bacterium | reverse complement strand
CAGGCTGCCGACGAAGCGCGCCTGTGTACCCTCGGGCCGGAGCGTGATCCGCACGTAGGTGTTCTGCGCGCGCACCCGGCCGGAGAGCGGCGCCGACTGGACGGTGCTCACGAGGCAGGAGCTCTGCGCCTCCGGAAGGTCCGTGATGAAGCGCCCGTCGGTGGGTCGCCCGTAGCCGTCGTAGGCGATGACGAAGACGACCGCGTCCGGCGTGGTCGCGTCGAGGCACTGGGCTAGCCGAGGCGTCAGGCGCTCGTAGTGGCGTTCGATGAAACGCTCGCCCCAGGAAGCGGGAATCTGCGCCGGCCGCGACCGCACCACCGGGGCGGAGCCCGCCGAGTCCGGCGAGCAGGCGATGGCCTCGTCGATGGACGAGCAGCGGTAGAGGCGCCCCCGGCAGGTCGCATCCCAGGTCACGACGGTCAGGCGCTCCCTCCGGTTGCTGATGGTGACGTCGTCCGGGCTGCACCCGATCAGCCCCGACGACACGGCCCGGAGCTGGCCGGCGCACGCGCCCAGGGTCACACCAACGACGGCCAAAGCGAGGAAGCGGCTCATGACGACTGGCTACCGAGACCGGTGCCCCGAAGCAACGGTCTATGTGATGCGCCCCATCGAGGACCGGCCGCGACGCAGAGCACGGCGCCACGGATCGGGATCCCTCCACGCATTGGCCCCGGTCTCGCTCTCGTGGACGGGTGACCTCGCCGGGTGACCTCGCCTCGTCGCCGCGATAGGAAGGGTCGATGACCTCGGCCGCGGTGTGGCTGGAACGACTCGAGGCGGGACGCGCTGCGTACTTCCGAAACGACCGGACTCCCATCGAGGACCTCGACCTGAGGCTGCGCGAAGCCGCCACGTGGTGCGCGCGCCGCTCCGCCTCCGCGCTGCGCACGTTCGAGGTGATGCCGCTTCCTGCATCGCGCCGGGACTCCGTGGACGACGTCGTGCACGACCGGCGGGCGCATCTCGGCGTTCAGGCGCAGCTGGGCCGCCCTGCCGGCCGCCTCCTCCTCTACTACCCGGACGCCAACCTCTGTTGCGGTGCGGCACAGGCGGAGACCCACGGATTCTTCGACGTCTTCAACTGCCCGCCCCGGGACACGTGGGTCGGTCTCTTCGAGGATCCAGAGGCCAACGAGGCCGAGGCGACGCAGCTCCTCTCGTGGGTGCCCGAGGCCCTGATGGACGTCGTGGGCAAGGGGATCTGGGTCAACCCGGAAGAGTGCATCGTCTGGTTCGAGGAGTCATCCTCGTCGCTCCTCCGCGTGTTTCGAGAGACGCCGCTCAGAACCTGGCTCACCACGCCTCCGAGCACCCGAGCGGACCCGTGAGCAGACCGAGCGTGACGAGCGCGCGGGCCAGCGCCGGGACGCTGCGTGCCTCCCTCGGCTCCACCGCGCCTCAGCCGTCCAGGTCGTACATCACGTCGGTGCGGAGCACCCACTTCTCCCCGCGTTGCACCTCTTCGCCGGCGTGGAGCTGATGGTGGAGAAACACGCAGGCGAGGCCTTCGGCCGGGCGCACGATCTGGCCGGCTTCGTGGAAGCGCGTGTCGCCGCCTTCGGCCACGTCGCTAAGGTAGATCATCAGCGTGTAGAGGCTGCGCTCCCGCGTGCCCGGGCGCTGGTAATAGCCGTCGTAGTGCGCCTTGAAGTACATGCCCGGGCCGTAGCGGTAGAAGCGGAAGCGCTCGTTGATGCCGATGGCCCGGGCAGCTCCCACCGCCGGAAAGACGTCCTTCAGCCGCCCCCAGAGCGCGCCCGCCCAGGCCTCGTCGTCGACGATGATGCGGTCGTTGTTCCGGATGTCCTTGCGGACGACGAAGCCCTCGAAGGTGCTGATGGGCGCGTCGCGCTCCCACGCACGCTCAGCCGTCCAGCGTCGAATCGCGGCGCACTGTTCCGGGCTCAGCAAACCCGGCACGACGAAGAGCGAGGGCCCGTCGAGGCGCACCGGCGCCGGGCTCGCTCCGGTGCCGAAGAGATCGCTCGCGCCACTCATGCCCTTCAGCCTGCCTGGAGCGGCGAAGCCGTCAATGACGCCCGCTGTCACGAGCGAGTCGTGGCCCGGCAAGAATCGCGGCCGGGAACACGGGCCTCGCCACGGTGGTTCGCGTGAGGATGGGAGCGGCACGGGAGGAGCCAGCGGCCGAGCCGATGCGAGGGCGCGCGGCGCTCATCGCGCACCTCGACCGCTACTGGAGGCTCGAAGCGTTCAACATCCCGCTCCTCACGGCGACCATGGTCGCGTTGGCGCGAGGCCAGGTCGGAGCGGCGGGGATCGTCGCCTTGCTCGCGATGAACGCGGTGCTGGCCATCGGCGCGGTTTACTGGCGCGCGAAGTGGAAGCAGCTGCGGGGCGACCGCCGACCGCTCCGGCGCGCGCTGCGCGCTATCGCGGCGTCGCACGCTCCCACCGCGCTCCTCGTCGCGTCCTCGGTGCTGTTGGCCATCGCCGCCTGGCTCCGTCCCGAGCTCTCGGCAGGGCTTGCCGACCGAATCCTCGCGACCGTCGCCGCGACGATGGCGCTGCTCGAGTACGTCAACTACTTCCACCGGCAACTGCAGCACTTCGACCAGCGCGCCGACTGGCGTCGCCTCATCAGCGGTCGCGGCTTCCGCCGCTCGAGCCTGGCCCGCGACCTGCACCGACGACACGGTCACTAGTCGCCCGTCTGGCACGTGCGGAACCGGCAGCCACGAGATGCGGCGCCGGCGCGCTACGCGGCCGTCGGTGGATCACCCACCGTCGCGCGAGCACCGTCGGGCTTCGCGCCCAGCAGTGCCCCGTCCAGCCGGTGCGTGATCCAAGCGTTCAGGTGGTCATGCCTGCGGCGCGTCCGCTTCAGGTGCACGGACACTTCGGCCCACTTGAGCGTGACACCGTCCGGCGGCGACGGAAGGACGCATGGACGGGCGCCGAGGCGAACGAAGAAGTCGTCGCCGCCGACGCGATAAACGTCGGCAGGGCCGTAGAGCTCATGGGTCGCCGTCGCGAGGGCGGCCAGGATGCGGTCGCCCGCCTCCAATCCGCGGCGATCGAGCAGCGTATTCATGTCGACGACGTCGAAGACGAGGTAGCGCTCCTCGAAGGGCGAGGGATCGGCCCAGCCGCTGCCGAAGGTCGACCTTGCCAAGTCACGCCCGAACGCCGCCCGGGTCCGGCATCCCGTCAGTCCATCAACAGCTCGGTCGCCAACTGCCCATGCGGCGAGTTGGGCTTCGATCAGCTCCTCGACCGCCCGCGTCCCGTCGATGCGTCGCCCAGCGCGATTGACGTGTCCGAGGAGCTCGCGAAGAAGCGCGGAGTCGATGGATATCTGGGCCATGGTCCCCTCCTCCGGGTGCACGTCGACTGACGACCAAGAGTAGTGCGCCCGGGCGACGACCGACCCGCGCCGTGCCGCCCTCGCCGCGGCCAGCCTGCTCGAGGTGGAAACGCGTACGTACTCGTCGCGCTCGCGCGGCCCGGCATCGGCTTGGGCGGCTGCTTCCCGGGGCTCGCGTTGCGGGGTGTGTCACGGGGGCGCGATACTAAAAGGGTGATGGAGCCCGCCCGAGCGATGAGCCGCGAGGCGTACCTCGCGCTGGACGCCGAGAGCGAGGTGCGAAACGAGTACCTCGGCGGCCACGTGGTGGCGATGGCGGGCGCTTCACCACGCCACAATCTGGTCACCGCCAACCTGACCAAGCTGCTCGGCGTCGCGCTCGACGACGGGCCCTGCCGTGTGCTCGACGCGGGCCAGCGCGTGCGCATCGAGGCTTCCGGTGCCTACGTCTACCCGGACGTCACCGTGGTGTGCGCGGACCCGGAGCTCACGGAGGAGCGCCCGCGCTCGCTCCTCAACCCGCAGGTCGTGATCGAAGTGCTCTCCGAGTCCACGCGCGGTCGCGACGAAACCGCCAAGATGGCCCACTACCGGCGCCTGCCCAGCATTCAGGAGATCCTGCTGGTCGAGAGCGAAAGCCGGCGCGTCACCCTCGTGCGCCGCGCGGGCGATGAATGGCGGCTCCGCGACGTTATCCATGGCGAGGTCGAGGTGCCTTCGCTCGGCGTGCGCCTCGCGCTCGACGACGTTTACGCGAAGACCGACGGCCTTCCGAGCGGCGGCTGACCACGCGCCGGAGCCCGCAAACAAGGGGCTAGGGCGGACCTCGACGGTGACCTACGGGAGGAGTGCCCGAACCGGGCTACGGCAGCGTCGCTCGCCCGTCGCTCGCCCGGGTGCCGGCGAGCGCCGTGAGCGGAGTGAGGCGCAAGCGAGGCGGACTCCGAGGTGAGGAGCGCAAGCTTCGTGTCAGCAACCTCTGAGCCGTCGAAGAGCGAGGTCCGCCGGCCACGTGGCCGGTCGGACTTCGGCGCCGGGCGGTATGCAACGACGGACTCGCGGCAGCGGCCCTCCCGTCTCGCGTCCACGAAGCCGCGGGGGGGGGGGGGGGGGGGGGGGGGGGGGGGGGGGGGGGGGGGGGGGGGG
>CALCTH010000369.1 GCA_937893795.1 uncultured Myxococcales bacterium | reverse complement strand
TCAGCGACCGAGCATCGACCGGGCGTAGCCGGCGTGCGGGCCCCGCGGATGAAGGAGCAGGTACTCGCGGGCCATCGCGCGCGCCTCCGCATCGGCGCCCTGCTGCGGGAGCGCCTCCAGCAGCGCGCCGCGGGCCTCACGGGCGAGGGCGCCCCCCGGAGCCTCGTCCAGGTAGACCCGGAACCATCGAACCGCGGCACCTCGCGGACCCATGCGCCCGAGCGTGTAGGCCGCGCTCGCGCTGGCCGAGGATTCGGGGAAGCGACGTCGCACGGCCAGGTAGGCGAGGCGGGCGCGGTCCGGGCGACTTGCCGAGCGCGCGACGTCGCCGAGTGCGATCAGCCGTCGCGGCGAGAGGTCGTCGCAGAGGGCGTCGAAGCCCATGGCCTCGGCGGCGGCGAGCGCCTCGTGGAAGTCGCCCCGCGCGGCGAGCCGTCGCCAGTCCGTGAGCGGCTGCGCCGCGTCCCGCCGACGCGACCGGGCGGGCCGTCGGCCGGTCGCGAGGGCGGTCTCCGGCTCCGTCGAGGCGACGTCCTCCTCTTCGCCTTCCAGCGCCACCTCGTCCGCGACGAGGGGCGTCAGCCTCAGGCGCTGACCGGCCACGAGGGTTCGCGAGCCGTTCAGCCGAGGACCACGCACACGCACCCGGCCCTCCCGCATGAAGAGCTCGAAGCGTTCGTCCCCGGGGCTCCAGCTCGTGTCGAAGCGCGTACCCACCACCTCGACGTCGTAGGGGCCGATGGCGAAGTGCCATCGCGTACGGTCGGCATGGTGGACCGACGCGCGGAGCGAGCCGCGCTCGAGCTCGACGACGGCACCGTGCTCCCCCAGCTCCCGAACGCGCGCACGACCACCGGCTTCGACGAGCACGGTGCTGCTGTCCGTGAACTCCCAGGCCGCGTCCTCCAGCGGCTCCACCCACTCGCGCAGCGCGGTGAGGTCGCCGTCGGCCTTCGGGGCGATCGCCGGCGCCTCGCGCGCCAGCCAGAAGAGGAGCGAGGCGGCCGCCACGACGCCCGCGGCCAGCGTCGGGCGCAGCCACGGGTTTCGGGCGCGCGGGGCAGGCGTGGACGACGGACGAAAGAGGCCCGTCGCCGCCGTCGCCAGGCCCGCGCCTTCCTCGAGGGCGTCCTGCCGCGCGCGCGCGACGAGACGTCCGATCTGCTCTACCGGATCGACGTCATTCTGGCTCATCGGCCCCTCCGGTCCAGATGCTCAGTCGAGCATCCTCGCGCGCGAGCGCGACGAAGTCGCCGCGGGCGCGCTGGATACGTCGCTTGACCGTGGCGGGCGCCACCTCGCAAGCGACGGCAATTTCATTGATCGTCATGCCCTCGATGAAGCGGAGCACGAGCACCGCCCGTTCCTCGTCGTCGAGGCGCGCCAAGACGGCCTCCGTCGCTCTCACGGTCTCGCGCACCTCGAGCGGCGCGCCACGGCTCACCATCGGCGGCACGTCCGAGGGAGGCAGGAAGGAGAGCCACCACTTACGTCGCCGTGCGCGCCGCGCGTGGTGCGCCTTGTTCACGGCGATGCCCGCGAGCCAGGCACCGAGCTTGCTCGCGTCCTCGACGCGGTCGAGGCGCTGAAAGCCGGCAAGAAAGACCTCCTGAACGAGGTCCGCAATCTCCGCGGAGCCGCCGACGAGGCTCGCGAGAACGCGGGCCACGCGCGGCGCGTGGCGTTCGAAGATCCACCGGCGCGCGACCTCGTCGCCCAGGCACGCGCGCTCCAACATGATGCTGGGCTCGTCCGGTGGGGGGCGCAGGGGCAGGACTTGGGCAGCCACGGATTCGTCATTCCCGCCGGGCCGCGAAACGGCTCATTTCGTCCGCGGACCCCGCCTTCGCGGAGCGCGCGGAGTCGGTGGCAGACCCTCGGTGGTGCCTGCGGGCTCGTCCGTCGCCGGCGAACGCACGGGCTCGCGGCGACGCTACGCCGGGACGCTTGCCGAGACGCGTTACCGCCCCGGTGCACTTCGCCGAAGGACGGGGCCCCCGGGCGGCGGCCGGTCCCTCGTGAGCCACTTTCGAAGCTCGCGGGAATGAAGGGGCGGCATCGAGGAAAGCACGAGGAACATCCGATGAACGTCAAGAGCCTGATTTGCTGGGTCGGCAGCTCGCTGCTGATCCTCGGGATCGGCGGCCCGGCCGCAGCCCAGCCCTTCGAGTGTGACAACTCGTTCGGCACCTGCGGTACCCCGAACCAATCCGGCGGCGGCGGCGGCGGCGGCGGCGGCGGTGGCCGCTCCTGGCTCATCAACGGCAGCGATATCGGCGACA
>CALCTH010000368.1 GCA_937893795.1 uncultured Myxococcales bacterium | reverse complement strand
TCGCGCGCGTCGCCGCCGCGCTGAAGGAGGAGCCGGTCCGCTTCTGCCCCGCGCACCACAACTGCGTGATGACGAAGCAGCCCACGCACTCCAGCGACACCGGCGGGCACCGCGACATCCGCTACTGGGCCTTCGCGCGGCCAAATCTCGTGACGGCGTGGCGCGCGCTGACGGAGGAGACGAGTGCGCAGGGCTCGCTCTGGGTCGTGCCGGGCAGCCATCGCCTCGACCTCGACGCCGAGCGCTTCGACGCGATGAGCTTCCTCGACCCGAAGCACCCGGAAAACGCCGCGCTGCTTCGCGAGGCCGTTTGCGTCGAGCTCGCGCCGGGAGACCTGCTCCTCTTCCACGCGCGGCTCCTGCACTTCGCGACGCGCAATCACACCGGGCGCCCCAAGCTCGCCGCCGTCTTCACTTTCTTCGGTGGCGACAACGCGCCGACGCCCGGGACGCGCTCGGCCTCCATCCCCGCGATCACCGTTCCCTGAGCGCCCGCTCACGGCGAAACTCAGGGGGGGAGACGCCCGTGCGTGTTGTCGCGTACCCTCCCGGGATGAGGAGGGTCCGGGGCGGTCCTGGATCCGGAAGGGAGAGGTCGCTTTCGCATGACCACGCCCCCAATCGAGACGAGCGACGACGAGGGCGAGACCTTGTCGGCGGCCTATCCCGAGGCCCAGCCCGCCAGCATCCCATCGCGCCCGCGGAAGCGCCCTCGGAAGCGCTCCCCAGCGAAGATCCCCGTGGAAGAGCTCGGCCCCGTCGTGGCCGAGCCCGTCCTGCCCCCCCTGCTGCGCTCTCACCCGGCGAAGCCCGCGGGCCGCACGCCCGGCGCGGAGCGCATCTCCGATCTGGCGGACCTCGCGGTGCATGACGACCTTCCCGCGGCGCTCGCGCTCGTGGACGCGCTCATGGGCGAGGGGCTGAGCTTCGAGGGCGCGCTCCTCGATCTCGTGGCGCCGGCGGCCCGCGAGCTCGGCCATGGTTGGAACGACGACGACCGGTCCTTCACCGACGTCACCGTGGGCCTCGGGACGCTTCAGCGCCTCGTGGTACGCCTCGGGGAACGCGCCGCGGCGACGTACGCGGGCCGCGGCGCCGTGATCTTCTGGACGCCGCCGGGGGAGCAACACACGCTCGGCGTCGCCATCCTCGCGGCGGTCGTGCGCGCCGACGGCTGGGACACGACGATGGCCATCGGGTGGCCCACGGAGGAGCTCGTCGCGAACGTGGCGCAGGACAACTACGTGATGGTGGGGCTCGCGAGCCCGCGGCATACGCCGCCCGAGCTCCGCGAGCTCACGCGGCTCATCGACACGCTGAAGACCCGCTCGCAGCACAAGCCGCTGCTCGTCATGCTCGGCGGGACGGCGGAGCTCGCCGACCATGCCGCCACGCTGGGCGCCGTCTACTGCGGCAGCGGGCGCGAGCTTCGGGCGCTGCTCCACGGTCTCGAGCTCCGTTGAGGCGGCCCTCCCCCCGATGACCCGCACGCTCACCCTTGAGCGCATCGACGCCCATCGGCATCAGCTCTCGGCGACGGTGAGCTGCGGTGGGTACCGCTTCGCGACGAGCTGGTGGTACGACGACGTCGATCTGGACGCGCTCCGCGGCGCGCTCGGCGAGGAGGCGTTCGAAGGGCTGGTGTTCCACATCGCGCTCTTCGAGGTGAACAAGGTCGCGAGCCTGCGCCCGGAGCGGCTCGAGCTCGGACCCTACGCGCGCTTCCATACCGCGCGGCTCGAGGCGCTCTGGCGCGAGGTCTTCACGCGGGTCTGGGCGCAGTGGCGCTACCGCCATGACCTGCCGCACTACACGGGCCCCGCCTTCGCGAGCACGCCGCAGCCCGAGCGCGCCCCCCTCGTCCGTCCGCGGCCCATCGGCGAGGTGAAGGCGCTGGCCTTCTGCGGCGGCGGCAAGGACTCGCTCGTCGTGATGCGACTCCTCGAGGAGGCTGAGGTAGCGCACGCGGCCCTCGGCTACGCGCACTCCGTCTATGGCGCGGCGGCGCCCCAGCACGCGCTCATCGACGGCCTCCTCGACGTGGGTCCGGCGCGACGGCGACACCGGCTCAGCATCTACGACGACTTCAGCGATGCCCCGCTCCTCGCGCTCGCGCCGGAGCTGGGGGTGAAGGAGCTCCTCGCGGCCGAGACCCCCGCATCGATGTTCGCCGCGCTCCCCATCCTGCTGACTCATGGCTACCGGGACATGGTGCTCGGTCACGAGCAGAGCGCGAACGTCGGCAACCTCCGCTGGGCCGCGACCGGAGAGGACGTGAATCACCAGTGGGGAAAGTCCGGCGAGGCGGAGGGGCTGCTCGATGCGTACCTTCGTGAGGTGATGCTGCCCGACGCGCGCTGGTACAGCGTGCTGCAACCGGCCCACGACGTGCTCATCTTCCAGCTCCTCGCCGACGACGACCGCGGCGTCGAGCGCACCCACTCGTGCAACGTCGACAAGCCCTGGTGCGAACGCTGCCCGAAGTGCGCCTACGTGTGGCTCGGCTACCAGGCCCATCTCGACGCGGCGAAGGTGACGCCGCTCTTCCGTACGCATCTCTTCGACACGCCGGAGCTTCAGCTGCCCTTCCGGCAGATGCTGGGCCTCGAGGCGCACACGCCCTTCGAGTGCATCGGGCAGATCGACGAGGTACGCCTCGCCTTCGAGCTATGTCGCCGGAGGGGCCTGCGCGGCGCCGCCATGGACGTTTATGAGGCCGAGGTGCGGCCGCTCGAGACCGCGCCCATCCTCGACCGCACGCTGCGCGTCTACGGGGAGAGCCTGCGGGCGCCCCCCGAGGTGGCCGGGCCCGTGCTCGCGCGCATGCGGCGCGTGGCGACGAAGGCGCGGGCCGAGCTCGGCGCTCGCCTGGCCGGCTGAACGCCTCAGCTCGCGGCGCAGTCGCCGGGGTTCACGGCGAGGTCGTCGCCGCACATGGCGACGTCCGAGGGCACCGAGAGGTTCACGCAGCCGGCGCCGGGGCACCAGCCGCAGAAGCCGCTGGTCGCGCACTCGCCGCAGCTCGTCGCTTCGCAGGGCTCGCAGGCGCTCGGGCTGCTTCGCCAGCCCTCGCCGCAGGCGTCCGCCTGCGCGTCGCTCTGGCAGACGCCGTCGCACCAGCCGCAGCCTTCGACCTGATTGCAGTCGCTACAGCTCGCGCCCGCGTCGGCGCAGGGGTCGGGCGCGCAGCTCCCGAACTGGCGCGGGAAGCTCGGGAAGGACGTCTCCTCGATGAGGTTCACGCGCGCGCTCGCCGAGGCGACGGTGATGTCGAGCACGGGGATCTGCACCTCGACGCCCAGGCTCCCGGAGAGGCCGGCGGTCAGGTCGGCGGTGATGCACCCGTCGCGGTCGCCCGCGAGGCTTCCCTTCAGCGGGAGCTTCACGGAAATGTCCGGGCCGAAGGTGTCGTAGACGAAGAGCGCATAGTCGAAGCTGGGCTCCACGGTGAGGCTGACCTCCCAGTCGCCGAACTCGGCTTCGGGGCCCGTGAAGCTGCCCTCCCGCGTACCGTCGGCGATGAAGCGCCAGTCCTCGCGGCGGCTGGGCTTCTCCACGCCGGCCACGAAGCCGACGCTCCCCTGCGCCTCGACGCGGCCGGAGAGACCCGAGGTCGCGCTCACGACGATCTTCAGCTTCGGCTGGATGCGGTGGGTGATGACGACGGGCGGCGTGCCGGGGAGCGTCGAGGTGAACTCGATGGGCGCGCCGAGGTCGCCGGTCCACTCGCAGTTGACGCCGGACTCGCCCCGCAGCTCGACGCCGATGCCAGCCTCGATCTCACCGCCGAAGGTGAAGAGGGCATTCTGCAGCCGCCGGCCACGCACCTCGATGGAGGTCTCGATGTCCGGCGTGAGCGTGAGCGTCGGCTCCACCTCGAGCGTAGCGCCCCCGCCGCCGCAGGAGATGTCGCGGAGGCCGCCCTCCCCGGGGACGCCGATCTGCGGCGCGAGCTCGATCTTCCCGTCGGCGCTGAGCGCCGAGGTACTGCGGCCGATGTCCGACACGGTGCTCACCTGCCAGGCGTCGCGGTTCGGCTCCACGTCCATGACGAAGTCGAGCTGCTCGAAGATCTCCGCGAGCGTCGCGGGCCGCGTGCGCAGCTCCATGCGACCGCCGCCGAGGTCCCGCACCTCCTCTACGAAGCGCGCATAGCCGTAGGGATGCGCGTCGCTCGGGCCGTCGACCAGCACGTCGCCGACGCCCGGGATCCCCTCGGCCGCGCCATCGCTGGGCGTCACGAGCAGGACCATCGCCTCGCCGGAGGCGTCGGTCTCGCCGATCTCCGGCGCCTCGGTGATCGCGCCGGTCTCGAGGAGCGCCGCGACGGTGAGGGTCTCCGGCGCCGTGATCGTCTCGCTCTCGACCACGGCGAGCACGTTCTCATCGTCGAGGACGACGCCGGTGGTGGGCGCCACGCCCGCGTCGGTGACGCACGCGGCGAAGGCGAAGGCGACGAGGGTGGGGAGGAGCGGGCGGGACGACGCGATTCGGCGATGCTTCATCGGGGACCTCGGGCGGTGTCCTTCGCCGATGCAAGAGCCGGCCCATGCCCAAACGGGCCCGAACCCCCACGAATCTTGGGCACTTGGGGTACTTCAGACCCCAGAAGGGGGGTCTGAAGTACCCGGGTCGCTCACTCGTCTTCGGGCGCCGTCCAGGCCGTCTGCGCGAGCTCGCCCTCCTCGACGCCCAGCCAGATCTTCAGCTGCTTCATCATGAAGTCCGTGCCCTCGCGGCTCGAGAGGTCGACGCGGTACGTGTTGATGTAGCGGACGCTCTCTTGCAGCCACTGGTCCCAACCCTCCGCCGACACGTGGTCGTGGATGTACTTCCCGAACTCCGTCGGGAAGGGAGGCTTGGCGAGGGCCGGGAGCTCCTTGCCTAGCTTCATGCACTGCACCGTGCGGTTCGGGTCGGCCTTCGGCATGGCGCGGGATGTACGGCCGCCGCGCGCTCGGCGCCAGCCGGGGCTCAGCGCGCGGCTTCCGTGGGGCGATCGAGGCGCGCAGCGCCCGAGGCCACCGATTCGGCGTCCACGGCGCGCACGTCGCTCCGGGCTGCGACGACCACCTCCCAGCCCCCGGGAAGCGCCTCGAGGCGGCCGCTGCTCGACTCGACGCTCACCTCGAAGTCCACGCCGAGGGAGGCGTCGCGGAATACCTCGGCGCCGATCACGCCCTCGCCGCGCGCCGACTCGTAGAGGCAGGTCACTTCGCTCGGTGTCCCGTCCTCCTCCGCCGGCGGCAGCGTGAAGGCCACGCGGAGCACACTGCCCTCCACCGGCGTCCAGCGGAGCGGCAGGTCTGCGCCTGGGTCGAGCGTGAGCGCGGCGAAGCGGGGCGGCTCGATGAGGCGCAGCTGGGGCGGCGGCGGGATGGAGAGCGTGAAGCGCGGCACGCTCGCCCCCTCCGCCTCGACGGCGACGTCCCGCGAGCCGTCCCAGAGCGGCTCGTTGTTCCGCACGGGGTCGTAGGTGCCATCGGCCGCCGGCATGAGGCCGTAGGTCGCGAGCGCGGCCACGGTGATGAACCCCGCGTTGGGCGCCGGCTCGGCGCCCATCTCGCCGCCGCCCATCTCGCCGCCGCCCATCTCGCCGGCGCCCAGGTCCGCGATGCCCATGTCGGCGTCGACGGGCGCCGGGACGAAGACGCACGCCGCCACGCTGCAGTCCCCCACGGTCCGTCGCACGCAGCGTTCCTCGCCGACGACCTCGGCAAACTCCGCCGTGATCTCCGACGACGCCCGGGGCTCGCCGCCGGCGACCTCGACGGACTGGCTCTTGGCGACGACGGCGCCGCGACGGAGCACCGGCGGCCCCGCGTCCATGTCCGCGTCGCCGGCCAGGTCGGCGCCGAAGTCGTCCGGTGGCCCGAAATCCGGCGTCCCGAGGTCCGGCGCGTCGGCCACGGACCGGCAGCGCCCGTCCATGCAGATCGTCACGAGAGGACAGTCCGTGTCGAGGGCGCACTCCGCGCCGCCCGCGCACGCACCAAGCGAGCCGAGCGCCCCGAGGAGGGCGATGAGCCTTCGAACGCCGCGCACGCGCTCACCTTGCGCCAACTCGCCGGCGGGAGAAAGCCCGGCGATGCTCAGCGGAGCCGCGCGAAGAGCGCCGTCAGCATGCGGTGGGTCAGGCCCCAGACGATGCGGCCCTCGACGTCGTAGGCCGGGAAGGTCAGTCGCCGGCCTTCGTGCTCGTAGGGAAAGGTCGTGTCGCGCTCGCCGCGGAGCAGCGGCGCGATGGGCGCCCAGAGGGCCTCGGCAACCTCCGTCGCGTCGAAGGGTCCGGTCTCGGCGGCGGGCGCCCAGAACACGAAGGGTCGCACGACGAGCCCGGCTCGCTTGCCGCGGGCGATGGCCTCGAGATCGTCGCCGCGGCCGAGCAGATCGGCGCCGCCGAGATCGAGGCCCACTTCCTCGAGGGTCTCGCGCTGGGCCGTCGCGAGGAGATCGGCGTCTTCGGGATCCTGGCGCCCTCCGGGAAAGGCCATGTGCCCGGACCAGGGGTCCCGCGGATGCTCGGCCCGGCGGATGAGCAGCACCTCGGGCCCGCCGGTCCCGGGGCGAAGGACCGACGCCACGGCCGCGCGCTTCACCGGGTCCTTTCGGTCCCGGAGCAGGTCCCGGGGGTTTCGGGCGTTCAGCCGGCCCCGAATGCTGCTCTTCGCCAGATTCACCGCGCTCACGTCCTAGGGTCGTTCGAGGCCGAAAACCGCGACGTCATCCCCGCGGGGGCGGTCGCTCGGGCCACCCTCGGCGTGCTAGCACCGGCCGCATGATCCCGCGCTACACCCCCGAGGATTTCGCGGCGCTCTGGGCGCCACGGCGTAAGTACGAGGCCTGGCTCGACGTGGAGCTCGCGGCCTGTGGCGCCATGGAGCGCGCCGGGATCGTGCCCGCGGGCACGGCCGAGGGGCTCCGGCCCCTCCGCGACCAGCTGGACCCGGAGCGCATCGACGCCATCGAGCGGACGACGCGGCACGATGTCATCGCCTTCCTCACGCACGTCGAGGAGCTCGGCGGCGCTCCGGCGCGCTGGCTCCATCGCGGCATGACCAGCTCCGACGTGCTCGACACGAGCCTCGCGCTGCTCCTGGTCGAGGCCACGGACGCGCTGCTCGCGCGCCTGGACGGCCTCCTCGACGCCTTCCGGGCGCGGGCCGACGAGCACCGGCGGACGCCCGCCATGGGCCGGAGCCACGGCATCCACGCGGAGCCGACGAGCTACGGGGTGCAGCTCGCCGGGCACCTGGCCGAGCTCGCGCGGGGTCGCGCCCGCCTCGCCGCGGCCCGGGAGGAGATCGCCGTCGGAAAGATCGCCGGCGCCGTCGGTACCTACGCCCACCTGAGCCCCGCCATCGAGGCCGACGCGCTCGGGCAGCTCGGTCTTCAGCCGGAGACGCTCTCGACGCAGATCGTCGCCCGGGACCGGCACGCGAGCTACCACGCGGCGCTCGCGCTGGTGGCCGCCGGCATCGAGCGCTTCGCCACCAACATCCGCCACCAGCAGCGCACCGAGGTCGGCGAGGCCGAGGAGCACTTCAAGGCCGGCCAGAAGGGCTCGAGCGCCATGCCGCACAAGCGGAACCCGGTGCTCACGGAAAACCTCTGCGGCCTGGCGCGCGTCGTCCGGGCCGCGGTCACGCCGGCCCTCGAGAACGTCGCACTCTGGCACGAGCGGGACATCAGCCATTCGTCGGCGGAGCGCATGCTCATGCCCGACGCGACGGCGACGCTGGCCTTCATGATCGACCGCTGCACGCGCGTCGTCCGCGATCTGGTCGTCTACCCCGACAAGCTCCGCGCGAACCTCGACCGCGCCGGGGGCCTCTGGGCCAGCGAGGGCGTGCTCCTGGCGCTCGTCGGCACGGGCCTCGGCCGGCAGGACGCCTACGTGCTCGTGCAGCGCAACGCGATGAAGGCCTTCCACGGCGAGGGCGACTTCAAGGCGCTACTCCAGGCCGACGCCGACATCGTTGCGCGGCTGACGCCCGAGGCCATCGAGACGCACTTCGACCTCGACCACGCGCTCGCCCACGTGGACGCCATCCTCGAGCGCACCTTCGCCTACGTCGATGTGGTGAAGGGGAACGGGGTGACGGGAGCCGCGTCGTGAGCGTGGCGGACGACGCGCTCCGCGCGGGCCTCTCGCGGACCCTCGACGGCACGGATCTCGTGATCCCCGGCGCCACGAAGTACGAGGGCAAGGTCCGGGACAACTACACGCGGCAGGGCGAGCGCTTCCTCGTGACGACGGACCGCATCAGCGCCTTCGACCGCGTGCTCGGTACGCTCCCCTACAAGGGTCAGGTGCTCAACGCGCTGGCCGTGTGGTGGTTCGAGGAGACGAAAGGCGTGGCCCCGAACCACGTGCTCCGCGTCCCGGACCCCAACGTCATCGTGGGCGTCGAGTGCGAGCCGCTCCCCGTCGAGATGGTCATGCGCGCCTATCTCACGGGCGTCACCAGCACGAGCATCTGGACCCACTACGCGAAGGGCGAGCGGGTCTTCTGCGGGCACCGGCTCCCGGACGGGCTCCCGAAGCACGCGAAGCTCGAGGCGCCGATGCTCACGCCGAGCACCAAGGCCCAGAAGGGCGACCACGACGTGCGCGCCAGCCGTGAGGAGCTCCTCGCCATGGGCCAGCTCAGCGCCCGGGACTTCGACGCGGCCGCAGAGATCG
>CALCTH010000367.1 GCA_937893795.1 uncultured Myxococcales bacterium | reverse complement strand
GCGGCGAAGGTGGCGCGGAAGTTCGCGGCGGAGAAGGCGGCGAGGGAGCGGGCCGCGCCGCTCTCCGCGAGCTCCTGGCCGGCGAGACCATGGCGGCGGTCCAGGCCGCGGCTCTGCTCGCGGGAGAGGGCGATGCCGCGGGGTTAGAGCGTCTCGAAGCGGCGCTCGACGACGACGACGCGCTCCGGCGGCGCGTCGCATCGCGTGCGATGGCGCGCGACGCCGGCCGTCCCGCCCGCGTGCGCCCGCTGCTCGAAGCTCCCGAAGTCCTCGTCCGTGTTCACACGGCGGGGGGCATCCTCGCGGCGGCGTCTCAGTCCCGCTAGCCCCGTCCGCTCAGGGGCGCGGTACGTCTTCAGGCGGCCTTTTGCGCGTTGGGCTTCCCGACGCTCAGCACGAGGGTGAGCGAGGTGGAGCCCAGCCCGAACACCAAGGAGGTGGTCGGCGTATCGGAGAGGGGCTCGAGGCGGCCGTCGACGAAGACCGGCAGCCCGAGCTTGAGGCCGTCGTCCAGATGGACCATCGCGCCCTTCATCACGCCGACGAGGATGTTGGCGATCTCGCCCATCGCGTCGGCGACGTCCTCCTCGGGAAGCTCTTCCTCGGCCTCGAGCATGGCCTGCGCGAGGCGCTGGCTGCCTTCCCTCGAAGCGAGGACACCGAGCTGCACGGCGCAGTGGTTCCCGATGAGCGCGATGTGAGCTCCGAGCAGCCCGGCAGGCGACTCGTCCTTCTGCTCCACGTCCAGGACATCCAGGCCGAGCATCATCGTCGTGTCCTGCATGGCGTCCTTCGCGGACTCCACCCAGCTGCTCAAATCCAGCCCCGACTCGTCGCTCATCGAGCTCTACCCTTTCCGACCGCCCCGAAGGGTGGCTCCGGGGGCATCGGCGGAATGTCTCGGGATTGAACCCGGCAGTGACGGTCGTGGTGCCTTCCGCCGTCCCGCTGAGCCAGGCCGTGTCGATGCGCCGCGGCCTCTTCAGCTTCTTCCAAGCAACGCCGTTGCGCATGGCCGAGGGCGAGGCGCTTTGCCGGCCCGTTGGAGGAGCTCCCGAGATGAACGTGCTCATCGTGGATGACAGCAAGGCCATGCGCCTGATCGTGAAGCGCACGCTTCGCCAGGCCGGGCTCGGCGACCTGAAGGTCCATGAAGCCGAGAACGGACGCGACGCGCTGAACAAGATCGATGACGCGAAGCCGGACCTCATCCTCTCGGACCTCAACATGCCCGAGATGAACGGCATGGAGCTGCTCCAGGAGGTCCGCGCCAGCGGCAGCAAGGTGAAGTTCGGTCTCGTCACGTCCGAAGGCTCGACCGACGTCCGGAGCGCGGCCCTGGACGCCGGCGCGAACTTCATGGTCGTGAAGCCCTTCACGGCCGACAGCTTCAAGGCCGCCTTCGAAGGCGCGAACGGCAACGGCATCCGCCGCGGTGCCCAGGCGGGCGCCGGCGAGCTGCCCACGCCCGTCGCCATGGGCGGCATCCTCGACGGTTTGCTCTCGCCGGACGTGACGGTGAAGAACGGCAAGCTCGTGCGCCCGGACGCGCGGCGCCCCGTCGTCGGCGTTCGCTGGGGCGCGGATGACGGGACCCTCGAGGTCTTCGCCTGCGTGCACGTGGACTTCGCGATCGCCGCGGGGTGCGCCCTGACCTCGCTTCCGGCCAACTCGGTCGAAGGCCACGTCAAGGCCACGGCTTCGAGCGGGCTGCCCGAGGCCCTCGCCAGCAACGTGAACGAGGTCTTCAACGTGCTCGGTACGCTCTTCATCGGCGAGCTCCCGGGCTCCGGCAAGCTCCGCGAGGTCGCGGCACCGCTGACGGCCTTCCCGGACGACGTCACCAAGCAGGTGCGTAAGCCCCTCGCGCGCCTCGACGTCGAGATCGCCGTCGCCGGCTATGGCGAGGGCGGCGCGACCTTCTTCCGGCTGGCCTGAAGAGGACACGTGGCCGACGAAGTCATTCAGGAGTTCCTCGTCGAGAGCTACGAGAGCCTCGAGGAAGTCGAACGCGACCTCGTCGAGCTCGAAGAGCAGAGCTCCGCCGAGCTCATCTCGCGCATCTTCCGCAACATCCACACCATCAAGGGGACCTGTGGGTTCCTCGGCTACGGCCGCCTCGAAGGCGTGGCGCACGCGGGTGAGAATCTCCTCTCGAAGCTTCGGGAGGGGGAGCTCGTTCCGACGGAGCCCATCACGAGCGCGCTCCTCGCGACGGTGGACGCCATCCGGACCATGCTCGAGCTCATCGAGCAGACCGAGGCCGACGGCGACGAGCCCTACGAGGGCCTTCGCCAGACGCTCCATGTGCTCGCCGAGGGCGCGCCCGAGGAGGCCGCTCCGCCCGCGCCCGCCATTCGCGTGGAGGGTCGCGCGCCGATGCTCTCGGCGCCGCCACCGCGGAGTACCGAGCCGGCGGACGTCGCGCCGGAGGCCGCTCCCGAGCCAACGCCCGCGCCCGCGGTCGAAGTCCTCACGCGGAGCCGTGACGGCGCCGAGGCCGAGGGCGAGCACCGGACGACCGTCGCCGACACCAGCATCCGGGTACACGTCGAGCTCCTCGACACGCTGATGAACCTCGTCGGCGAGCTCGTGCTCGTGAGGAACCAGATCCTCCAGCACCAGGAGGCCCTCGAAGACAGCGGCGTGTCCGCGGCCGCCCAGCGCCTGAACCTGGTCACGAGCGAGCTTCAAGAGGGCGTGATGCGCACGCGCATGCAGCCCATCGGGCAGGTGTGGAGCAAGTTCCCCCGCATCGTGCGGGACCTGGCGCACCAGCTCGGGAAGGAATGCCGCCTCGAGATGGAGGGCAAGGAGACCGAGCTCGACAAGACGATCCTCGAGGCCATCAAGGACCCGCTGACGCATCTGGTCCGGAACTCCGTCGACCACGGCATCGAGTCCGCCGAGGCCCGCGAAGCCCGGGGCAAGAACCCCGAGGGCACGCTCACGCTCCGCGCCTACCACGAGGGAGGCCAGGTCAACATCGAGATCTCGGACGACGGGAGCGGCGTGAACCTCGAGCGGGTCGCGCAGAAGGCTCTCGAGCACGGTCTCGTGAAGCGCGAGCAGCTCGAGCGCATGACGGAGAAGAGCCTTCTCCATCTGATCTTCCTCCCCGGCTTCTCGACGGCGAAGGAGGTCACCAACGTGTCGGGCCGCGGCGTCGGCATGGACGTCGTGAAGACGAACATCGAGCGCATCGGCGGCACCATCGACGTCACCAGCTCCGCTGAGGGGACGACCTTCAAGATCAAGATCCCCCTCACGCTGGCCATCGTGCCGGCGCTGCTCGTGGGGAGTGGCGGCGACCGCTACGCGATTCCGCAGGTCAACCTCGTGGAGCTCGTGCGCCTGGAAGAGGAGCAGGAGGCGAAGATCGAGCGCATCCACGGTGCGCCCGTCTACCGGCTCCGCGGCAAGCTACTCCCGCTCGTCTTCCTCCATGAGCAGCTCGGCGTCGAGCGCCAGCAGTCCGAGGAGTCCGGCATCCACATCGCCGTGCTCCAGGCCGGGGACGAGCTCTTCGGCCTCGTCGTCGAGGACATCCGCGACACGGAGGAGATCGTCGTCAAGCCGCTCAGCCGGCACCTCAAGGAGCTCGGCGCCTTCAGCGGCGCTACGATCATGGGCGACGGGCGCGTGGCGCTCATCCTCGACGCCCCGGGCATCGCCGCGAAGGCGGGCCTCGCGTCGAAGGACCGGGACGCGGCGCTGGCCCTCGAGGAGGAGAATGAAGACGCCTCCGCGCTCGACCAGACGCTGCTCCTCTTCGAGGTGGCCGAAGACCGCGTGGTCGGGGTCCAGCTCGCCAACGTGCAGCGCCTCGAGGAGTTCGACGCCACGCGCGTCGAGCGCGCCGGCTCCGCGGAGGTGGTCCAATACCGCGACCGGATCATGCCGCTGATGCATCTCGGGAAGGTGCTCTTCGGCCAGCCGCCGCCGGCCTACGTACGTCAGGACGGCCAGCCCGCGACACTTCAGGTCATCGTGTGCCAGCGAGAGGGGCAGACCGCGGGGCTCGTCGTGGACCGGCTCATCGACATCGTGGAAGAGCGCGTCGACCTCGACCCCGTGGGGCGGCGTCATGGCGTGCTCGGCTCCGCGGTGGTGCAAGGGCGCGTGGTGGAGATGGTCGACGTGGCGGCGGTGCTCGGAGAGGCCCTGCCGACGCTCGGGGCCCGGGGTTGATGAAGTGATGGAGAGCACCGACGGACTGCCTCAGTACTGCACCTTTCACCTCGGCGAGCTCTACCTGGGCATCTCCGTCGAGCACGTGCAGGAAGTCATCCGCTACCAGGAGATGACGCGCGTTCCCCTCGCGGAGAGCACCGTGCGCGGCCTCATCAACCTGCGCGGTCAGATCGTGACGGCGATCGATCTCCGGCGGCGCTTCCGTCTGTCGCCGCGGGACGAGCTCCCCATGAACGTCGTGGTCCACGTCGACGACGAGGCCCTCTCCTTTCTCGTCGACGAGATCGGCGACGTCGTGGAGGTGCCGGCGGAGCTCGTCGAAGCTCCCCCGGCGACGCTCACGGGCCCGACGCGTCAGCTGGTCTCCGAGGTCTGCAAGCTCGAGGGGCGGCTCCTGCTCATCCTCGACGTGGCGCAGGTCGCCGGCGTCGGCGCCACGCGTAGCGCTGCGTGAAGACCGCCCGCTCCATGGCGGTGGTTCGGTCGGCGCCGAACCCGCCGTTAGTTCCACCACGCGCCTTCGCCTAGGCGCCGGGAAAGGCCCCTGATGCGAGCCCTCGTCATCGACGATTCCAAGACCATCCGCCGCCTGCTCTCGAAGATGCTCGCCGACGTCGGCTTCGACGAGGTGTACGAGGCGGCCAACGGCGTCGAGGCGCTCGAGATCCTCCGGCAGATCGAGCAGCCGCACATCGCGCTCGTGGACTGGAACATGCCGGAGATGGACGGCTACACGTTCATCCGGATGGTCCGCCGTCGCGACGACTTCAAGGACCTCCGGCTCATGATGGTGACGACGGAGACCGAGCTCGGTCGGGTCACCGCCGCGCTCGATGCGGGCGCCGACGAGTACGTCATGAAGCCCTTCACGCGCGAGGTCATCCTCGAGAAGCTGCACATCCTGGGCTTCGGGAACGCCAGCGCGGCGGAGTGAGACCGTGACCCCGCTCCGCGTACTCGTCGTCGATGACTCGGTGACCATTCGCCGCCTCGTCAGCAAGGGCCTGGACGAGCAGGCCGGCATCGAGGTCGTGGGCACGGCGTCGAACGGACGCCTCGCGCTCATGAAGGTCCCGCTGCTCCGGCCCGACGTGATCCTCATGGACGTCGACATGCCGGAGATGAACGGCCTCGAGGCCGTGACGGAGCTTCGACGCGTGGGCGACGAGACGCCCGTGCTCATGTTCTCCGCCCTGACCCAGTCCGGCGCCAAGGTGGCGCTCGACGCGCTCGCCCGCGGCGCCAACGATTGCCTCGCGAAGCCCAGCGGCGGCCTCGACAAGTCCATGGCGCACCTTCGGGACGTGGTGGCGCCCGCGCTCCGCGCGCTTGGTGGCTCGCCGCTCAGCGTCGCGCCGCCCTCGCGCGCCAGCCAGAAGCCCACGCGCCGGCCTCCCTCCTCGGGCCCGGCGCCGCGCGTCGACGCGCTCCTCCTAGGCAGCTCGACGGGCGGGCCCAACGCGCTCGCGGATCTGCTGCCGCGGCTCCCCGGCGACCTCCCGGTGCCCGTGCTCCTCACGCAGCACATGCCGCCGGTCTTCACGGGCATTCTCGCGCAGCGCCTCGACGCGCGCTCCGAGGTCTCCGTCGCCGAGGCCCAGGACGGCGACGCGCTCCGGCCCGGGCAGGTGCTCGTAGCCCCCGGCGACTTTCACCTCGAGGTGAAGGGGGACCGGGAGGCGGCCCGGGTGCGGCTGACGCAGGCGCCCAAGGAAAACTCGTGCCGTCCAGCCGTGGACGTCATGTTCCGATCCGCCGTCCGCTGCTTCGGCCCGAACATCCTCGGCGTCGTGATGACCGGGATGGGGCGCGACGGAACCCGAGGCGCCGAGGCCATCGTCGAGGCCGGCGGTCGCGTCGTGACCCAGGACGAGGCGACGAGCGTCGTCTACGGCATGCCGAGGCACGTGGCCGAGGCGGGGCTCTCGGACGGCGTGCATCCACTCGGCGATCTCGCGGACGCCATCGTGCGCCGCCTGGCGCACGGCCGGCGCGCGGCGCGCGGGAGAGTCGCGTGATCGACGCCGCTGACTTCGAGCTCGTGCGCGAGCTCGTCCGTCGTCGGGCCGGAATCGTTCTCGACGACGGGAAAGAGTACCTCGTCGAGACGCGACTCAGCTCCGTCTGCCGGCGTCTCTCGCTGGAGACGCCGAAGGCGCTGCTGGACGGCGCACGCGCCGGCGACGAGGGCATGACCCTCGAGCTCGTGGAGGCCCTGACCACCAACGAGACGTCGTGGTTCCGCGACCCGCGGGTGTACACGGCCCTCGAGAAGGGCGTGCTTCCGGCGCTTCTGGAGAGCCGGCGGAGTGCGCGGCGTTTGCGTATCTGGAGCGCCGCCTGCAGCAGCGGGCAGGAGCCCTACACCGTGGCCATCCTCCTCGAGGCGGCCTTTCCGGAGACGCTACGCTGGGACGTGGAGATCGTGGCGACGGACCTCGACACCAAGGTGCTCGAGAAGGCCAAAGAGGGCGTCTACAACCAGCTCGAGGTGAACCGCGGGCTCCCGGCCCGGACCCTGCTCACGCACTTCGATCGGGACGGCCGGCACTTCCGCGCGAAGGATGCCCTTCGCCACAAGGTGAGCTTCCGTCAGCTGAACCTGATCTCCGACGACTATCCGGAGGGGCCCTTCGACCTCGTGCTGATCCGGAACGTCCTCATCTACTTCGACGTGGACACGAAGCGCCGTGTGCTCGATGGGGTGCTTCGAAATCTCGCCCCGGATGGCTACGTGCTCCTCGGCGGGGCCGAGACGACGCTCAACATCCACGAGGGCTACGCCCGGGAGCGCATCGGGCAGGCCACCGTGTACCGGCCGAAGGACTCTCTCGCGAAGGCGAGCTGAGCGGCGTTTCAGCGAAGCGTCGGCAGGCCGCGACGCCTCGCGCGTAGCTCGGCGTTGCCCAGCTGGCCGCAAGCCGCCATCACCGAACGCCCCTTCGTCACGCGCCGCCGCACCGGCAGCCCTTCGTCGCGGAGCCAGCCGATGAACTGCTCCACCTCGTCCTCCGTCGGCGCACGGGTGAGGGGCGCGTTCCCGGGGTTGTAGGGGATCACGTTCAGCATCACCCGCTCGATGGGCGCGCAGAACGCGGCGACGCCGGCGGCGTCCTCCCGCGTGTCGTTCAAGCCGGGCATGAGGCAGTAGTTGACGCCTAGCGTGAAGTTCCGGCGCGGCCGGTACGCGGCCAGCTCCGCCTGAAGCTCCCGGAGCGGCGTCTTGCGGTTCACGGGCATGAGCTCGCTGCGCCGCACGTCGTCCGGCGTGTTCAGGCTGACGCTCAGGTTCAGGCGCTTGAAGCCGGCCTCGCGCAGCTGCCGGAGACCCCGGAGGTGGCCGACGGTGCACACGGTGATGCGCTCCTGGCCCATCGCCATGCCGCTCGGGTCGTTGAGCACCCGAAGCGCGGCCAGGACGGCGTCCGCGTTGTCGAGCGCCTCGCCCATGCCCATGAAGACGACGTTGCGCACTTCCCAGCCGAGCACGTGCCGCGCGACGAGCACCTGGCCGACGATCTCGTGGGCGCGGAGATGCCGCAGGAGGCCCATGCGCCCCGTCTCGCAGAAGGCGCAGCCCATCTTGCAGCCCACCTGACTCGAGAGGCAGAGCGTGTGCCGGCCGCGGCCCATCGGGATGTTCACGCACTCGTGCTCGAGGCCGTCCGGCGTGCGGAGCACGGCCTTCGCCGTGACGCCCGTGGGCCCTTCCTCCCGCACCTCCTGAACGACCTCCGGCAGCACGAAGCCGAAGACCTCGCGCCAACGCCGCGCCGGCGCCTCGCCGAGCCCATGCGATGCGGGATCGAAGCGACCCTCGCGCAGGGTGGCCCGGTAGATGTCCCGCGCTTTCCCGTGGCCCCGCCCCACGCGCTCCCGTGCGAGGGCGCGGACCGCGTCACAGGTCAGGCCGTGGAGGGGCACCGGGCTCACGGCGCGCAGCCTGCGGGGAGCGCAGCTCAGGATCCAGCCGCCGGGACCTGCTAAGCCTCGGCCATGCGTCGCCTCTCGCTGCTCTTCGTCGCCCTCGTGGCCTGCACGGGCGACGACGAGCGCAACGAAGCGCAGCTCCTCCTGGACCGCTACGCGCGACTCGAGCAGCCGAGCCTGGAGGGTCGCCGCGCCGCCATCGACGCCTTCCGCGCCTTCGGGGTGCGGAGCGAGCGCGTGCGCGAGGCGCAGCGGACCTGCGGCGCCATGCAGGACGCGCTGCTCCGTGCCGAAGAAGCGACCCGGGACGCGCGGCGCGCGGGGAGCGTGGCCGAGGGAGAGGCAGCGCTGGTCCGCTCCGCGGCGGCCCTCGCCGAGGTCGAGGCCGACCAGCCCGCCTGCGACCGGGCCCTCGCGGCGCGCCGCGCTCGCCACGCGCGGCCTGGCGTCGACCGCGCTCCGCGCCCGCTATCTCTTGGGCTGTGCCAAACTGGCCGAGGCCGGCTACGTGGTGGGCCGCGCGGGTCTCTTCTTGGCGCTCGCCGCCTGAGCCGCGCCG
>CALCTH010000366.1 GCA_937893795.1 uncultured Myxococcales bacterium | reverse complement strand
CGCGAGCGGCGAAGAGGGTGCGGGCCGACTGGCGGAGCCGCCGGAGGTCGCCGACGCGGTGGAGGCCGCGCTCGGGGCCGGCGCCGGGGACCTCGCGGGCCGCCACGTGCTCGTGAGCGCCGGACCGACGTTCGAGGACCTCGACCCGGTGCGCTTCCTGGGCAACCGCGCTTCGGGGAAGATGGGCTTCGCCCTGGCCGCGGCCGCCGCCGCCCGTGGCGCGGAGGTGACGCTCGTGGCGGGCCCCTGTGCGCTCACCACACCCGCGGGCGTCGAGCGCGTCGACGTCCGCTCGGCGCGCGACATGGAGCGCGCCATCCTCGACGCCTTCGCCCGCGCCGACGCGATCGTCATGGCAGCGGCGGTGGCCGACTATCGGCCCGTGCACGTCGCCGAGGGCAAGATCAAGAAGAGCGACCAGCCCCTTCAGCTCACGCTCATGCGGAACCCGGACATCCTCGCGGGGCTCGGGAAGCTGCGAAAGGAAGGTCGCCCGGTGCTGGTCGGCTTCGCGCTGGAGACCGAGAACGTTCTCGCGCATGCCCGGCTGAAGCTCGAGAAGAAGGGCGCGGATCTCATCGTCGCGAACCACCCGGAGGACGGCTTCGGGGGTGACGAGAACGTGGTCTCGCTGGTCGACGCGGAGGGAGCGGAGAAGCTCCCACGGCTGAGCAAGCGGGCCATCGGCGACCGGATCTGGGACCGCGTCGTGGCGCGGCTCGCCGACTAGCCCGCCCGCCTCCGCTGCCCGGTTGAAATCGACCCCGCCCTCGGAGAAGGTGGGTGGGCGATGGATCCTTCGCGACCGAGCCCGAAAACCCCGCTCGGCCAGGTCATCGACGGGCGCTACCAGCTGATGGGCCTGCTCGGCGAAGGCGGCATGGGCGCCGTCTACCGGGCACAGATGGCCGATGGTCAGCAGGTGGCGGTCAAGCTGCTGCACGAGGAGCTCGAGGGCGAGCCCGCGCTCCGGGAGCGCTTCGAGCGCGAGGCCCGGGCGCTCTTCGGTCTCGAGCACCCGAACATCCTCCGCGTCTTCGACTTCGGCGTGTACGGCGACAAGCCCTACCTGGTGATGGAGCTGCTGCAGGGGCAGAGCCTCGACGAGCTCACGCTCGACGGCCCGCTCGCCCCGGGCCGCGCCTTCGAGCTCTTCGGCCAGGCCCTCCAGGGGCTGGCCCACGCGCACGCGCAGGGGGTGCTTCACCGCGACCTGAAGACCGAGAACATCTTCGTGTCCCGGCTCCCCGACGGTCGCGAGGTCGCCAAGCTCCTCGACTTCGGTCTGGTGAAGTTCGTGGACGACGACCGATGGGGCCAATCCCGGAAGCTGACGGTGCAGGGCTCCGTCTTCGGCACGCCCGCCTACATGCCGCCGGAGCAGTGCGCCGGTGCCCCCACGGACGCGCGGAGCGACGTGTACAGCATGGGCGTGATCCTCTTCGAGCTGATGACCGGCCTCTGGCCCTTCATGGAAGAGGACCGGATGGCCATGTTCCAGGCGCACCTGACCCGTCCGGTACCCCGCCTCGACGTCAGCCGCGACGACGGAGTCCGCTTCCGCGAAGAGCTCGAGGCGATCCTGCAGCGCGCCATGGCCAAGCTGGGCAAGGACCGTTTCGCGAACGCCGTCGAGATGCTCGAGGCGCTGAAGGCCGTGCCCCGACCCATCGCCTCGGCCCCCGCGCCGACGGGGCCGCAGCCCGCGGCGCTCGCACCCCGCGCCGCCGGCCTCCCGGCCCCGGAGTGGGGCAGCGGAGGCGGAACGGCGCTCTTGCTCGTCGCCGCCCTCGTGGTCGTCCTCGGCCTCGGGCTCGCGGCCTTCCTGCTCCTGTGAGCCACGGGCTCGGCGCCTTTGCCGGGGTCCTCGCCGGCGACCCGGGCGCCGCGCTCGCCCTCTGGCGCGCGGAGCGTGGCGATCTCCGGCTGGCCTTCGACCGTGACCCACCTTTTCACGGAGCGCGGCGCGCGGCACCTCCGCTCCCGTGGTCGTCCCTCGAGGGGCGGCTTCGCAGCTGGGAGATGCTCGATCGCGTGACGGAGCCGGCGGAGCTGGCGCTCGCGGAGGAGGCCGCACGGGAGGCGCTGCAGATCCTGGCGTGCCCGAACGTCCTGCGGGGCGCGCTCCTGGTGCGCGTCGCCGACGCCCGTCGCGCAACGCTCCTCGGACACCTCGCGGCCTCGCGCTGGGCGATGCTCGGCGCGCCCTGGGCCACCCTTCCGGGGCTCGGCCTCCACGAGGAGCGCGTGCGTAGGCTCCGGGCCGCCCTCGAAGGACCTTGACGTCGCCCTCGCGAGCGCGAGATGCGGACGCAGGCCTCACGCCGCGAAAGGAACGGCCCATGCTCCGCTATCGACTGCTCGGAAAGACCGGGCTCCGCGTCTCCGAGATCTGCCTCGGCACCATGAGCTTCGGCGACCAATGGGGCTTCGGCGCCGATGAAGCCACGAGCCACGAAGTGCTCGACGCCTACCGAGCCGCCGGCGGCAACTTCCTCGATACGGCGAACAAGTACCACGAGGGACAGACCGAGGAGATCGTCGGCCGCTGGATGAAGGACAAGCGGGACTCCGTGGTCGTGGCGACCAAGTACACGCTCGCCATGGACCACGCGGATCCGAACAGCGCGGGCAACTCACGCAAGAACCTCCGTCGCTCCGTCGAGGGGAGCCTCCGGCGCCTGGGCACCGACCACATCGACATGCTCTACGTGCACGCCTGGGACGTGAACACGCCCTTCGAAGAGACCATGCGGGGGCTCGAAGACGTCGTGGCGAGCGGGAAGGTGCTCTACGTCGCCAACAGCGACACGCCCGCGTGGATCGTGAGCGCCTCTCAAGTGCACGCCGAGCTCCGCGGCTGGCACGCCTACGCCGGAATCCAGATCGAGTGGTCGCTCCTCGAGCGCAGCGTCGAGCAGGAGCTGATCCCCATGGCGGACCACTTCGGTCTGAGCGTGATCCCCTGGGCGCCGCTCGCCGCCGGCGTGCTCACGGGCAAGTACACGCGGGGCGGCGGGGCAACCCCCGAGGACTCGAAGCGCGCCGCGGCCAACGAGGCGCGCGGCCGCACGAGCGAG
>CALCTH010000365.1 GCA_937893795.1 uncultured Myxococcales bacterium | reverse complement strand
GGCCAAAGCCCGCCGCGCCGGCCTCGCGCCCGCCGTCGCGGAGCGCTTCCAGGCCGAGCTGGCCGCCGCGCGCGGTGACTGCGACGCCGCCCGCGCCGCATGGAGCGCGGCGCTCGAGGCCCAGGCGGCCTCCCTCGCCCCGCTGGAGGCGCGCCTCGAGCTCGGCCACCTCGACCTGCCGCCGACCTTCGTGCTCCGGTGCTCGCTGACACCGTGAGCGAGCGCGAAGCGCGCCGCCCGGAACACGCGTTATGCTCCGCCGTCATGCGTCTGCCCCGCGTTGCCCTCCCCCGCGCCGCCGCCGCCCTCCTGGCCATCCTCGCCGCCTGCGGCGAGGACGCTCCCCCGGTCGATCTCTGCGCAGACATCGCGTGCGGTCTGAACGCGAGCTGCGACGCCGGGAGCGGGGCCTGCCTCTGCGCCGGCACCGACGCGCCCTGCGACGGCGCATGCGACAGCGCAGGCCTCTGCCTGCCCCCACTGCCGGCCGCCGTGTGCAGCGACGGCACGCGCTTCACGGCGGGCACGCCCGTCTTCCGCGAGGCCACCGAGGCCTGGGGCCTGACCGGCGTGGAGGGGGTACGCCTCAACGTCGCGGACGTGGATGGTGACGGCTACGCCGACCTCCTGGTGAGGCGCGGGGGTGCGGCCCCCGACGGGCTGGGCCCCGACGGCCGGCGGGAGACCTGGCTTCTGCGCAACGAGGGCGGCACCGGCTTCACCGACGTCACCCAGGCCTCCGGCATCCTCCAGCGCCGCGGCGACGCCGACGGCGGGCGTCCCATCGACGTGGTGGCCTTCGGGGACGTCGACAACGATGGCGACGTCGACGCCTTCCTCGGTCTACCCACCTGGGACCCGGCCCTCGCCCAGGGCGAGACGCACGAGCTCATGCTGAACCGCGGCGACGGCACCTTCGAGCTCGGCCCGGTCTCCGACGTCGCCGAGCCCACCCGCTTCCTCGCGCCGGGCGGCGCCTCCTTCTCCGACGTCGACCGGGACGGAAACCTCGACCTCTGGGTGCCGCAGAACAGCTTCCAGCCCGACGAGCGCACCATCGTCTACCTGCAGGACCGCTTCTACTTCGGCGACGGCGCCGGCGGAATGAGCGACGGCCTCTTCGACGCCGGGCTCGTGACGCGGCCCTGGTCCAGCGTCGACGACCTCAACGCGGGCCTCGCGCACAGCCGGGCCTGGAGCGCCCTCGCCCGCGACCTCGATGGCGACGGCACGCCCGAGCTGATGGTGGGCAGCTACGGCCGCTCTCCGAATCACCTCTGGCGCGGCACCCGGGACGCCTCGGGCACCGTCCGCTACGAAAACCAGGGCGTCGCCTCGGGCTACGCCTACGACGACGACCGGACCTGGACCGACAACCAGCTCGCCGCCTGCTACTGCCGGCAGAACCCCACCGCCGACGGGTGCGCCGACGCGATCCGGCCGAACATCAGCTGCGGAGGCGGGTGGCTGCACGAGCGCGATACGCAGGCCTTCCGCCTCGGCGGCAACAGCGCCGCGACGGCCGCCGGCGACGTCGACAACGACGGCGACCTCGATCTGCTCACGGGCGAGATTCGCCACTGGTGGGCCGGCCGTGGCTCCGATGGCGGCGAGGTCCTCCTCAACGCGTCGGAGGGCGACGCCGTGCGCTTCGAGCGCCCCGGCGACGACGCGCTCGGCCTCGCCATCGCGCACGCGCCGGGGACGACCTGGGACGAAGGCCACATGACCAACGCCCTCCTCGACTTCGACAACGACGGGCGCCTCGACGTGTACATCGGCGCCTCGGACTACGACGGCAACCGCGGCCGCCTCTACCACCAGGCCGAGTCCCTCGCGTTCACGGAGCTCGGGGTGGCCGACTTCTTCGAGCACTTCCGGAGCCACGGCGTCGCCGTGGCCGACCTCGACCGGGACGGGGACCTCGACATGGTCGTGGGCCACTCGCGCTTCCGCTGCGGCGACTCGGGCGAGTGCTACGCGACCGCGCAGGTGCGCGCCTTCGAGAACGTGATGCCCGCCGGCAACTTCGTGCAGCTCGCCCTCGAGGGGGCGCCGGGGACCAACCGCGCGGCCATCGGCGCCCAGGTGCTCGTGCGCTACGGCGACCTGGTCCAGCGGCTCGAGGTCGACGGCGGTCACGGCCACTTCGGCGCGCAGTCCGACCTCGTGCTCCACGTCGGTCTCGGCACCGCCTGCGAGGTCGAGGTCGAGGTGCGCTGGCCCGACGAGGCGCTGACCACGGAGCGTCACGTGCTCCCGGCCGGGCATCGCTTCCGCCTCGTTCAGGGCGAGCCGCCCGTCGTCGCCGACTGAGCTAACGCCTCCTCGGGCCTCAGCGGCCTTCGAAGCGCGGCGCGCGCTTCTCGAGGAAGGCCTTCATGCCCTCGCGCTGGTCCGCCGTGCCGAAGAGCTTACCGAAGGCGCGCACCTCGGCCGCGTTGGCCTCGGTGAGCGCCTGCTCCGGGCCCTCGAGGAGGAGCCGCTTGGTGGCCCGCACGGCGCAGGGACCCTTCGCGGCGATCTCCCGGGCCGTCGCGCGCGCCGCGTCGAGGAGCGCGTCCGGCGCGAAGACGGCGTTGACGAGACCGATGCGCTGCGCCTCGGCGGCGTCGATGACGCGGCCGCTGAAGATGAGCTCGCGCGCGTGGCCCACGCCGACGCGACGCGGGAGGCGCTGCGTCCCGCCCCAGCCGGGAAGGACGCCCAGGCCCACCTCGGGGAGGCCGAGCTTCGCCTTCTCGCTCGCGTAGATGAAGTCGCAGGCCAGAGCGAGCTCGCAGCCGCCGCCGAGCGCGAAGCCGTTGACGGCCGCGAGCGTCGGAAAAGACGCCTCCTCGAGGCGTCGCGCGACGCGGTGCCCGAGCACGCTGAAGGCCTGCGCGTCGGCCACGCTCATTTCGGCCATCGCCGCGATGTCTGCGCCGGCCACGAAGGCCTTGCCGGTGCCCGTGAGGATCGCGGCGCGCACGTCGCTCCCCTCGAGCGCCGCCAGGGCGGCGTCGAGGGCCTGGAGGAGCGCCACGTTCATGGCGTTGAGCGCCTCGGGCCGGTTTACCGTGAGCACGGCGATGCCGTCCGTGACGTCCTGCAGCAGGGTGTCGCTCATGCCGCCGCTCCCTCGAGGCGCCGGCCTCGTTCGTCGTAGCGATAGAAGCCGCGTCCGCTCTTCCGCCCGAGCCAGCCCGCGGCCACGTAGTTCCGGAGGATGCTCGGGGGCCGGTACTTGTCGTCGCCGAACTCCCGGTGGAGCACCTCGGCGATGAAGAGCACCGTGTCGAGGCCGATGAGGTCTGCCAGCTCGAAGGGGCCCATGGGGTGGTTCAGCCCGAGGCGCCCGGCCGTGTCGATGTCCTCCGCCGTGCCGAGGCCCTCCTGCAGCGTGAAGCACGCCTCGTTCAGGAAGGGGATCAGCATGCGGTTCACGAGGAAGCCGGGGGCATCCTTCGAGACGACCAGCACCTTGCCCATGCGCTCGGCCGCCGCGCGCGTCGCCTCGAAGGTCGCGTCGCTGGTCTGGAGCGCGCGCACCAGCTCGACGAGCTGCATGCGCGGCACGGGGTTCATGAAATGCATCCCGATGACCTGCTCGGGACGCGCCGTGACGGCGGCGATCTTCGTGAGCGAGATGCTCGACGTGTTGCTGGCCAGCACGGCGCCTGGCTTCTTCATGGCCACGTCGGCCTGCCGGAAGATCTCGAGCTTCACCTCGAGGTTCTCCGTCGCCGCCTCCACCAGGAAGTCGGCCCCCGCGAGGGCGGCGAAATCTCCCGCGGACGCGATGCGCGCCATGGTCGCCACGCGCGCGGCCTCGTCGATCTTCCCCTTACCGACGAGGCGCGCGAGACCGCTGTCGATGCGCGCGCGCCCCTTCTCCGCGAGCTCGACCTTGGTGTCGAGGAGCACCACGCGAAAACCGGCCTGGGCCGCGACCTGCGCGATGCCTCGGCCCATCTGACCGGCGCCGACCACGCCGAAGAGCTGCTCGTCCGTCATCCGTTCCCCGTGGGGGCCGACCGCCGCTCACCCCGAGCGGCGCGAGGGCCCACCGTCGGAGTGCGCTAGCAGCCCCCCGCCGCGTGCGTCAACGGTCTCGCTCTCGGGGGTCGCCCAGCGTGAGCGGCGCGTCGAAGCGGGCCCAGCGGGCGTCGTCTTCCCGGCGCAGGCGGACGCGCGCGGCGTAGGCCCCGGGCTCCCCGCGGAGCGCGTCGGCGAGCTCCTCCATCCACAGGTAGAGCGCGTCGCTGCGCCGCTCGAGCACCGCAGCCGCGACGAGCCGCCGACCGAGCGCCAAGGCCGCGTCGCGGAAGGAGAGCGACGCCCGGGCGTGGGCGTGGCTGCCGCCGCCCTTCGCCCGGGCCACGCGGCGCGCGAGGGCGCGACTGGCGCGTACCGCGGCCTCGCGGCCAACGCTCC
>CALCTH010000364.1 GCA_937893795.1 uncultured Myxococcales bacterium | reverse complement strand
ACTCGCCGAGGTCCGGCTCTGGGGCCGAGAGGCAGACGGCACCCACAGCGCGGGGTGCCCACCGCCTTACGACGTCGACGTCAGAGCGCGAATAGCAGCGGGCCTTGGCTTGAGAAACGAAGGTCGCCAGCGCGTTCAGATCCGCGCCGATGGCGCGGCGCCCCAAGAGACGGGCCTCGACGAGCGTCGTGCCGCCACCGACAAAGGGATCAAGGAGCAGATCCCCAGGCTCGCTGAAGGCATCAACGGCCGCCGCTGCGAACTCGGGCGAGAACCTAGCCGGGTATCGGTAGTACTCGTGTGGCGAACTGGTTCGGCGATGCCCGAGCGATACAGGGGTGGTGCTTAGGCTGGCCGCACGGAGCAGATCGAGGGCACCGGGCTCCGGGTCTATGGGTCGTTTGAACATAGGGCCGTGAGTTGGTCGAGATCATTACAGATCTGCCTAGTTCCAGGGAAGCGCCATCTCGAGGTCGGCGAGCACGATCTCGGTGCGGAGATGGGTGGCCACCGACCAGCCGACGACGCGACGGCTGAAGGCATCGAGGACGACGGCGCGGAAGCGGAGAAGCAGGCTTAGGTGGCGATGTACGTGATGTCCGCGATCCAGAGCCGGTTCGGCTCCTCGGCGTGGAAGTCGCGCTCCACGAGGTCGGGCGAGGACGGATGTCCGGGGACGGCCAATGTGATCGCCATGGGGACGGCCAAGGTGATCGCGGCGGGGACGGCCAAAGTGATCGCCCTGGGGACGGCCAAAGTGATCGCCGTGGCGATGGTGATGGCCTGTACGCATGCGCAGGCGGAAGCCGCGCGAGAGGAGGAGAGTGTCGTTGCCCTGGAGGTGACGGCGGATGGCGGCACGGAGGATCGAGACGGACCGGCTACGGGAGCTGGAGCGGCTGCACCGGCGAGGCACAGGAGCGCGGGAGGTGGCTCGGCTTCTCCAGATGAGCCCGAACACGGAGCGGCGGTACCGGGAGGCGCGGGCCGAGGGCGGATGGCTCGAAGGGTCGCCCGACGAGCTGCCGCCGCTCGAGGCGCTGCAGGCGTGCGTTCGGCGGGCGTTGCCTTCGGCCTCGCGGCCGCCGCACGAGCGATCGGGCATCGAGTCGTGGGCACCCCAGCTCACGCACCTGCTGTTCGAAGTGGGCCTCGGGCCGAAGACGGCGTGGCAGCGACTCAAGGAGACCGAGCCCGAGGTCTCGGGCAGCTACGCGCAGGTGAAGCGCCTGAGCCGGGCGCGGCGGCTCCGCCGACGAGGTCTCGATTCCGGTGGTGGCTGTACCCGGGCGCGAAGCGCAGGTCGACTTCGGCTACGTGGGCCGGCTGCTCGACCCGGTGACCGGCAAGCTGCGGAAGGCGTGGTGCTTTCTGATGGTGCTGAGCGCGAGCCGGAAGGCGGTCGGCCGCATCGTCTTCGACGAGCGCGTGCCGACGTGGCTTCGGCTACATCGGGAGTGCTTCGAGGAGCTCGGCGGCGTCCTGTGGGTCCTCGCCCGGACAATCTGAAAGCGGCGGTGATTCGCGTCGCATTCAGTCCCTCGGACCCGACCGCGCTTCAGCGCAGCTACCGCGAGATGGCGCAGCACTACGGCTTCACGGTGGACCCGACGCCGCCGCGCGACCCACAGAAGAAGGGCAAGGTCGAAGCCCGCATCAAGTACGTGAAGCGGGCCTTCTTCCGGGGGCGCGAAGGACAGCGCATCGACGAGGTCGACGCGGCCTTCCAGCGGTGGCTTCGGGACGTCGCGAACGTGCGCATTCACGGGACGACGCGGGAGCGCCCGGAGGAGGCCTTCGCGCGCGACGAGCAGCACCTGCTCGGCCCGCTGCCGGCGCGCCCCTTCGAGCTGCTCGAGTGGCGTCAGGCGAAGGTGCATCGCGACGCCCACGTGGCTTTCGACAAGCGCCTCTACTCGGTCCCGTGGCAGCTCGTGGGCCGCGAAGTCTGGGTGCGCGCGACGACGGCCACGGTGATGGTCTTCGCCGACGAAAGTCGGGTCGCGACGCACGCGCGACGCGGTGCGGGACCGCGGAGCACCTTCGACGCTCACCTTCCGGCAGGCCGGCGCGCCTACCGCTATCGCGACCGGCGACACAGGGAGCGCGAGGCCGAGGCGATGGGGCCGCACGTGCTGGCGCTCGTCCAGTCGATCCTCGACGCCGACGACGTGCTCTACGCGGTCCGGCCCGTGCAGGCGGTGATGCAGCTCTTCAGCACGCTGCCGGCCGAGCGCATCGAGCGCGTGTGCGCCCGCGCGAGCTTCTACGGGATGACCTCTTACGGGGCCATCAAGCGCATGGTGCGCGACGGTCTGGACTTCGAGCCGCTGCCCACCGTGAGCACGCCGAGCTACGGCCCGCTGGCCTCTCCGCGCCTCCCGCGCACGGCGGTCTCCGCTTGAGACCTCGTGGACGAGGAGGGCGGTCATGAGCCTCACTGAAGACATGGTCCCGCTGCTCAAGAAACTGCGGTTGAGCGGCGTGCTCGAAACGCTCGACCTGCGCACCGCGCAGGCCGCCGACGACGACCTCGGTCACCTCGAGTTTCTGTACCGCGTGCTCCACGACGAGGTGGAGCGCCGCGAGGCGAAGCAGCTCGGTCTCCGGCTCCGCCGCGCGAGCTTCGAGCACGCCAAGACGCTCGAGGACTTCGACTTCCGCTTCAACCCGAGCTTCCCGAAGGCCAAGGTCCTCGACCTCGCCTCCTGCGCCTTCGTCGAGCCCCACGAGAACGTGCTCTTCGTCGGGCCGGCGGGCGTCGGTAGAAGCCACCTCGCGCAGGCGCTCGGCCACCGCGCCTGCCGCTCCGGCTACAAGGTCCTCTTCATCTCGGCGCAGGCGATGCTCAAGGAGCTCCGCGCCAGCCGCGGCGACGGAAGCTTCGAGCGACGGCTGCTCCGCTTCACCGGACCCGACCCGCTCCTCATCGACGACCTCGGCCTCCGGCCGCTCCGCGGCGAAGAGCCCCTCGACCTCTACGAGGTCATCCGCGGCCGCTACGAGCGCGGCGCC
>CALCTH010000363.1 GCA_937893795.1 uncultured Myxococcales bacterium | reverse complement strand
GCCCGCGCCGGCCCGACCCGAGGCCGGCGCCGGCGCCTATCGTCGCGACGCGGCCCCCGCGCGCTGGACCGTCGTGGCCGGAGACCGAGCGAGCAACGTGAACCGCTGGCGGGACCGCGTGGCGACCGTCCAGGCCATCGCCCTCTTCGCGCTCTGGACCCTCGCCCTGCCCATGCTCACCCGCTGACGCCGCGGCTCAGCCGTGCACGGCCAGGAAGTACATGCCCAGCGAGAAGACCGCGACCATGCTCGCGGTCTCGACCCAGTTGACCTTCCCGTCGTCCTGCACGGCTTTCCAGAGGATGAGCATCGGCGGGAACGCGAGGAGCACGACGCTCGTCGTCTCGAGATCGATGGGCAGGAGACCGCCGCTCGCGTCCGCGTCGACGACGCCCGTCACGCCGAAGACGCCGATGAGGATGAGCGAGATCGGGAGCACCACGAAGGGCACCTGGTTGATCTGGCCGGACGCGTTGGCGAGGGCGATGTCGTAGCGCCCCTTGGCGTGGCTCGTCACGATCATCACGAGCGCACCCGCGGCTGCGAAGACGCTCAGGATGATGGCGCCGAGCATCTCCGAGACGCCCATGGCCGTCAGCCCCGTCACCAGAATGTCGGCGAAGTCGCCGACGGCGTGCCCGCCGACCACCGACGTCACGACGCCGAGCAGTCCGAAGGCTGCGATGCCTCCCCAGCCCGGCTTGTCCTTCGCGCTCTTGGCGAGGTCGACGTCGTCGTCGTCGGCGAACTGGGTCACGAGCTGCCAGAGCGCCACGGCCTCGACGAAGAGGAGCGCGCCGCCAAGCACGAAGAGGTCCGCCGCCCCGAGCCCTTCGCCGCGGTGCGCGCCCGCGTCGAAGGTATTCATCATGAGCATCAGAAGCCCGGTGCCGAGGAAGGTCGCCGCCGCGGCGGCGAACAGATCCGTCGAGAGTTTCACGAGCGGCTCCGGGAGGCGCGCGGCGCCGCGCTCGTCGCGGGGCAAGAGCGCGCTGTAGAGGCCAAACGCGAGGGCGCCGACGTGGAGGGTCAGCATCGTCACGATGAAGCCCACGCGCGGCTCCTTCGCGAGCACGAAGGCGAGCATGACGATCTCGGGCACGTTGCTCGCGAGGCCCGCCATCGTGCCGGCGACGAAGGTGTTCCAGTCGAGGCGCTCGCCGATGCCCTCGACGCTCTTGATCATCGCCTCGCAGCTGCCGAAGACCACGAGCAGGCCGCCGAGACCGAGGAGCGCGCCGACGGCCCAGGTGGGCAGCGCCTCGTGCCCGAAGGTGCCCCCAGCCACCATGGCGCCGCCCCCCAAGAGGAAGCCGATGTAGGTATTTCCGCCGCCGCCGCCTGCCGCCATCGCGCGGGACCATAGCGCGGCGAGGGCGCTCTGCGGGCCCGGGGCCCGTCCTCGGTCAGGCGCCGAGGGCCGCCATCAGGCGCTCGCCCTGGCCCGGGAGGCTCCTCACCAGCGTGGCCCGAGCGGCCAGCGCGTCCCCGGGCCCCTCAATCGCATGCTCGGTCACGATGTGGCCCTCCGGCGTGACGCCCGCGAGGCGGGTGCCCACGCGTACCGCGTCCCCCGGCCCCACGCCGCCGCGAAAGCGCACCTCCTCCGCCACGGCCACGCGCGCCACCGGGTCGCGCTCCGCCGCGCGCATCACCCGGGCGAGCCCCTCGTCGGCCCAGTCCACGTACACGGGGTGATTCACGTGGCCGAGGGGATCGGCCCAGGTCTCCCAGCTCGTGAAGGTGAAGTCGTGCGCGGCGCCTTCGCGGGGCTCCGCCGCCGGCAGGCTGACCGGGCCGCCGTGGTCTTCCACGGGAAAGGCGGCCTCCAGCGCGGCGCTCGCGCGGAGCGCCCGGTAGGCCCCGTCCACGCTGCCGATGTGCACCCACTCCTGGCTCGCGGCCGCGACCGGCTCGGTGCCCAGCTGGAGCCGGCACTCCCGGTGAAAGAGCGTCCCGCGCCGAATCAGGCGCGGCCAGGTCACGCCCCTCAGGGCCTCTCCGTAGACCACCTCGCGCGCGTGGTGGACCACCATGCGGCGCATCATGAAGTTCACCCCGTCCGCCCGGTAGCGCTCCGGCGGCCAGCCCACGGCCGTCGAGCCGAGCACCGCCACCTCCTGGAAGGCCCGCCAGACGTCCCCCGCGCGGGCGACCTCCCGCGGCGTGAAGGCGGAGCGCGGGACGTGGATGGGCACCTCGATCACGGCTCGGTCCTCCCGGCGAGGGCCGGTGACGCGCTCACTCGGCCGTGGCCCGGGCGGCGGTCGCGCCGGCCTCGCCGTTCTCCTCCGGAGCCGCTTCGCCGTTCGCCTGGCCGCGGGCGCGCCGGCTCACACCGGCGATCTGCAACAGCGCCGGCTGCACGACGAGGGTGGCCAGGAGGCAGCTCGCGACGGTCACCGCGATGAGCTCGCCGAAGCGCCGTACGGGAACGAAGTTGCTCATGAGCAGAACGGCGAAGCCGAACATGAGCGTCACGCTGCTGATCACGATGGCCCGGCCGGTGCCGCGCGCGGCTCGAATGAGCGCCGAGTGCGTATGGGAGCGGCGCTCCCGTGTCTCCTCCCGGAAGCGCGCGAGCACGTGAATGCTGCCGTCGACGGCGAGGCCGAGGCTGATGGAGAAGATGATCACCGTCGCCGCGTTCAGCGGGATGTCCCGGAGCACCATGTAGGCCATCGTCGCGACGAGCGGGATGACGTTCGGCGGGATGCTCAGCAGGCCGAGCCGGAGGCTGCGGAAGAGCAGCGAGAGCAAGACGAAGATGATCGCGATGGCGGTGAGGAGGCTGCCCAGCAGATCGCCCACGACCGCGTCCATCCCCACGGAGCCCGTGTAGGCCTCGCCGGTGAACGCGAAGCGCACGCCGCTGCCCGCGAGCTCTTCGTCGAGCTTGTCCTCGAGGTCCCGGATGAAGCCCATCGTGGCCTGCGCGCCGACGTCCCGGACCTTGATCTGAAAGCGCATCTGCGTGGCGTCGGGGTTGAGCCAGGCCTTGAGGGGGTCGGTCTTCTCCTCGCGGACCCGCAGCAGGCTGACGAGCGCCTCCACCTGCTCGCGGTTCACGAAGGGGGCCGCGCGCGCCGCCTCGTCGAGACTCAGCAGGTAGAGCGTCTGCCGAAGGATCGGCGCGTGGCTCATGGCGCCGAGGATCTCGTCGCGCTCCGTCGCCCAGCGCGCCGTCTCGTCGAGCTGGCCGAGGAGCTCCGGGTCGAGGAAGCGACCCTCCTCGTCGGCCTCGAGGAAGACCTCCAGGGGGCGGACGCCGTCGAGCTTCTCCTCGAGGAGCCGGGTGGTCGTGTAGACGGGGTCCTCTTCGTCGAACTGGTCGAGGAGCGCGTGGTCGACCTTCAGGAGCGTTGCGCCGTAGATGCACACGCCGAGGAAGACCGCCGTCAGGCCGAGCACGCCCCAGGACCGCTTGAGCACCGCCGCCGTCATCTTGACGATGCCCGCCTCGAGCCAGCCGTTCCCGTCCTGGGCCTTCGCGGCGGGCGCCTTCACCCAGGTGATCACGGCCGGGAGGAAGGTGATGGTCACGACGTACGCAATCATCACGCCGATGGCGCTCGTCACACCGAAGTGGCGCAGCATCACCGTCTTGCTGACCACGAGGCTCGCGAGCCCTACCGCCGTGGTCACGCTCGTGAGCAGGCACGCCATCGCCATGTAGCGTACCGTCGTCCGCACGCTCGTGATCTTCTCGTCGCCGCGATGGAGCTCTTCGCGGTAGCGACCGATGAGGTGCACCGAGTCGCTGATCCCGATGATGATCAGGAGCGTCGGGATGATGTTGTTGAGGACGTTGAACGGTTCCCCCACCGCCGCCATGCCGCCCACCGTCATGACCGCGGTGATGGCAACGGCCGCGATGGGCAGCGCGACGCCCCAGGTCCAGCGCAGCGCGAGCGCCAGGAAGACGATGCAGACCAGCAGCGTCAGCGGGACCAGCGTGATTTGGTCCGAACGAATGTTCTCGACGATCGCGCTCCGCAGGTAGGGCAGGCCGCCGAGGAGCATGCGCGTCCCCTCGGGGGCCGGCACTGCGTCGAGCGCGTCGCCGAGACCCACGACGTTCTCGCGCATGGTGCGGCTGTCCTGCGGAGCGAGGAAGAGGAGCGTGACGGCCACCGTGCGGTCGCGGCTGACCAGCCGCCCCTCGACGATGCTCGACTGGTCGAGAGCCGCCTGGAGCTCCGCGACGTCGTCCTCGTTCACGTCCTCGCCCTCGACGATGGCCTCGGTCTCGAACTGCTGGTCGAGGCCCGAGAAGCCCGTGAGGCCGTCCGGGAAGCGCTCGGGGTCCGCCTCGATGAGGCGCACGAGGAGGTCGGTGATCTCGGCGCTCAGCTCTTCGTCGAGGGCCGCGCGCGCGTCTCCTTCGTCGTCGTCCTCGGCGAGACCGAGCTCGGCTTCGAGGTCGTCGAGGGACGTGCCCCCCTGGTCGTCGCCCTCGTCGTCGGCGAGACCGAGCTCGGCTTCGAGGTCGTCGAGAGACGAGCCCCCCTCGTCGCCCTCGTCCGAAAGACCGAGCTCGGCTTCGAGGTCGTCGAGGGACGAGCCCTCCTCCTCGCCGAGGCCGAGCTCGCCCTCGAGGTCGTCGAGGCCGCCCGAAGGGGCCGCCGTGACCTCGCGTCGGGGCAGCGGCGTCCGCGTGAGGCTGATCACGCTCTCGACCCACGGCTGCTGCTCGGCGAGGCGCGTGAGCGTGTGGAGGTACTGGAGCGGCTCCCGCCGGAGCACGCTCTCGGTGTCCTCCACGAGGAGCACCATCACCTTTTCGGTGTCCCCGAAGGCGGCTCCGAAGCGCGCGTCGACGGCCTCGCCGCTCTCCTCGCCTTCGTAGGACGAGATGAGGTTCTCGATGCTCGGGTCGACCTGGATGTTCGGGATCTGCGCCGCGAGGGCCGCGCAGCTGACGAGCAGCACGCCGAGCACCAGGGCTCGCCGTGTCGTCACCACCTTCGCCAGCGTCTCCAGCAAACCGCGCGTACCTTCCGGGACCGGATCGCCCCCGACTCTCACGACGGGTGTCGCGCGGCGGGACGCGGCCCCGGTGTGAGGGGTCCGGTCCGGGCTGTGTCTAGCCGCCGCCCGGGGGGGCGAGCAAGCGGTCGCGCGCGTGAAGCGAGCCGACGCTGATACATGTTTCAGCGGACGCCCAGACGTCCCGTGCCGGTCGCCGGCGAGGCCCTCCCACGCCGCTGGCGCCTCCCTTGACCGAAGCGCGGGCCGGTGCGACCAAGGCGCGTCGGGCGAGGACCCGGCCAGAGGAGGTCGCGTGAGTCGAACGGAGGGTAGGACGGCGTTGCGTCAGCAGCTCGAAGGGCTGGCCGAGAACCTGCACTGGGTGTGGGCGTGGCGCGTACCGGCGATCTTCCGGACCCTCGACGCCGAGGGGTGGGAGCTCAGCGGTCACGACCCGCACGCGGTGTTGCGTTCGTTGGACGATGCCGCCCTGGAGCAGAAGGTGGGGCGCGCGAGCCTCCGTTCGGACATCGAGGCCGCGGTCCGGGAGCGCGAGGCCTACATGGAGACCCAGGACACCTGGGGAGCGCACTACGCCGGGCTGCTTCACCGCGCGCCGGTCGCCTACTTTTCCGCAGAGTTCGGGCTCCACGAGTCCCTGGCCATCTACTCCGGCGGCCTGGGCGTGCTCAGTGGCGACCACCTCAAGAGCGCCTCGGACCTCGGCCTGGGCCTGGTTGGCGTCGGCCTGCTCTACCGGGACGGCTACTTCCAGCAGAGCCTCGACGCCACGGGGCGCCAGAAGGACACGTACGCGCACCTCGTGCCGGCGTCGCGGGGGCTTCGTCCCGCCACGGGGCCGGACGGAGCGCCGGTGCGGGTGGCGGTCGAGACCCAGCATGGCGCCATCCACGCGCAGGTGTGGGAGGTGCGGGTGGGGCGCATCCGCCTCTTCCTCCTGGACACCGACGTCGAGCCCAACGACGACGCGGACCGAAGCCTCACCTGGCGCCTCTACGGAGGCGACCGGCGCACCCGCATCCGCCAGGAGCTCGTGCTCGGCGTGGGCGGGCATCGCGCGCTCCGCGCCCTCGGTTTCGAGCCCTCGGTGCTCCACCTGAACGAGGGCCACAGCGCCTTCGCCGCCCTGGAAGCCACGGCGGTGCGCATGGAGCGCGAGGGGCTTTCCTTCGAGGAGGCGGCCTTCGAGACCGCGAGCCGCTGCGTCTTCACGACGCACACGCCGGTGCCGGCGGGGCACGACCGCTTCGACGCGGGCCTCGCCCTCGAGCATCTCGCGCCGCTCCGCGATCGGCTGCACCTCGACGACTACGGGCTCCTCGGCCTCGGCCGGCATCATCCGGACGATCCGAACGAAGAGCTGAACATGACCGTCCTGGCCCTTCGCATGGCGCAGCGGGTCAACGGCGTGTCCTACCTCCACGGTCGGACCAGCCGCGCCATGTTCCGGCACCTCTATCCGGACCGGCGGGCGCACGCGGTGCCCATCGGACACGTCACCAACGGGGTGCACGTGCCGACGTGGATGGCGCCGCGCATGCGCCGCTTCCTGAACGAGCGCCTCGCGCCCGACTGGTTCCGAAGGCTCGGTCATCGGGAGACCTGGATCCCCGTCCGCGACATCCCCGACGAGGACCTCTGGAAGATCCGCGGTGCCCTGAAGCGCTCGCTCGTCCGCGTGGCGCGCGTCCGCGCCGCCGCGGAGGCCTCGAAGCGCGGGGAACCGCCGGAGATCGTGGAGGCCATGCGCAACGCCCTCGACGAGGACGTGCTCACCATCGGCTTCGCCCGCCGCTTCGCCACCTACAAGCGCGCAGCCCTGGTGTTCCAGGACCTGAGCTGGCTTCAGGAGCTCGTCGACCACCCCGAGCGTCCCGTCCGCTTCGTCTTCGCCGGCAAGGCGCACCCGGCCGACGAGAACGGCAAGCGCCTCGTGCAGCGTGTCTTCGAGGCGTCGCGCGACCCGCGCTTCCTGGGCAAGGTCGTCTTCCTCGAGAACTACGACATGGCGGTCGGTCGGCTCATGGTCCAGGGCGTCGACGTCTGGCTGAACAACCCGCGCCGTCCCATGGAGGCCTCCGGCACCTCGGGGCAGAAGGTGGTGCTCAACGGCGGCCTCAATTGCTCCGTGCTCGATGGCTGGTGGGCCGAGGGCTACGACGGCCTCAACGGCTTCGCCATCGGGAGCGGCGAGGTCCATCGGGACCCCCAGCTTCAGGACGCGCGCGACGCCGACGCGCTCCGCAGCGTGCTCGAGGGAGAGGTGGCTCCGGACTACTACACCCGCGACGGATACGGCCTTCCCCGGGAGTGGCTCCAGCGCATCAAGCGCTCCATGACCACGCTGGCCTGGCGCTTCAACACGGACCGCATGCTCATGGACTACGCGGAGCGCTTCTACCTGCCCGCCGCGGGGGTTCAGCTCGCCGAGGCCCGCCAGTGAGCAGCCTAGCAGCCTGCCACGCTTGACCCCCCCGCTCGGCCGAGCTAAGCCCACCGCCCTTCGGCGGCGAGACGTCCGCCACGACCCCGCGAACCGGACCCCCAGCTCATGGCCAACCACGCCTCCGCCAAGAAGCGCATCCGCCAGACCGCCAAGCGCACCCTGCGCAACAAGCACATCCGCACGACGGTCCGGACGTACGTGAAGCGCGTCCGCCAGGCCATCGAGGCCGGAGACGCCGGGGCTGCGCGCGAGGGCCTCGCGGTCGCCGTGCGCGGCATCGACATGGCGGTCAGCAAGGGCGTCTACCACCGGAAGACCGGCAGCCGTTACATCAGCCGGCTTTCGCACCAGGTCGCGAAGCTCGGCGCGAACGCCTGAGCGCCCGCCGCCGCTGCCCCCCGCACGCGTCGCTTCAGGCGCGACCGAGACACAGCCGCAGCACGGCCTCCTGGAGGAGCACGTCGCCGGGCACCTTGCTTCCCTTGAGACCGAGGTCCGTCTCGGCGAGGGTCTCGAAGGCGCGCGCGAGCTCGGGGAGCGTGAAACGCCGCGCCGCCTCGGTCATCGCGCGAGCCTTGAAGGGTGGGGCGCCCGCCTTCCTCGCGGCCGCCTCGCCGCCGAGCCCGTCGGCGAGGGCTTCGCGCATGCGGGCGACCTGGCGAAGCTGACGCGCGACCATCGCGAGGATGCGCAAGGGGTGCTCTCGCTCCGCCAGGAGCGCCTGGGCGGCGCGCATGGCCTTGGCCGTGTCGCGCACGCTGATGGCGTCGACGAGGGCCCAGATGGAGTCCGTGGGCACCCGGGCGATGCAGGCGTCCACGGCCGCGGAGTCGATGCGCTGCCCCGGGCCGACGTAGAGGCTGAGGCGCTCCAGGGCATCGTCCAGCGCCGCCAGATCGTCGCCCAGCGCGTCGAGGAGTGCCTGGGCCCCCGCGGGTGCGAGCACGTGGCCCCGCGCCTTCGCTTCCGTCGCTACGAAGGAGCGGAGCGCCTCCCCTTTGAGGGCCTTCGCGTCGTAGCGAACGCGACGGTCCTTGGCCGCGCGCGCGAGCCGCGTGTTCCCCGCGAGCTTCTCGGCGGTCATCACGAGGCACGCCGTGTCCGCGGGCGCGGCGACGTAGGCGGCGAGCTCTTCCTGGTCGGCCTTGCGCAGCCGGTCGACGCGGCGCAGCTGCACGAAGCGCCGGGCGGCCATCATGGGCAGCGTGTTGGCGGCCGCGACCACCGCTCCGCCGGACGCCTGGTCCCCATCGAAGCGGTCCTCGTTGAAGCCGGCCAGGGACTCGTCGCCGAGCGCCGCGCGCCGGAGTAGGCCGAGCGCGCGCTCGATGAGGAGCGTCTCGGTCCCCACCAGCAGATAGACCGCCTTCGCGTCGCCGCTCCGGCCGTCCGCGATGGCTCGGTCGATGCTCGGCACGGGGTCAGAAGTTGACTTCGCCCGTGTGACGGATCTCTTCGCCGCGGGTCTCGAAGCGCGCGCGGCCCACCTCCTGGTGGCGGACGACGACCACGAGCTCGTAGCGCTTGTCGGGCTCGAAGCGCGGACGCTCCAGGCGGAGGCGCTGGAGGAAGGTCTTCTGGTCGCGGTCGCTGATCATCGTGCTCAGCGGCGGCCCGAGGAAGCGCCGCGTGTTTCCTTCGAGCTCGTAGAAGAGCACCTGGAACTCGAGGTCACCGACGGGGCGGCTGAAGGACGTCACCATGTTGGCTCGCCACTCGCGCTCGGCGATGTTCTCGTCCGTCGTCTCGCGGAGGTTCCGGGCCCGGTGTCCGCGCGCGAAGCGAATGAGGCCGCGCTCTGACGTGTCGCGGGGGATCCGGTGCTGCGTGATGAAGACCTGCGCGCGGAGGCGCTGGGCCTCGGCGGGCGCGGGCTCGACGAGCGTCCCGGGTCCGGCGGCAGCGAGGAAACCGCCCACGAGGGCGGAGGCGAAAGCGAGGCGAGAAAGGACGTTCACGGGCGTTTTCCTGGGGCCAAGACGCGGAGCCTACACGCCTCGACGTTTCCGTGC
>CALCTH010000362.1 GCA_937893795.1 uncultured Myxococcales bacterium | reverse complement strand
GGACGAGCCCCCCTTCTCCTGCCTCAACTGCGACGCCCCCTTGACCCTGCGACGTCGCCAGGCCCCGCTCGAGCCGCTCCTCGATCCGCCCGCGGACGTCCTCGCCGCGGAGCGCGAGGCCCCGGCGCGCCGGCGCCTCGTCGTGCCTCTCGGCTCCGTCACGGCCCTCGAGCTGCGGGTGCCGAGCGTCGCGGCGTGCGCGCCTCTTTGGGCGCCCGCGGAGAGCGAGGAACACGTCGCGGGCGTGCGCCTCGTGCGCGCCCTCGGGCTCCGGGGCATCGCCCGCCGCGAGCGCTGGGAGCGGCGACCCGAGCAGCTCGCGCGCTGGCTCGAGCGCATCCCCGATGCGCACTTCGACGTCGTGCTCGCGGCCTTCGAGGACGCCGTCTATCCGCCCCGACTTCAGGTCCCCGTGGTCTGCGGACGCTGCGGGGCGCGCGATGCGCTGCCGTCGCCCTCCGTACGCGAGGTGGCGCCGCCCGCGGAGGCCTGGGATGCGCTCGTGGGCCCGCGGGGCGACCCCGCGGCCTTCCCCGACTTCGACGCCTTCGCCGAGCGGGCACGAGAGCTCGCCCAGGAGGTCTTCGCCGCGCGCGGGGTGCGGCACCTCGTGCTCGTGGTCGACCGGGAGACGCCGGCCGTCGACGACTCCGGGGTCCCGCTCCTCGGCTCCTACCTCCCCGTGCCGGGAGACGAAAACGACGCCCGGGACCGCTTCGAGATCACCCTCTACTACCGGACCTTCGCCGCGGAGCACGCCGCGGGCGACTTCGACGTCGAGGCGGAGCTCCGGGAGACCCTCGACCACGAGGTGGAGCACCACCTGCATCATCTGCGGGGCAAGGATCCCCTCGATGCGGAGGAGCGTCGCGAAGCCCGCGAGGAGCTCGTGCGCGTCTACGGCGCCCGCCGGGTGCGCGAGGCGGAGCGCGCCGCGCTGACGCGTGAGCTCGGGGCCATGGGGCGTTTCTTTCTGGTGGGGCTCCTGGCCGCCGCAGCCCTTCTCGCGGCCGCGGTGGCGGCGGGGCTCGTGAACTGACGTAGGCTCCCGCGCGTGCCGCGCTCGCTCTCCTCGCCCTGCTCCGGTCGTCCGCGTCGTCGCCTCCCGGTCGCCCTCTTGGCCGGCGCGGCGCTCCTCCTGGGGGCCTGCCCGCCACCGGGCTGTCCGAACCGGCCGCTCGGCGACGCCGCCCAGGCGCTCCGGCTGCATCGCAGCCTGCGGCGGACCGTAGAGGCGCTCCGGGGCGAGGTTCGCGTCGACCAGCGCGGCCCCGAGGGCCGCATCCGTGGGACGGTGCTGATGCTGCTCGAGCGCCCCGACCGGGTGCGCTTCGACGTGCTGACCCAGCTCGGGCCTGCGGCCACGCTCACGAGCGACGGCACGGACTTCCAGCTCCTCGATGTCCGGGAGGGGCGCTACTTCGAGGGGCCCGCCTGCCCGGCGAACCTCGGCCGGCTCCTCGGCGTCGCCCTCGAAGGTGAGGAGCTCGCGCGCTTCCTCGTGGGCGACACCCCCCGGCTGCCGGACCCCGATCCGGTGATGAGCTGTACCGAGGAGGGCTACCGGGTGCTGCTCGAGCACGAGGACCAGCGCCAGGAGATCGTGCTCCGGCCGCGCGCCGAGGACCGGGATGCCCCGCCGGCGGAGCAGCACCTCCGCCTGGTCCGCTCCGAGCTTCGCCGCGCCGACGGCAGCGTCGACTGGCGCGCGAGCATGGACGACTACCGCCTCGTCGCGGACCCGCGCGATCCCGAGGGTCGCGGCGTGGCGCTGCCCTTCCGGGTGCGCTTCGTCGACCCGGACCTCGACGCAGACACGCTCATCCGCGTGAAAGACCTCGAGCTCCTCGCCTCCGCGCCGGACCCCGCCGTCTTCGTCCAGCGCCCTCCGCCCAGCGCCTCCGTCGAGCTCTCGCCCTGCACCGAGGAGTAGAAGAGGGCGGTCGCGCTAGCGAGGTTGCTCACGACCGCGCGGGCGCGGTACCACCCGACTCGTGGGGGAGCTTGAGGCACCCGAGCGCGCCAAGCTCTTCGAGCGGTTCGGCGCCACCTTCGCGGCCGGCGCCAGCATCTATCGCGAAGGGGACGCAGCCACGGACTGCTTCCTCATCCAGGAGGGCCGCGTTCGTCTCGTGAAGCGCATCCGGAGCACGGAGCGCTCGCTGACGGTGCTTCGCCCCGGCGACGTCTTCGGCGAGGACGCGCTCCTCGCGGGATCGACGCGGAGCGCCAGCGCGCTCGCCCTCACGGACCTCAGCGTGCTCGCTCTCGACCGGCCCACCTTCGGCGTGCTCCTCTCGGGCAACGCCGAGGTCGCGACGCGGCTCGTGGAGCAGCTCGTGCGGCGGCTGCGGGACGCCGAAGAGCAGCTCGAGAACGCCATGCTCGCCGACCACCCCTCGCGGGTCGTCAACACGCTCCTTCGGCTGGCGCGGGAGAGCGGCGAGCCGGGCGAGGGGCGGCGAACGCTGCAGCTCTCGCCCCTCGAGCTCTCGAGCCGCGTCGGGCTCGACGTGGACACGGTGAAGCGGGTCGTCCAGCAGCTCCGGGACGGGGGCTACCTCCGCATCGCGGACGAACGCATCGAGCTGCCGGACCTCGGCGCCCTCCGCAGCCTCTACGACCTGCTCGGCCGCAAAGAAGAAGTCCGGGGCGGAGGACGCTGATGCGTTGGGGTTTGGAGACCCCACTCGAGGGGATCGACCTTGAACCGTGTCCCTTTTTTGCCTAAGAGAAGGCCCGCCCCTGGGGCTTCTCCGTGCCTCGTCCGTACCGGTCCTCCTCGCTCGTTCCGGCCGCCCTTCGGGCGGCTCTGGCCTTTGCGGTCCTCGGTGGCTGCATCGCCAGCACCGACCCGCGTGACGCGGAGCGCTCCCGGCGCCAGCTCGCCCTCGCCAGCTCGATGTACAACGACCAGAACGACGTTCCCGGCGCGCTCGCCACCCTGGAGACGGCTCTCGAGCTGGACCCGGGGAACGCGGAGGCGCACGTGCTGCTCGGCTACATCGAGCTCGGGCTCGGCAACCTCGACGAGGCGGAGACCGCTGCGCGTCGCGGCGTCCAAATCCTCGAGGCCCGCGTGGGTGGCGAACGCTCGGACCTCGCCGGGGCGCAGTCGCTGGCCGAGGCTCGCAACATCCTCGGCCTCGTGCTCATCGCGCAGGAGCGCTACGACGCGGCCGTCGAGGTGCTCGCGGCGTCCGCCGAGGACGCGATGAACCGCGCGCCGCATCTCGCCTTCGGCAACCTCGGTCTCGCCCATCTCCGCGCCGGGCGGCCGCTCGAGGCGCTCGAGCCGCTGCAGGCCTCCGTGGAACGGCAGCCGCGCTTCTGCGTCGGTCACCATCGCCTGGGCGAGGCCTACTTCGCTCTCGACCGCCTCGAAGAGGCCGAAGGAGCCCTCGACGAGGCCCTCGGCGCCGACGAGCGCTGCGAGGTTCTGCAGGGCGCTTGGCGCCTGCGCGGGGAAGTGCGCGCGCGCCGGGGCGACGCCCTCGGCGCCGTGGCCGACCTCGAAAAGTGTGAGGAGCTCGGGCCACGCACCGAGGACGGCGAAGCCTGCGCCGGGCTCCTTCGGGCCCTCGAAGAGCCTGCGCCGGACGCCACCTCGAGCGCGGCGGCCGGCCGGAGAGCTGCATGACGAGCCGAGCCGACCTCGCACGCGCACGCGGTGCACGCGGACCTTCACCGAGCTCCGACCACACGCCGGTCTTCGTCGAGAGCATCGGCACGACGCTTCGCCGCGAGCGCGAGGTGCGCGCGCTTTCGCTCGAGGAGATCGCGCGCATCACGCGCATTCCCCTTCGCTCCCTTCGCCTCCTGGAGCAGGACGACCTCGACGCGCTTCCGGGCGATGTCTTCGCCCGCGGCTTCGTGCGCTCCTACGCCCGCGCCCTCGGCATGCGCGGCGCGGAGCTTCGCGACCTGCTCGCGCGCTTCGGCGCGGAGCCGCCCGCCCCCGTGGCGCCTCCCCCGAACGTGGCCCGCGAAGCGCGGAAGGAGTCCCCGGGCATGGCCCGCCGCGCCGGCACGGCCCTGGCGCTCCTGCTCCTGGCGGCGCTCTTCGCACTGGCGGTCTCCGTCATGCTCACGCCGCGCCGCTCCCGGTCGGTGCCGCGCATCCTCAGCGAAGCCCCCGCGAGCACGCAGGCCTTCCGCGGGTAGGGCATGCCCGCGCCGACCGAGCGGACGCCGGCCTTCGTGCTCCGCTCCGTCGCCTATGGCGAGGCCGACCGGATCGTCACGCTGCTCACGGCGTCCAAGGGGCGCGTGAGCGCCCTGGCGCGCGGCGCCCGGCGAAGCCGGAAGCGATTCGGAGGGGCGCTCGAGCCCTACGCGCTTTTGGAGGTCGAGCTCGGCGCGGGGCGGGGACAGCTCGCGCGACTCGCCGGCGCCACCGTCACGCGCGCCAACGCGGGCATCCTGACGAGCCTCGAGCGCATGGGCGCCGCGGGCGCAGCCCTGACGTGGACGCGGGAGCTCGGCGTCGACGGGCAGCCGGACCCGGACGTCTTCGCGCTGGTGCACGAGGTGCTCGCCGACCTGGCCGCGCCCGGAGTACATGCCCGGAAGCGCGTCCTCGTCTTCCAGGCGCGCTTGCTCGCGCTCCACGGTCTGGCGCCGCAGCTCGACGCCTGCGCGGTGAGCGGCGACCCCTGTCCTCCGGGCCGTGCGGCGTACTTCGATCCGTCCCGCGGGGCCATCGTCCGCCGGCGCCACGCCGGTCAGGGGCATCTTCTTCTGAGCGCCCCTGCGCGCGCCGGGCTGCGCACCGCGCTCGCCGGCGAGGGCGCGGAGGAGCCGCCGTGGTCCGACGCCGTGCAGAGCGAGGTCAGCGCCGTGCTTCGGGCGCACGTGCGGGCCCAGCTCGGCAAGGACCTCGGAGGCGCGGACGTCCTCGCCCGCGGGGGGGCCTCGCCGCGAAGGTGAAGTCTTCGGGCGAGGGCTGGTACCCTCTCGCGTCGTGGCCGAGGCGAGCGCCGGCTTCCGGGTACTTGTCGTGGACGACAGCCACGCGATGCGGGCGTTCATCCGCGCCGCGCTGGAAGAGGATCACGACGCGGAGGTGGTCGAGGCCGAGAGCGGCTTCATCGCGCTTCGCCTGCTCCCGCAAGACCGCTTCGACCTCGTCGTTCTCGACGTCAACATGCCGGACATCAACGGCCTGGAGCTCATTCGCTTCCTCCGGCAGAGCTCGGTCCACCGCACCGTGCCCGTGCTCGTCGTGAGCACCGAGGCCAGCGCGAAGGACCGCGAACGAGGGGTATCCCTCGGCGCCGACGCCTTTCTGCGGAAGCCCTTCACGGCGGCGGAGCTCGTGGAGCGCGTGCGGGAGCTCCGGGAGCGCAGCTAGTTGGCCAACGTCCACGAGGAGTTCCTCGCGGAGGCGCAGGAGATCATCGAGGCCCTGAGCCGCGATCTGCTCCTCCTCGACCAGGCGCAGCGCGAGGAGCGTCAGGACCCCGACCTCCTCAACGAGATCTTCCGCGCCGTGCACACGCTCAAGGGCGTCGCGGGCATGTTCGGCTTCCCGCGCCTGGGGCGCTTGGCTCACGGCCTCGAGGATCTCCTCGACGACCTTCGCCTCGGCCGCGTCGCGCTCTCCCAGGGCGTCCTGGACGTGCTCTTCGAAGGCGTGGAGGGCTTCCAGCGTCTCCTCACCGAGACAGACGACGGCGAGCCCCTCGTGGACCTCGCCGCCTTCGGGGAACGCATCGCGGCCGTGTCCCGGCGTGGACCGGCCGTGCGCGGAGACGCGCTCGCGCGCTACGCCTTCGACGACTCGGTGCTCTCCGTGCTCACGGAGTACGAGGAGCACCGTCTGCGCTCGAACATCGAGCAAGGCGTCCCCCTCTACCGGCTGCGCACGAACTTCCGCTTCGCGTCCATCGACGCGGACCTCGAGGCCCTCAAGCAGCGCGCCAAGCCGCTCGGTGAGATCATCACCTACCTTCCGAGCGCCGAGGGAGGCACGGGCGACTCCATCGACCTCGACATCCTTCTGGCGAGCGGTGAGCCCTTCGCCGCCTTGAGCGAAGCCCTCTCCGGCGAGGGCGCGTCGCTCGAGCCGGTTCCGCGGGCGGGTGAGCCGGCGACGGCCCCGCTGGAGCCCGGCTCCGAAGAGACGGTCACCGCGGCGCCTCCTGCGAGAGCGGCGTCGTCCACCGAGGAGACGAGCGAGTCGGCGCCGGAGGCCTCCCTCGCCCCGGCGCCTTCCCGGGCCCTGTCGGCGGCGAGCCCTCCGGCGGCCCTGGAGGTCGCGGGCCCGCCGGTCGAACGCTCGCTGCGCTCGGTGAGTCACACCGTCCGCGTCGACATCCGAAAGCTCGACCACCTCATGAACGTGGTCGGCGAGCTCGCCATCGTGCGCAGCGCCGTCGCGCGCGCGACCGAACGCCTGCGCGGGCGCTCCGAGCAGCGGCAGCTCGCCATCGAGCTGCACCGCGTGCATCGCGGTTTCGAGCGACACCTCGAAGAGCTCCAGGACGGGATCCTGGACGTACGGATGGTCCCGCTCGGTCAGGTCTTCGACAAGCTGGCGCGCATCGTCCGCCAGGTCGCCCGGGACCACGGCAAGGAGGTGAGACTGCTCCTCTCCGGCCAGGAGACGGAGGTCGACAAGCTCATCGTCGAGGAGCTCAGCGACCCGCTGATGCACATCATCCGGAACGCCATCGACCACGGCCTCGAGACGCCGCCGGTGCGCGAGCTCTCCGACAAGCCGGCGACGGGCACGCTGGCCCTTCACGCCTACCAAAAGGGCAAGAGCGTCGTCATCGAGATCGAAGACGACGGCGCGGGCATGAACGAAGAGCGCCTCGTCGAGACGGCCATCGAGCGCGGCCTGATCGACGAAGCCGCGGCGGAGGAGCTGTCCCATGAGGAGGCGCTCAACCTCATCTTCATGCCGTCGTTCAGTACGAGCACGTCGGTCACGGATCTCAGCGGTCGCGGCGTGGGCATGGACGTCGTCAAGACGAACATCTCGCGGCTGGGTGGCGTGATCGACGTAGAGAGCGAGCTCGGCTCTGGCACCAAGTTCACCATCACCCTGCCGGTCACGCTGGCGATCATCAACGCGCTCCTCGTGCGGGTGCGCGGTCGTACCTTCGCGCTTCCGATCGCCAGCGTTCAGGAGGCCATCCTCCTCGACCGCGACGCCGTGCGTACCGTCGAGGGACGGGAGATGTTGACCCTCCGCGGGGCCACGCTTCCCCTCTGCCGGCTGGGCGACCACTTCGGCCTCTCGCGGGATCTCTTCGAGGCAGACAAGCAGTACGTCGTCGTGTCGGCCGTCGGTCACCGACGCGTGGGCTTCGTCGTGGATGGGCTCGAGGGTCAGCAGGACATCGTCATCAAGGCGCTCGGGCAGAGCCTTCGGCAGGTGCGCGGCTTCGCCGGCGCCACGGACCTCGGCGACCAGCGCGTGGCGCTCGTGCTCGACGCGCCGGGGCTCCTCGAGGAGCTGCTGAGCACGACGGAGCGCGCGCGCCGGGAGCTGCACGGATGAGCGACCTGATCCGGCGCCAGCCCTCCGGGATCACGCGCAGCGGCTCGACGCTCGCATTTCAGCCGCAGCTTCTCCGGGAGCTGCTCGCCTTCGTGCTCGACGGGGAGTCCTACGCGCTCCCGCTCTACGCGATTCGCGAGATCCTCAAGGTCCCGCCCATCACCGAGGTCCCGCGCGCCGGCGCCGACGTGCTGGGCATCATCGGGGTCCGGGGCCGCATCACGACGGTGCTCGACATGCGGCGCCTGCTGCGCGTCGCCGAGGCCCCGATCACCAAGGCCTCTCGCGTGCTCCTCGCAGACGACGGGGTCGAGGTGCTGGGGCTCCTCGTCGACCAGGTGCTCCAGGTTCACCGGCTCCAGGACGACGAGATCGAGATCGCCTCCGCGTTCGCGGGCAACGTCTCCGAGCACGTGCTCGGCATCGGGCGTCCCCGCGCGAGCCGCTCCGTATCCCGCGAAGGGCGCGAGGCGGTGGACCCGAACGACATCCTGATCCTCCTGGACCCGGCCCACCTCCTCCGGAGAGATCGATGAGACGCCGCGCCGGTCGCTACGACCGCCAGAAGGACCTCGTGGGCTTCGTCGTCGGCGACGTGCACTACGCGGTGCCGATCGCCTACGTGCGCGAGATCATCCAGCCCCTCGAGCTCGTGGCGCTGCCCCAGGCACCGTCGGGCGTGCTCGGCGTCGCCGACCACCGCGGGGAGGTCGTCCCCATCCTCGATCTCCGCCGGCGCTTCGGTCTGTCGCCGGAGCTCTCGACCCGCCGCGCCAAATGGGTGATCGTGACGCTCCGCGGTCAGAGCGTCGGCCTCTTCGTCGACGCCGTGACCGACGTCTATGGCGCCGCCGCCGACGACGATCGACCGGTCCCGCGCCTCGGGCCGGAGCAGCTGCTTCGAGGCGTGGCGTCCGTCATCCGCTTCGCGGATGAGCTCGTCTTCGTGCTCGACGTCGCCGCGGTCGCGGCGCCCGCGCTCGAGGTCGACCTCGACGCGCTTCGCCCGCAGGGGGTGGCGCCATGAACGTCGCGCTCTTCGAGTCCATCGCGGCCTCCCTCGCGGCCGCGGACGTGGAGTCGCGCCGCTCCGGCGCACGGGCGCTGGCCGGCGCCGAGGGGGGGCGGGCCGCGGAGCTGGCGCTCCGGGCCCTCGGCGACGTCGACTGGCGCGTACGTCGGGACGCGCTGGAGGCAGCGCTCTCCTTCGAGGGCGGGGCCCGCGAGGCCCTTGCCGAGGCGTGCCTCGATGCCTCCGCTCAGGGCGAGAACGTGGGGCTGCGCAACGGGGCCATCGAGGTGCTCGCGCGCCTCGGGGACCTGGGCGTGGCCGCGCTGCGGCGCGGGCTAGGCGCCCGCCCCGGCGGGGCGCAGAAGTTCCTGCTCGAGGCGCTGGGCGAGTGCGGCGATCTCGACGTCGTGCCGGACGTCGCTGCGCGCCTCGACGACGAGGACCCGAACGTCGTCGCCGCCGCCATCGACGCCCTGGGGCGCCTCGGCGGGCGAGAGGCCAGCGTCGCGCTCCGGAGCAAGCTCCGCGTCGCGGAGGCCTTCCAGCGCGCCGCGACGCTCGAGGCGCTGAGCCGCGCCGAGGCGCGCGTTCCCCTCGCCGAGCTGCTGCCCCACCTCGAGGATCGCTTCGCCTTCCGCGCCGCGCTCCCGCTGCGCGGTCGCTGTGGGGAGGCGGAGGCTGTGGCCCCCCTGCTGCAGGCGCTCGCGCGACCCCGCAGCGCGGCGCCGGCGGCGCAGGCGCTCGTGCGCCTGGGGCGCGAGCTCGGCGTCGAGCCGCTCGAAGGCGTGCTCTCCACGGCGCCCGACGAAGTGCTCGCCAACCTGCGCGAGCTGCTCGTCGGGGAGGCGGGTCCCGGGCGGCGCGCCGCGGCGGAGCTCGCGACGCTGGCCTGCGACCCGGAGGCTCTTCCGGCGCTGGCGACGCTCGGCGCCGAGG
>CALCTH010000361.1 GCA_937893795.1 uncultured Myxococcales bacterium | reverse complement strand
CCGCCCAGGTCGGCGCCGGCGTCCACGCCCGCATCGACCGCACAGCCGAAGTCGACGGGCTCGCTCCGAGACCCCGCGTCCGCGGCGCCCGCGGTCGGCGGAGGCTCACCACACGCGGCGGCGAGCACGAGCAGTCCTCCCACCACCCAACGCATACCGGTCCCTATCACGCCGCCGGCGGCGTGGGCCCGGCTATTCGAAGACGAGCTGCAGCCGGACCCGCGCGGGCACGAGCGGCTGGCACTGCACGCAGTCGAAGTCGAAGCCCTCGAAGGCGTGCGCGAAGGGCGTGCTCTGCACCGTGATACCGCCGTGCTCGACGTGAACCGTGCGGGAGCCGTGCGGGACGCGGCCCGCGTCGCCCGGCGGGAAGTGCGTATCCCCGGCGCTCAGGCCGAGCCGCACCGTGGGGGCCGGCGGGCAGAAGGAGCTGCCGCCGTAGTGCACCCCGAAGCAGGCCGCGCGCTCCGCGATGAAGCGAAAGCCCCCCACGCAGTGCTCGCCGCGCCGGACGATGGCCTCCCCGCCGAAAAAGACGTGAGGCGTGGCACCGCGGCGCACGAGCCAGCCCAGGTCGACGCGCTCGAGCACGACGTCGTCGCCGGAGGCCAGCCGAGGCGCCGCGGCGAGGTCGAGCGTGAGGGCGCCGCCTCCGTGGCGGAGCTCGAGGAGCGTGCGGCCGGCCCGAGCGTCCACGCGCAGCACCCGCGCCGCGCCTTCCACGGGAGCCTCCCCCGTCCGCGCGGGCGGACCGCCGGTGCCGCCGCATGCCGCCAACGAGGGTGCATCCGGAGCTCCACAGGGATCGACGGTCGAGGGCTCCTCGGCGGGGGCGCCGAGGTCGACAACGCTCGCGTCGACCTCCGCGTCGGTACCGCCCGCATCGACGGCCGCGTCGTGGCGCATGTCCCGCGCGCAGCCGAAGTCGACGGGCGAAATCGGCGCGCTCGCGTCGCCGCACGCGAGGCCGAGGAGCAGCATCATCATCCCGGCGACCAGACGCACCGGAAGCACGTACCACGCGCGGCACGGCAGGTGGAGCGTCCCGTCTAGCCGGGCTTGCGCCCCACGCCCAGGACGATGGGGAAGAGCCGAAAGACGGGCAGCCCCGTTCCCACCTTGCGCTCGCGCGCGGCAAGCTCGAAGCCCGCCGCGCGGATGTGCGCCGCCGAGTCCCGCGTGAGGCGGCAGCCGCAGCCGAGGCGCCGCTGCAGCGGGTCGAGAAGCCGCTGACGCCGCGCCACCCCGGGCTCGTCGCTGAGCACGTGCTCGATGAAGTGAAGCGTCCCGCCGGGCTTCAGCACGCGCCGCAGCTCCGCGAGCACGGCCGCCGGGTCGTCCACCGAGCAGAGCGTCAGCGTGCAGACGGCCGTATCGAAGGTGCCGTCGGCGAAGGGGAGCGCCTCCCCCCGCGCCTCCAGGACCGACGTCGCGAAGGGAGCCGCCGCGAGCATCGGCGCCGTGCGCGCGTTCATCGCGGCCGAGGGCTCGACGACGCGGAGACTGCGCACCGCCGCGCCGTAGTAGGAGAGCGTCTTGCCCATGCCGAAGCCGACCTCGACGACGTCGCCGTGCGCGCCGGCGACCACGCGACCGACGAGCGCGCGGAGCTTCGGCCCCTCGAGGTTCGAGACGAGCCACGGAAAGACGCGGTCCGCGTAAACGCCCATGGTCTCTCCTCTCCGTCCGCCGCGTGCCGAAGGCAAGGTCCGGCCGCCGTTGCCGAGCCGTCGTGGACCGCATTCGAACGTGAGGCTAGGCTGCGCGCCATGATTTCCGGGTTCCCCGCCCGCTTGCTTCTCTTTCTGGCCCTCGCCGCGCTCGCTCTCCCCGGCCGCGCGGACGCCCAGAACCGCGTGCTCGAGGTCGAGTTCACGCCGACCGAGCGCGCCCAGGTCGCCGTCTGGCTCGAGGCCGACGACGGAACCTTCGTCCGGACGCTCCTGCTCACCAACGCCGTCGGTAAATACGGCATCGGCAACCGGCCCGGCGCGCTCCAGATGAACAGCGGCTATCGCTGGCCCTACGGCCGGCGCGAGGGCGTGCTGCCCGTCTGGGGCCACCGGCGCGCCGAGGCGCAGGGCGCCTTCCCGCGGGTCATTTTCCAGAACCGGCGCTCCGAGGGCTACGCGAGCCGGACGAGCACGGACTTTTCGCCGGACGCCTACTTCTGTCTGAGCTTCGACCGGGACCTGAGCGGCCAGGACGCGCTCGACGCGGTCACCTGCGCCAGCCAGTTCAACAGCGACAAGGGCCGCTACATCACCGACTCCGACGTCCGGTCCGGCTACACGGAGCCCTGGATCGACGAGGACGGCACGGCACGGGATCGCGCCCTCGCGCTCACGTCCGTGTACCCGGCGCGGCGCGACCTCGAGGGCCCGGTGCTCTCGGACCACCCCGACGTCGGCCGCTTCGCCGGCGACGCGCGCGACGTGATGCCGGAGATCGATGCCGTCACCACCGCGACGCTTCCTGGCGACACGCGGCGCCGCCTCACCTTCGAGGTGCCCGACGACATCCCCGACGGCGCTTACGTGGTCTGGCTCGAGATCAACACAGAGGGCGACTACAACGACCCGATGTGGGGTCCCGAGCGCTTCCCGGGGCCCACGGACCCGACGGGCGCGCGCTGGGACACCTGGGCGGTGGACTTCGGCTACCCCTATCGTGGCCAGCCCTCCGTGGTCTACGCGGTGCCCATCACGCTGAGCGGCGCCGAGGACCAGGCCGGCACGGCGACGCCCGCGGGCTACGGCGACCTCCAGGGCGAGAACGGCAGCGTCAACGCCATGGACACGACCATCGCGGACGACCCCACGGTGGCGCCGGGAAGTGGCACCGACCGCCTCCGCGTCGACGGGCAGAGTGGCGACCGGCTCCTGGTGCGCGTCGTCGGCACGAACGTGTGCGACGCGCCCAACCCGCCCCCGGAGTGCGGCGCGGCGTGCACCACCGTGGACGGCTGTAGCGAGGGCTTCCTCTGCGATGTCGCCGCCGGCGCGTGCGTCGGTCGCTGCGAGCTCGACGCGGCACCCGATGCCATCACGGACCTCGTCGCCCAGGCCGACGACGACCGGAGCTGGGACCGGGCCGAGGTGGAGCTGACGCTCCCGAGCTCGCTTCGGGGCCTCGGCGAGGTAGAGATTCGCGTGGCGCAGGAGCCCTTCGACGGCAGCGTGCCCTTCGCGTCCTGGGGCGTGACGGCCAAGACCTACTCCGAGGACAACGAGGAGGAGACCTTCCAGCTGCTCCTCCAGGCCGAGCAGCTCGCGGCGCTCGGCGCCGGCTCCGGCGACCGCATCGCGGTCGACCTCGCGGGCCTCGCCTTCGCCACGACGCACTACGTGGGCGTCCGGGCCAAGGACGAGTGTGGCCGCGCCGGCGGCGTCGCCACGGCGCAGCTCCAGACGACGGAGATCGTCTTCGAGACCGTGTCACCCTGCTTCGTGGCGACGGCCACCTACGGGACGCCGGAAGCCGAGGAGATCGGTGTCCTGCGTCGCTTCCGCGACCGCTACCTGCGAAGCACGACGCTCGGTGAGCAGCTGACGCAGGCCTACTACGACCACGGGCCCGCGCTCGCGACCGAGGTGCGCGAGAGCGACACGCTCCGGAGCGTGAGCCGCACGCTGCTCCGGCCGGTCCTCGCCTTCGCGGAATGGCTCGAGCAATGACCCGCGGGCTCCTCGTCGCGCTCGTGCTGAGCGTGGGGGCGTGTGCCACCGTGGCGCCCTACGAGCGCGAGGACCTCGCCAAGCCCGGCATGGACCTCGAGCGCGAAGGCGTGGAGACGGGCTTCCGGGCCCACGTCCACGACGCCCGCGAGGGCGCCACCGGCGGCCACGGCTCCTCCGGCGGCGGCTGCGGCTGCAACTGAGAGCGCGCGTGCTTCGTCGCCTTCCGCTTCTCTTCGCGCTCGTGGTCCTCGGGACCGCACCCGGCGCGGCGGACGAGACCACCGGAGACTGGACCGGCGCCCTCGAGCTCCGTGGCAACTACTACTGGGAAACCTCGACGCGAGTGGTCGCGCCCTCCCTCGACGTGAGCCTCGCGGCGCCCAACGGCACGCGCTTCGGAGTCGAGTACCTGGTGGACGCGATCACCAGCGCGAGCCAGGCCGCCGGCGCGCTCACGGACAACCGCTTCACCGAGATTCGTCACCAGGGCAGCGGCCGCGTAAGCCACGAGCTCGAGCTCCCGAGCGGCCACTTCCTGACGCTCGGCGGCGGCTTCTACGCCAGCCGCGAGCCGGATTACCGAAGCGGCGGCGCGAACTTCCTGAGCGCGCTCTCCACCCGGGACCGGCAGACGACCTACACCTTCAACGCGTCCTTCCTGCACGACGAGGTGCGCCAGCTCTTCCGCACGGGCTCGCGCGTGTCGCCGAACCCAATGGGCGGGACCGACGCGAGCCGCTTTGCCAAGAACTTCGACGCGATGACCCTGGCGGGGAGCGTCGAACGCATCCTGACACCGCAGCTCTACGTGCAGGGAGGCTATCAATACGCCTACCTGAACGGCTTCCTCGCGAACCCCTACCGGCGCGTGCCCCTCGGGGACATCACGGCGCGGGAGGGCACGGTCACCGAGATCCACCCCACCGTGCGCCGGCGCCACACGCTCCACGCTCGCCTCGCCTACTACATCCGCGCCACGGGCACGTCGGTGCACCTCGCGATGCGCGGCTACGCCGACAGCTGGGACGTCCGCGCCGTGACCCCCGAGGTGCGCCTCTACCAGGAGCTCGGCGAGGACGCGCTCCTGCGCCTCCGCTACCGCCACTACAACCAGACGGCGGCGTTCTTCTATCAGGACGTCTACCTGCCGACGGAGATCGACGACGGGGACCTGGCCACCTTCGACCCGAAGATGAGCCGCTTCCACAGCCACCTCGCGGGCTTTCAGCTCCGCGTGCGCGGCGGATTCCTCGGCGGCACGGTGCTCGACGGGCTGCGGAACGCGACCCTCGACTTCAACCTCTCGTACATCTGGAACACGAACCGCTTCGGAAACGGCGTCATCGGGAGCGCCGGGCTGACCCTTCCCTTTTGAGGCCGGGCGGCGACCCGGGGCCGAAGGTGAAGCCGTCTCGTCACCTCGGCGGGCTTGCTCAACGCCCCGCGACCGGGTGCAATCCGCGCCCATGGCGTGTTCTTGTCGCGGGGCCCTAGCGTCTTTGTTGCCGGTCGCCTTTCTGGCCGCCGCATGCTCGGACCCCGGCCCGGAGCCGCGCGACGCGGGTGCCAGCCCGGATCTCGCGGGGCCTGCGCCGTCCGGTCCCTACGTGGTCGCCGCGACGCGCATCGCTCCCGACGGCTTCTCGACCTTCGTCGACGTCGTCGACGCGCTCGGCCCGGACACGGTGGTGGACCCGAGCTCTGGCGTGGAGGTGCCGGGAATCGCCCTTCTCTACGCCGAGGAGGGCCGGGGCGAGGTCTTCGTGGACAGCGTCTCCAACCTCACGCTCACCAAGTACTCCGTCGAAGGTGGAGCCCTCGTCGAGCGGGGTCAGCTCGGCTTCATGGGCCTCGGCTTCAGCACCGTTCGGCGCCTCTCGGCCAACGCTTTCGCCAGCCCGACCCGGGCCTACCTGGTCGAAAGCGGGACGCTTCAGCTCGTCACGTGGAACCCCGAGACCATGACCATCGTCGAGACGCGCGAGCTGAGCGAGCTTGCGCCCGGCGACGAGGGCATCGACGTCTTCGTCTACGCACCGATCCTCCGCGACCGCGTCGCCTTCTTCCCCTTCGCCTACTCGGACGCGATGGCCGACGAGGTGCTCGGCGTGGCCCTCGTGCTGGCCCTCGACCTCGACGACGGTACCACCACCGTGCTCCGCGACGAGGCGTGCGGCGACGCCATCTACGCGCGGCTGACCACGAGCGGCGACATCCTCTTCGGCTCCGGTACGGTGAACGCGGCCGGCGAGCTCCTCATGCGCCCGCGCGTGGGCGCGTCCTGTCTCCGGCGCATTCCGGCAGGCGAGCTCGCCTTCGACGCAGACTTCTCCGCGGCCATCGCGTCCTTCGTGGACGGGAGCATCGCGGGCGGGTTGGTGGCGGGTCCGGGCGACGACGTACTCGTCCGGGTCCTCGACGAAGACCGCGTCTCGGACTCCGCCGCGACGACCACGGCGGTCGTGGCGGCGCCGGCGTGGTCGTGGTGGCGCGTGGACGTCGCGGCAGGCGAGGCGCTCCGGACGACCATCGCCTCGTCGACGGGACGCTTCACGACCTTCACCGTGGGCGACCGCACCTTCGCGACGGTGTCCGAGGCCGACTTCTCGCGCACGACGCTGATCGAGACGAGCACCGAGCCCCCGGCGGCCGCGCTCGAGCTGCCGGGCATCGCCACGGGCATCGCACTCCCTTAGCCGGCTTCCCGACGCGAGACGCTTTCGGGTGGACGCAGGGCCGCGCGTGTTCTACGCGGCCGGCTGGTGCTGAGACCCCGTCGCGGCCATTCCGCGCAGAGGACCCGTCGCCCCCCACCAGGAGGACTTCGGATGACATATGGAATGGACTCGCGCGCCCGCTTCATGGCGTGTGCACTTCTCGCGCTCGGCCTCGTGGCCTGCGGAGATGACGACGGAACGACGGGCGACGTCACGCCCGACATGATCGTGGCCGACATGCCTGCCCCGGACGACATGGGCACCGGCGACGACATGAGCACCGGCGACGACATGAGCACCGATCCGCTCTCGCCCCAGGCGCGCATCGTGCACCTCTCGCCGACCACGGGGCCCGTGGACGTCTTCGCCGTCGGCATGCCGGTCACGGGCTTCGACAACCTCCCCTACCCCTCGTCGACCCCCTTCGTCGACGTTCCCATCGCCGGGATGCTGAACATCGACATCGCCCCCGCCGGCGAAGGCGTGGCCAACGCAGTCGTGAGCCTTCCGGGCTTCAACTTCGAGGCGGGCGAGGCCTACACCTTCGTCGCCTGGGGTGAGCTGGCCGAGGGGACGCTCCCGGCGTTCGTCGTCACCGAGGAGTTCGAGGGCCTGCCCGATGGCTTCGTCCGCATCCGCACGGCGCACGCTGCGGCGGGCGTGGGCCAGGTCGACGTGTACGCGGCCTTCATCTCGCCGATGACGGCGCTCGCGACGGACCTCGACGAGGGCACGACGCAGACCCTCGACATCCCGAGCTCGAGCCTCGCCGCCGCGGGGGACCCCATCGCCATCATCATCGACGCGGACGGGGACATGATGGCCGACTTCACCTTCGACCTCGCGGCCTCGGCCATCGAGGGCGTGACCTTCGCGACCGTCTACGCCGTCGCGACGGAGACGGGCCCGGTGCTCTTCCTCCACAGCCGTGGGGACAGCACCCTCGTGGGTCCGCTCATGCCGAACGTCATGGAGTGAGCGAAAGGCGACCCGGGCCCCGCGTCGGGCGCCCGGGTCGCTCGTCCGCCAGCATGCGAGCCGAGCGGCGACCCTCGACTCGCAGCCCGCGATGCGCGATGGGAAGGGGTGCCAACGCGAGCCATACCTTTCCCCCAGCTCGATCCGGGCACCGTCGGATGGATCTCCGAGGCGCAGATGGTCGAGGTCGATCGCATCATGATCGAGGACCTCGGGATCACGCTCTTCCAGATGATGGAGAACGCCGGCCGGAACCTCGCGCGCGTCGTACTGGACGTCTTCGACGCGCGCAGCGTGGCCGTGGCAGCAGGGACCGGAGGCAACGGGGGCGGCGGCCTCGTGGCCGCGCGGCACCTCGCCAACGCCGGTGTAGAGGTGAGCGTGACGCTCGCCTCGCGGGAGCGCCTCACGCCCGTGCCTCGGCATCAGCTCGAGGTGCTCGAGCGCATGGGGGTCGCCATCGTGGATGCGCTCGCGCCGGCCGACGTGACCGTCGACGCGATCATCGGCTACTCGCTCCACGGCGCACCCCATGGGCGCTCGGCGGCGCTCATCGAGGCCGTGAACGCCGCGGGCCCCGTCGTCTCCCTCGACACGCCGAGCGGAGTGAAGGTGACCCGCGGCGAGGTCCCCGGCGTGGCTGTCATCGCCGACGCGACGCTCACGCTCTGTCTTCCGAAGACCGGGCTCCGCGATCACCCGAACGCCGGCGCCCTGCTCCTGGCGGACATCTCGGTCCCGCGGTCCGTCACGGCGCCCCTTGGCGGAGCTCCCGACTTCCGCGCGAGTCCCATCGTCCGACTCTGAGGTCCGGAGTCCGCGCTAGTCGAGCGGCGACTCGCGGAAGCGCGCGTAGCGCGTCAAGTCCTCGCTCACGCCCTGGAGGCGCCATGCGATGAGCTCGTTCGCGTCGCCGGGGACGCGCCCCGCAGGCTGGCAGCCGGACTCCCCCAACTCACTGAAGAGTGCCGTACCGGGCGGGAGCCGACGGTCGCGGGCTTCGAGGGTATCGACCGGCGCGCGCCCTTCACACGGTTCAGTCGTGACGCGCCGTCTCGCGGCATGCGTCGCTCGCCTCGCCGTCGGTCCCCACGCCACCGCCACCTGCTCCGTGCACGCCGGGTCGAGGTAACGCCGGCCGAAGGTGACAGGGCGGAGGGAGATCGTCGTGAGCGGGAGGCAGCGGACGCCCTCCACCGTTCGCTCCGGAACGCAGTCGAAGCCGAACCTGGTGTCCCGGTACGTCGGAAACACGCCCTCCACGGCGCAGCAGAGGAAGGGGTTGACGGCACGGTCCGACGCGCTGACCGGCCAAGCGCGACCCTCGCGATCGAGAAGCCGCACAGGTCGAAGCCGACCGCGGCCCACGGCCCTCCGTTCGAGGCCGGGACCGTCCGCATCGTCGCTCGACCCGAGGCAGCGAAGCACCCCTTCGGCATCCAGCCGGGCGCCGCAATCCGCACGCCGGTAACGCTCCACGGTTCCGTCGCCCCAGCGACGCAGGACATCTACGAGGCCGCCGCCGAGGTCGGTGAGTACCTCCTCCACGACCGGCACCAGGTCCGCTTCCTGGATGCGCTCGGCCCGCACGAGCGAACCCTCCGCCCAGGGGTAGAAGGCTCCCCGAACCGAATCGCTCAGGGGACCACACATGCCCGTCGTCGGCAGGGCGGGAACCTGCTCGATGTAGAAGAGCGAAGCCGCGGTCACGCTCTCTCCCGTCGAGCGATACGCCCGGTACACGTCGTCCTCCGCCGCCGCGCCGCGAATCCGCTCACCGAAGACGTAGGGCCGCGCGTCTTCGCAGAGATCTCCGGGCACGACGGCCTGCGCGCAGCTCGCATCCTCGTAGAGCGGGCTCAGCTGGAGGAAGCCGCCCGGGTAGCAGCGCGCCTCGGGACCCTCGAGACGGTCGAGCCAGGCACACCGCGCTCCGTCCAGTCCCTCATCCACGAAGGACCCGGGCTGGGTCACGGGCGTGCCGTCCTCGGGTACCCAGCGCACGGAACGCAACCGCTAGCTGTGGTGCCTCAGGAGGTTGTTGACGGAAGCCGCGTGAAGGGTGGCTCTCC
>CALCTH010000360.1 GCA_937893795.1 uncultured Myxococcales bacterium | reverse complement strand
GATGCGGCGCAAGTGGAACCCGGCGCGGTGCGTCCGGTGGCGTTGATGCCCGAGACCGGAAGTGACGTGGAGCAGGACCTGCTTTTGACGCATCTCGCGGGTGCCTACGCCCATTGGGAAGCGCGTTTTGTCACGTATGGGTTTGCGCCCGTGCGCGAGGCCTGGCTCGCCCGCGCGGCGGATGGGCTCTTGGCGGCGCGGCTTCGGGCCGAAGCCGCCCGCCTCCGCGCCGCCCAGCAGACGGCCAGCTACCTCGGCGCCGGCGTGGACGTGCTCGCGCAACCCGAGCCGGTACCGCGCCTGATGGCCGAGCGCATCGCCGAAGATCCCGTGCAGGCCGACCTGCTCTTCGTGGTGGCGGCCCTCGGCGAAGCCGCCGACGCGCTGGCGGAGGCGGCAGGGGAGCCCGGCGCCGTGCTCACGTCGCTTCGGCGCGCCTTTCCCGAAGTCGCGCGCGCCTCCTGAGGGACGTCCTCGAACGGTGGCCGCCAGGCACGAGCAGGCCTACGCTCCTGCCGACCGGAGCCCTGCATGCAGCACTACACCGCGCCCCTCGCCGACATGATGTTCCAGCTCGCCGCCTTCGACTACGAGGCGGTGACGAAGCTCGAGAAGTACGCCGCCTTCGACCTCGAGACGACGAAGATGTTCCTCGAGCAGACGGGGGCGCTCGCGAGCGACGTGCTCCTCAAGTCGAACCGCGCCGGGGACGTCGAGGGCGCGAAATGGGACCCGGAGACCGGCGCCGTGAAGACCGCCACGGGCTACCTGGAGGGACACCGCGCGCTCGCCGAGAACGGCTACTACGGGCTCACGGCGGACGACGCGCACGGCGGCACCGGCGCGCCGGTCACCGTGGGCACGCTGGTCAAGGAGATGCTCATGGCGAGCAACAAGAGCCTCTCCATGTGCCCGGGGCTCACCGGCGGCCTCATCGAGGCCCTCGAGGCCTACGGCACCGACGCGCAGAAGGAGACCTACCTGCCGCAGCTCGCGAGCGGCGAGTGGACCGGGGCCATGTGCCTGACCGCCCCGCACAGCGGCCCGGGCCTCGGGCTGCTGACGACGAAGGCCGCACCTGCCGCGGACGGCGACGGCTTCACGCTCACGGGGACGAAGATCTGGATCACCTTCGGCGAGCACGATCTGGCCGACAACATCGTGCACCTCGTGCTCGCGCGGCTGCCCGACGCGCCTCCGGGCATCAAGGGCATCAGCACCTTCATCGTGCCGAAGAAGCTCGCGGACGGGACGAAGAACGGCATCGCGTGCACGGGCCTCGAGCACAAGATGGGCATCCACGGGTCGCCGACCTGCGTGATGGACCTCGAGGACGCGCGGGGCTGGCTCGTCGGGGAGCCGAACCGCGGCATGGCGACGATGTTCGTGATGATGAACGCCGCGCGCCTCTTCGTGGGCGTCGAGGGCATCAGCCTCTCGGACATCGCCTACCAGGCCGCGCTCGCCTTCGCGAAGGAGCGCCGGCAGAGCCGCTCCATGAACCCGGAGAAGCGCGAGGGCGGCACGGACGCGGACGCGATCCTCGTGCACCCGGACGTGCGGCGGATGCTCCTCGACGTGAAGAGCACGACCGAAGCACTCCGGGGTCTGGCCATCTTCATCGGCACGCACATCGATCTCGCGGCGGCGCACCCCGACGAGGAAGTCCGCCAGGAGTCGGACGACCTGGTCGCGCTGATGATCCCCATCGTGAAGGCCTTCGGGACCGACCGGGGCTTTTCGAACGTGAGCCAGGCGATGCAGCTCTGCGGCGGCATGGGCTTCACCGTGGACGGCGAGATCGAGCAGTACCTGCGGGACCTGCGCATCGCGGCCATCTACGAGGGCACCAACCACATTCAGGCGCTCGACCTCGTGGGGCGAAAGCTCCCCATGGGGGGCGGCAGGCTCTACGGCGCCTTCGCGAAGAAGGTCGCCGAGGCCGTGAAGAGCGCGCGCGCCCAGGAGGCGACGCGGGACTTCGGCGACCAGCTCGCGGCGGCCTTCGAGGCGCTGACGGAGGCCACGGAGGGCTTGCGCGACCGTGCGGCGCAGGACCCGGAGGCGCTCGGCGCCGGCGCCTCGACCTACCTCACCTTCTTCGGGCTCGTGACCTGCGCCTACACGCTGCTGGTCCAGGCCAACCACGCGGTGGCCGAGAACACCGCGAACCGCCGGGCGAAGCTCGGCGTCACGCGCCACTACTTCGCGCGGGTGCTCCCGGAGATGCACGCGCACGCGGCCATCCTGGCGGCGGACCACACGCCGATCACGCAGTTCGACGACGCGGACTTCTGACGTGCGCGAGGCGTTCGGGGCAGCGGCGCTGCGGGTGGGCGCCTGCCTGGCGCTCCTGCTGCCCGCCTGTAGCTCCGGCAGCGCGCCGGGGCCCCTCATCGAGCTCGGCCCGGCGCGCGACGCGGGCCCGGACGCCATGCCCGACGAGGGCACGCCCTGCGAGGGCTTCCCCCTCGACTGCGTGAACCGCGTCTCCGGCGCGCCCGGCTGCTGCGGCGACCAGGCCATCGACGCCGTCTGCGAAGGCGGCCTCTGGACCTGCCCCGGCGGCTCGGTGCCGACGAGCGAGTGCATGTTCTTCGTGCCCGACCCGGCCTGCTTCTGAGCCTTCGTGCGCGACGCCGTGGTCGCGGCGCCGGGTGTTCGCTAGCGTGAAGCCATGAGGGGCGAGGCGGGGGCGCGCCGGTGATCGTCGTCACCGGGACCAAGCGCGCGGGCACGAGCATGTGGATGCAGGTGCTCAAGGCCGCGGGGCTGCCCGTGCTCGGCGAGGCCTTCCCGCGCGATTGGGGCGCGACGATTCGCGACGCGAACGCGCAGGGCTTCTACGAGTCGAGCCTGCGCCACGGCGTCTACTTCGGCACCAACCCGAACCCGCGCACCGGCGCCTATCTCTTTCCGGAGCAGGCGCGCCGGCACGCGGTGAAGATCTTCGCGCCCGGCGTCGTGCGTTCGGAGCGGAGCTACCTCGACCGCGTGATCTGCACGGTGCGGCCCTGGCGCGAGTACGTGAGCAGCATGCAGCGGCTCCAGCGCCTCGAGCGCGAGGCGCGGCCTGGCGCGCGGCCTGAGGAGCGGCCCGCCGCGCGCGACGACGAGGTGCCCGGGCTGGGGCGACGGCAGACGCTCGCGCCCGAGCTCGAGTGGTGGCTCGAGAACTACGCGCTCATCTTGGACGCGCAGCGACGGCGCTACGCGCTCCACGTCGTGAGCTACGACGCCGTGCTGGCGACGCCGGCGGAAACGCTCGGTCCGATCCTGACGTGGGTCGGCGGGGACCTCGCGCTCGACGCGGCGGTCGCCGTGGTCTCGGAAAAGGCGCGCACGCAGCGCGACCCCTCGTTGGAGGGCGTGGACCTTCCCGAAGGCGCGGCCGCCACCTTCGACGCGCTCTACGGACGCATCCACGAAGGCGCGCCTCTCGAGGCGGACTTCGTCGCCCGCATGAACCGGACGCATCAGTCCCTTCTCCCCTTGCTACGACCGCCCGCGCGCAAGCGCGCTTGACCCGCCGAGGAGCCCCATGCCCGTCATCGAGAAGACCCACGGACGCCGCGCGCTCACGCTGGCCCTCTGGCGCGCCCTCGAGGAGCGCCGCGGCCTGCTTCACGTGGCCGTCGTGAGCGGGAGCGTCGCCGTGTCGGCCTGCGGCGGCGACGGCGCTCCGCGCATGCCGATGGACATGGCCGGGGACGTCACCACCGTGGACATGCCGCCGCGCACGGACAGCGGTCCGCCCCCGGATCTCGGGCCGGACCTCTCCGGCGACATGGCCTCCATCGACATGGCCCTTCCGGACATGGGCGCGGGGGACATGGGCGCGGGGGACATGGGCGCGGGGGACATGGACGCGTCGGACATGGGCGACGCCGACATGGGCGCGGACCTCGGCATGGACATGTTCGTCGAGATGGGCGCCGACATGACGGCGGACATGTTCATGGATGGCGCCACCGACATGCCCCCGACGGACATGATGGGCGACGCGAGCGTGGACGGCGGCATGGACGCGGGCGCGGACGGGGGCATCACGCCCTTTGCCATCGACTCGGCGCGTTTCCTCAGCGCCACCCAGGTCGAGATCACCTTCACGGACGATCTCCGGAGCACGACGGGCCTCGACGCGAGCCAGTTCCGCCTGACCACCCAGCGGGGGTACCGCTACGACTACGTCTACATGGGGACCACCTACACCTACAGCTATTGGTACCGCTACGACCTCGTGGAGGCGCCGTGCGTGGGCTACTACGTCGAGGACTACATCGGGGGCTCGCCCACGCTGGTGACGACGCTCGAGACGGCGTGCCTCGCGCTGCCCGCGACGCCGACGGCCACCACCGTGTCGACCGTCGCCGGCGTGTCCGGACGCAGCGACCAGATCGTGCTTACGTTGAGCACCGCGGTGAACGCCGACGCGCTCGACACGATCTGCGGCGACGCGACCGATACGGCCTACTGCGACGCGCTCCGCATGGGCATCAGCCCCTTCCCGCTGCGCGACTGCAGCGTCGGCACGGTGATCCACTACGAGGCCGCGACGACGGGCAACATCGTCAGCAGCAGCGGCGTCGCGCTCGCGAACCTGCGGCCCGCCGAGGTCGGCGGCACGCGGACCAACTTCAGCGTGACGGGTCCGCTGGCCACGCCCGACGAGGGCTTCGTCGGCTGCCCGCCGCCGCCGATGCCCTGAGCCGCTCCGGGAGCATCGCAGGAGCGTGTCCCAGGCCCGGGCTACGCTCGCCTCATGGCATTCGACGAAGGCTTGGCGCAGCGGGTGCGTGAGCTCCGGGGCGCGCGCGTGTCCGAAAAGAAGATGTTCGGCGGTCTGTGCTTCCTCGACAGGGGCAACATGGCCTTCGGCATCGTGCGCGACGAGCTGATGGTCCGCGTCGGTAAGGACGCCTACGCGGCCTGCCTCGAGCAGCCGCACGCCCGCGAGATGGACTTCACCGGCCGGGCGCTGAAGGGCATGGTGTACGTCGCGCCGGAGGGGTTTTCCGAGGACGAGGATCTAGTGGGCTGGCTGGACCGCGGGCTGGCGTTCACGGAGACGCTTCCGGGGAAGTAGGCGCGAGCGTCGGGGGGAACATAGTGAGCGTGGGCATCTTCGTCGGGAGCCTCGTGGCTCCGGAGCTCGGCTGCGACGCCATCGTGAACGCGTCGAACCCGCACGTCGCGCTCGGCAGCGGGGTGAGCGGCGCCATCGCCGCCGCCTGCGGGCCCGGCTTTCAGCGGGTCGTGCGGACGGCGTGGGAGGACGAGTTCGACGAGCCGCTGACCCCCGACGACTGCCTGGTGACCGGCGCCGGAAGCGCGACCTCCTTCCGCTGGGTGCTTCACGTCCCGTCGGTCGACTACACGAAACGCGACCCGGAGACGGGCGGGTCGACGGGTCCCGATCGGATCCGGCGTTGCGTTCGGGCGGCGCTCGCGGAGGCACGGCACGTCGAAGGCCTGCGTTCGCTGGCGTTCCCGCTCCTGGGCGCGGGCCACGGCGGACTGGGCGAGGTGATCGCGGCGCGGGTGCTGATGGAGGCGTTCGCGGAGGCGACGAAGACCGCGCAGGGCCTGCCGGACCTCGTGCTCGCGGTGCTCGACGAGCGCAGCGCGCGTTTGGCCGCCCATGCCCGGAGCGCAGCGTTCGGCTAAGGAAGGCGAACAGCCGGCGCGGGGCGAAGCAGGAGCACCGAGACGTCGTCGATGAGCCGCACGTGGGAGCTCGGCAACGCCTCCACCACGCGCTCGACTGCCGTGTCGTCGGCCTCGGCGACGGCGAGGACCTCAGACCACGCCGCGTGCGTTCGGAGGCCGTCGGAGACCACGAGAAGTCGCTCCGCCCCTAGCCTCGGCACGAAGGGAACCGGGCGCGCGCGTCCGCTTCCGAGCAGCGGCTTGCGACGCTGTCCCTGGGTCAGCTCGCTCCATCCGTGACGGTCGCGACACCAGGCTTCGCTGTCCCCCACGCTGAGGCCTTCGACCTCGAGCGGCCGGCCCGCGCGCACCACGAGGTGACCCAGCGTGGTCTCCCCGCCGTTTTCGCCCCGCGCATCGCAGGCGCG
>CALCTH010000359.1 GCA_937893795.1 uncultured Myxococcales bacterium | reverse complement strand
TCCAGCGCGCGCTCGTCATCGCCCCGAACCTCTGGGAGGCGCACTACAACCTCGGCGTGCTGCAGCGACGGCGCGGCGCCGTCGAAGACGCGCTCGCGAGCTTCGAGGCCGCGCTCGCGATTCAGCCGGCGAGCGACGATGCGCTGCGCGCCGCGGCCGAGGCGTCCTGGGCCCTCGGTGACGAGCGCGGCGCGTCGGACCGGCTGGAGCGCCTCGTACGCCGCTCGCCGGACGACATCGACGCACGCGTGAGCCTCGCGGTCATCCTGCGCGCGCAGGAGCGCTGGGACGACGCGCTGGCCCAGGCGCGCGAGGTGCTCGTGCGCGAGCCCGCGAGCGCGACGGCGCTGCTGGTCGTGGCGCGCATCTACCGCGCGCGCGACGCCTACGAGGTGGCGAAGCTGGTGCTGCAGAAAGCGTTGGCGCTCGCGCCCGAGGACGACGGGCTGCTGCGCGCCGAGGTCTACGACGAACAGGGTCTCCTCGAGCTGGCCCGCGGGGACACGCAGGCCGCCTTCGAGGCGTTCGGCCTGGCCATCGAGGCCGACGCGACCTTCACGCCCGCGCGCATGAACATGGGCTCGGTGCTCCTGCACGCTGGGGACTTTGCCGGCGCCCGCGCGCAATACGAGGCGGTGCTTGCGGCGGACGAGGGGGCCCTCGACGCGAAGGTGGCGCTGGCCATCGCCCGGCGCGGCCAGGGCGATGCGCGCGTTGCCCGGCGCCTCTACCGCGAGGTGCTCCGCGAAGACCCGACGCACCCGGATGCGCTCCTCGACTACGCGATCCTCCGCGCGGATTTCCTGGACGAGCGCGAGGCCTCCGTGGAGACCTTCGAGGCGTTCCTGGCGGCGGCGCCGCGGCGGCATCCCGGGCGCGCCGTCGCCGAGCGCTACCTCGCCGAGATCCGGGCCTTCGCCGAGGCGCCCGCGGCGGCGGAGGACGAAGGCTGGGTGGAGGAAGGCGGCGATCCCGCCGAAGAGGAATGGGTGGACGAGGGCGACGAGTCATGGGACGAGGGCGCAGGGGACGAAGAGTGGGAGGACCTCGAATGAGCGGCGTGCTTCGTGGGCTCGGACGGGGCCGACGGGCGCTCGGGCTGGCGCTTCTCAGCAGTGCGCTCTGCGCCTTCGCGCTCCTGACGACGCCGGCGGCGGCTCAGGACGAGGACGAGGAAGCGAACGCGACGGCCGAGACGGAGATCGTCGAGGGCGGGAACGTGAAGGTCTTCCGCTTCTCGGGCTTCGACATCTCGGGGCAGCTCAAGTCGCCCCAGCTCCTCTACTTCCTCAACCGGCTCCGGGCCGAGTTCGACCGGCCGAAGCTGCCGCATCGGAGCTTCCTGCCGGAGCTCGAGCGCACCACGAAGGAGCGCCCGCTGTGAGCAAGAAGGCGGAGGCCGCCCCCCCGCTGCCGAGGCCCCTTCGGGTCGCGCTGGTGTGGAACGAGACCCTTCAGGAGGACGAGCTCCTGACCACCGCGGAGCCGGTGACGCTCGGCGCGAAGGGCACCTTTCCCATGCCCGGGGGCGTCACGGCGGCGGAGCTCGTGGAGGTGCTGACGCCGGCGGAGGGCGGCCTCGCGCTCAAGACGGGGCCGGCGCTCGGCGGCGCGCTCTTCCGCGGCGGCACGCGCCACGACGTGGGCGATCTCAGCGGCACCGTCCCCCTCGACCCCAGCGACTACGGGGTCGTGACCTTCGGCCCGGTGGCGCTCTTCTTCCAGTTCGTCCGGCCCGTCACGCCGCCGCCCCGGAGCCTCGGCGACGTGGACGTGGGCACGGTGGCGGCGGTTCTGCTCGCGTTCTTCTTGGCCTTCGTGGTGCTGGTGGTCTCCTTCGTGGACTACGAGCGCATGGGCGGCCTCGAGCGGGACCCCTTCGAGCTCGACGAGGACCTGGTGAGCCGCTTTTTGGTGACGCCACCGCCGGACGATCTGCTCGAGACGCTCCAGACCGAGAGCGGAACGGAGACCGAGGACCCGGGCCTTCGCACGCAGGAGGACACGGGCGGCGAGCGGGCGCGGGACGAGGAAGGGCGCGTGGGCCGCGAAGATGCGGACCAGGAGGACACGCAGATTCAGGGCGAGGTGAGCGAGACCATCGCCGCGGCGCCGGAGGGGAGCCTGCTCGGGGCGCTCGGGGGCGGCGGGCAGAACGCGATCGCCGCGGCCCTCGACGTGCCCGACATCGGGGCGATCCTCGGCGGCATGGGGGATACGCCGACCATGGTCGGGCGCGGCTCCGGCGGGGCTGGGCTTCGCGGCCTCGGCATGGGCGGAGGCGGCACGGGCGCCGGCTCGCTCTTCGGCGCGGGAGCCATCGGGACGGGCGTAGGCGCGGGCATGGGCGGCCGCGGCATGGGCGCCGGCGGGCCGGGCGTGATGGGCCGCGCCACGATGGAGCGCACGGTGCGGGTTCAGCGTGGCATGGCGCGAACCAACGGCTACCTCTCGCCCGAGCAGATTCTCCGGGTGGTCCGCGCGAACCAGAACGCCATCAAGTACTGCTACGAGAACGAGGTGCAGCGTCAACCGAACCTCCGCGGCGCCGTCACCCTCGACTGGACCGTGGGGCTCGACGGCCGGGTGACGCAGGCCCGCATCGCGCGAAGCACGCTGCGGAGCTCGCGGGTGGAGGGGTGCATGGTCCGGCAGGTGCGCCGCTGGCGCTTCCCGCGACCGGACGGCGGCGTGTGCCGCGTGCAGTTCCCCTTCAACTTCGGCGTCTCCGGCGGCTGAGCCCCCTTCTCGCGCGGCAGGCTGGGTGCCTGCCACGGCGCGCGAGTGGGCCCGGAATCGTTTGGGTTTCTGGGGCTCTTGGTTTCCTTAGTTCCGTCCGTCCCCTTGTGGCGGGGGGGTGGGGTCTAGATTCATGGGGTGGACCGCCCGCGCATGCGGCCGCGCTTCGCGTTCACGGCGGAGCGGTCGGCGGAGGAGATGATGACGGCGCTTCGCGTGGGCCTCGGCGACGCGGAGGGGGTCGCCGGGCACGTCTTCGAGCGCCACGCGGACCTGGCCTTCATCAAGGAGCGCCAGACGCTCTGGTCGCCTTACCTCGTGGTCGAGCTGCGAAACCGCGACGGCGACCCCCACGGCGAGCTGGTGCCGGGCGAGGCGCCGCGGGTCGTCGGCCGCTTCTCGCCGCAGCCGAGCGTCTGGACCTTCTTCACGGCGGTCTACGCCATTCTCGTCTTCGCGGGCATCGCTGCGGCGATCTGGGGGCTGAGCGCGTGGACCCTGGGCGAGACGCCCTGGGGCTTCCTCGGCGTACCCGGCGCGATGCTCCTCTTCGCCTTCGTCTACGGCGCGACGCTCATCGGGCAGGGGCTGAGCGCGGACCAGATGCACGCGCTGCGGACCCTCGTCGAACGCGCCGGCGGCGTGGCGTCCTCGTTCGACGCCGCTCCCGACGCGGATCTGATGCCCACCGACGACCACGCCGGCGTGGCGGAGCTGCGGGCCGAGATTCGCAACCCCGCCGCGGCGCCGCCGCGCCGCCCCTGGCGCCCGGCTCGGGCGCGCCGGCCGGGCCTGGTACGCCCGGCGCGAGCGCCCCCACGGCACGCGCCGCCGCCC
>CALCTH010000358.1 GCA_937893795.1 uncultured Myxococcales bacterium | reverse complement strand
GCGGACGCGCCACCTTGTCCAGGTCGCGGACGAAGAAGAAACGGAGCCGCGCCTGAAGCGCGTCGCGCGCGCCCACCGTCTCTGCGATGCCCTCGCGTGAGCGCGTGTAGGTGGCCGAGAGGGCGGCCACGAGCTCGCCGAGCGGGCGGCGCGGGGGCCCGTAAAGCGCGTCGGCGGCGTCGGCGGCGTGCGCGGCCCAGCGCGCGAGGTCGGAAGGGTCGGTGCTCATGGGGCGTGGGGCGTCGACCGGAGCGTCCGCCCCGACTTGTCGCTGTGCTAGCGTGCCTCAGACTCCAGCGGAACCGCCGGCGCCTCCGCTGCGCCCCCGAGAGCGACCTCCATGAGCGCCCCCGCACTTCCCGCGCCCCGCAGCACCGCCCCCGGCTGGACCGGACCCCTCTGGCACGTCCTCGCGGCCCTCAGCACGGCGGGCTTCCTCGCCACGCTGGGCCTCACCTTCGCGTACGCGCCCGTCGAGGCCCAGATGGGCATCGTGCAGAAGATCTTCTACCTGCACGTCCCGGCGGCCCAGGCGATGTACATCGGCTTCACCGTCGCCGCCGTCGGCGGCTTCATGGTGCTCTACCGGCCAAGCGAACGCTGGGAGGCGCTTTGCGTCGCGGGCGCCGAGGTCGGGATGCTCTTTTGCGCCATCGTGCTCGTGACCGGGCCGCTCTGGGGCCGGAAGGCCTGGGGCGCGTACTGGGTGTGGGACCCGCGGCTGACGAGCACGCTGCTGACCGGGCTGCTCTATCTCGCCTTCCTTTCGCTCCGTGGCTCAGGCACGGCCGGCGCCGTCGAAAAGCGCTTCGCTGCGGCGCTCGCCCTCGTGAGCTTCCCGATGCTCTTCCTCATCAAGTTCAGCGTCGCTCGCTGGCAGGGGCAGCACCCGCAGGTCGTCACCGGCGAGGGCCAGGGCCTCGCGCCGGCGATGTACCCGGCCTTCGTCGTCGGGCTGGTGACGAGTGTTCTCCTCGTCGCGTGGCTGCTCTGGGCGCGCTACCGCGTGGAGCGGACGCGGCAGGCGGTCGCACGCCTCGAGATGGACGCGGCGGAGCGCGGTCTCCTCGAGGAGGTGTACTGATGCGGGCCTTCGCCGGGCCGAGGGCCGTGCTCGCCTCGCTCGTCGCCTTCGGGGCGCTGGTGATCGCGGCGCCGGTCTGGGCGCAGCCCGCGGACGACTCGCGGGCGGCGGGTTTCCGCGCCGTCGAGGGTGCCAACGTCGAGGACGTGCCCGGGGGCATGCTTCTCGTCGCGGCCTACGGCATCGCCTGGCTGCTCGTCCTGGCCTTCGTGTGGCGCCTCGCGGGGCTCCAGCGCCAGGCCGGGGCCGACCTCGCGCGGGTGGAGGCGGCGCTCGAGGCGCGCGGCAGCGACCGGGAGAGCTGAGATGGGCGACTGGCCCCTCGAGCACCTCTTCTACATTCCGGCGATCCTCCTCGTCGGGGTCGCGCTCGGGTTTCGCCTCGGCGCCAAGGCCGCGCGCGAGGAGCTCGCGAAGCGGCGCCGTGACCGCATGCGTTGAGGGCTCGCCTACGCCACGCGGGCGTCCGCGGCCGCTCCCTCGCGTAGCTCTACGACGATGCTGCCGAAGGGTCGCTCGTCCTCGAGCGCGCGGTGTGCCGCGACGACACGCTCGAGCGGGAAGCGCGCCGCGAGGGGCTCGAGGAGCGCGCCGGCCTCTGCGATCTGCCGAACGTCGTCGAGCTCCGCCGGCGACCCCATCGCGATGCCCGCCATGGCGCGCGGGCCGCCGGTCAGGGCGCTGGTGGCCATGTCCCAGAGGAGGCGGGGCGTGATGTAGACCGAGATGTAGCGGCCCTCGGGCGTCAGCGCGGGCCGGAAGCGGCGGAAGTTGTCGCCCTCGGTGGTGTCGAGGATGACGTCCCAGGTCTCGCCGCGCGCCAGGAACTCTTCCTCGCGGTAGTCGACGAGCGCGTCCGCGCCGAGCGCGAGCAGCTCCGCGAGCCCTCGGTGGCCCACCGCCGTGACGTGGGCGCCGAGATGCTTGGCGATCTGCACGGCCGGCCGGCCGACCCCGCCCGTGGCCCCTACCACCAGCACGCGCTCGCCGGGCTGCACCTTCACCTGATCTCGAAGGAAGGCGAGAGCCGTGAGGGCGCCGTAGGGGAGGGCCGCGGCTTCCGAATGGCTCATGCGCGAAGGCATGCGCGCGATGGGCTCGTCCTCCTTCGCGACGAGGTACTCGCCGTAGCCGCCACCCTTCACGAGGCTGCCGAAGACGTCGTCGCCGACGGCGAAGCGGGTCACATCGGCCCCGACCCCGACGACGCGGCCCGCAAAGGCCGACCCGCCGATGGGGTTGCGAGGAGCGCGCAGGCCGAAGAGGAGGCGTCCGAAGAGCGCGGAGATGCCAGGGAAGTCCGCTGCCCGTAGGTGCCGGTCGCCTTGGGTGACGGCGCTGGCGTGGACCTCCACGAGGATCTGCTTCGGCCCGACGCGGGGGCGCTCGACCCGCGTCACCTTCAGCACCTCGGGGGCGCCGTAGCGGGTGTTCGTGGCGGCTCGCATCGTCGTCTCCATCACGTCAGCTCCTCTCGGGCCTCGTCGCGCGGCCCTCGACGCTCATCATGGGATGCGAATCCGTTCTTGAAATCGTCCGATTCTGCATTCGTGATATACGTTTTCGTATGGATTGGGGTCCGCTGACCTTCGACTGGAACCGGACCCGCGCCTTCTTGGTCACGGCGGAGGAGGGCTCGTTCTCCGCGGCGGCCCGCGCGTTGGGCAGCACGCAGCCCACGCTCGGCCGCCAGGTGGCGGCGCTCGAGGAGGATCTCGGGGTGACGCTCTTCGAGCGTGTCGGGCGGGGTCTCGAGCTGACGGCGACGGGGCTCGCGCTCGTCGAGCACGGCCGGGCCATGGCCGAGGCTGCCATGCGTTTCTCTCGGGTGGCGGAGGGGCACTCGATCTCCCTCGAGGGGTCCGTGCGCATCACGGCGGGCGAGGTCGTCGCGGCCCACGATCTTCCGCCCGTGCTGATGGCCATCCGGGCCCGACACCCCCGTATCGCCGTCGAGGTCGTGGCGACGAACGAGGTTCGCGACCTGAGCCGCCGCGAGGCGGACATCGCGTTGCGGAACTTCCGACCGAGCGAGCCGGAGTTGGTGGCGCGGAAGGTGCGCGACGACGAAGGCTACCTCTACGCGACGCCGGGCTACCTCGCGTCGCTGGACGACGCCCGGACGCTCGAGGGGCTCTCGCGCGCCGAGTTCGTCGCCTTCGACACCACGGAGGTCTTCCGGACCGGGCTCAACGCCTTGGGTCTCGACCTCACGCCCGAGAGCTTTCCTTACGTGGCCGCGAACCAGGCCGTGCAATGGGCCTTGGTCACCGGCGGCGCATGCATCGGCGTGATGATGGCGGGCGTGGGCGATGCCGACCCGCGCGTGGTCCGCGTGATGCCCGAGACGCTCCGCTTCGACGTCCCCCTTTGGCTCACGAGCCACCGCGAGGTGCGGACGAGCTGGCGCGTGAGGGTTTGGTTCGATTGGTTGGCGGAGGCGCGCGGGGGGTAGGTCCTCTCCGTTTCCGTTTCCGTTTCCGTTTCCGTTTTTGTTTCCGTCTCCGTCTCCGTCTCCGACACCGGCCCCGTTCCCTTTCCCGTCCACGGATGGGTGCCCGTGACGCTGTCCATGGGGCTTGGTCCCTTCCGGCAATCGTCCACGTGAGCCCGTGGGGGCTTTGCTCTCCGGGGGGTGGACGAGCGTCGCTCCGTGCTCGGGCGCGTCAAGGCGGGCCCTTCGGGC
>CALCTH010000357.1 GCA_937893795.1 uncultured Myxococcales bacterium | reverse complement strand
GCGCGTCGCTCCTCGCGGAGCAGGCGCGCCTCGAGCTCGGCCTGCCGCGCCTCGCTCGAGAGCAGCCGGTCGAGGTCCTCGGCGAGCGGTCCATAGGTCGCGAGGTAGCTCTGGAAGAGCGCATCGGCGTCGCCGAACTCGCAGCGCGCCAGGTGCACGTAACCCCGAAGCAGCGCCGCCTCGGCGACGAAGGGCGACGCCGGGAAGCGCGCCTCGAGCTGATCGAGGAGATCGAGGGCCACGTCGGGCTCGTCGCCTTCGTACATGGCGTAGGCCGACTCGAAGAGCGCCTCGGCCACGCGCTCTGAGTCGTTGGGGAGCTGGAAGTAGTAGTAGAAGGCGTCGCTCGGCCGGCGCCCCTCGTGGGCGAGGCGCCCGAGCCCGAGCCAGGCCAGGTCCTTCAGCCGGAAGTAGCGCGCGTCGACGAAGAAGGTGAAGCGCTCCGTGTCCGCGGCGGTCGCGATGGAGCAGAAGCGCGCCTCGGCCGTGCCGAGCTCGCCGCGCCGGACGGCGGCGGCGCCACGCAGGTACTGGGCGTTGGCGTAGAAGCGCGAGCGGCGCGTGATCGCTTCGAGCTCGGCCTCGGCCGCGGCGTCCTCGCCCGCGTCGTAGGCCGCGCGGCCGCGGAGGTACCCCAGCTCGTTCGCGGCGTCCTCCGGCAGGCCCTCTTCGGCCTCGCCGAGCGTGCCCCCGTCGCGGAGCTCCACGGCGAGGAGCCGCGGGACGGCGGCCCGCAGGTCGCCCGCTTCGAGGGCCACGTCGACCCAGCGGCGAAAGGCCGGGCCGAAGGTGGGATCGCCGAGGCCCCGCGCCAGCGTCCGCTCGAGCATGCTCTGCGCGCTGCGGAACGCGCCCAGCTCGGCCAGGGCGCCGGCGAGGAGGAGCTCCGCGCCCGCCACGTCCTCCAGGTCCTCGAAGTCGCGAAAGCGCGGGCTTCGGACGACCTCGTAGAGGACCTGCGCCGCCTCCTCGAAGCGTTGCGCGAAGTAGAGCGCTTCGCCGCGTCGGACCTGCGCTCGAAGCCGGCGCACGCTCCCTGTCTCCTCGGCGAGGAGGCGCTCCTCGGCCAGCGCGGCGTAGTAGGCGTCGAGCGTGGGTGCCGCCTCGATGCGCGCGAGCTCCTCGGCCTCCGACGCCACGTCGCCCGGCGGCTGCGCGTCCGGCGGCACGTCGCCCGGAGGCTGCGCGTCCGGCGGCACGTCGCCCGGAGGCTGTACCTGCGCGTCCGGCGGCACGTCGCCCGGAGGCTGTGCCTGGGCCACGGGCGCGGCGAAGAGCACGAGGAGCGGGACCGCGAGGCGCATTCAGTCGTCCGACGCGAGCTCTTCCGTGGTGACGCGTACGCGGGTCCGGACCGCGTACTCGCCTTCGCCGTCGTCTTCGAAGTCCTCGGCGATGTCCGAGCGATCGTCCAGGATCAGCAGCACGTCCGTGACGCGCCCCTCGCGCACCTCGAAGCGGAAGGTGTCCCGGAGCGTGTAGCGGTACTCGTCGCTCGCCCGGGCACGCTGCTCCGCTTCCACGGTGATCTCGTGGGGGCCCGGCGCCGCGAAGCCCTCGAAGGCCTGGCGCCCGTCGTCCCCCACGTCCTCCTGGCTCTCGAAGACCGGCGCGCCGTCGACGCGGATCACGAGGCGCCCGAGGAGCTGCTCGTCCGCGCGGTTGGCCACGCGCACGCGGAGCTTGGTCCGAAAGAGCTGGTTGCCGAGCACGGCGATGCGCGAGCGCGTCTCCACGAGCTCGTCCATGAGCGCCGCGTAGTCGCTCTCCAGGGCGCCCAGATCGGGCGGCGGCGCCGTAGCCTCGGGCGCCGCGGGCTCGGCGGGAGCGTCGGGCGCGGCCTCGACGTCGACGGGGATCTCGGGCTCGGCGTCCGGCTCCGGCGGCGCTTCGACCTCGGCCGGCGGGGGAGGCGGTGAGGGTCGGCGCCGGCGCCGACGGCGGCGCTGCGCGTCGACCGCGTCCCCGAAGGCCGTGGAGAGGAGGAGCGCCACGAGGAGCCCGAGGAGCGTGCGAGTCGGGAAGGTCGTCATGGGCGACTCAAGGGCGGAACGGAAGGAAGACGGAGATCCCGAGGGTCCCGACGAGGTTGTTCACGAGCACCGACTCGCCCAGCAGCTCCTGCTGGAGGAGCTGGTCGCGGAAGTCGCCGCGGAAGGCGAAGCCCGAGCCCCAATAGAGCTTCAGGCCCAGGCCACCGCTGAAGGTGAGGCCGCGCGCGGTTTGGTTGTCCGTGACCCCTCCGCCCGCGGCCAGGTAGAGGTCGAAGCGGCCGATGGGGCCCCCGAACCAGCGCATCTTGCCGTAGGCCAGCGAGTAGAGGAGGTGGCCGGTGTAGATGAAGACGTCGCGGTCGACCTGGAGGATGGGCGCCCCGATCTCGTCTTCGATGATGCGGACGATGTCCGACTCGGTGCGCGTGTAGGCGAAGCGCAGCTCGAGGCCGAGCGCCTCCGAGAGGTGGAAGGTGTAGGCGCCCTGCACCTGCCAATGGCTGCTCGTGAGGTCGGCCGCGTAGAAGCCGCCCATGACGCTGAGCTCGTGGCGGAGCGCCTTCTGGAAGATCCGCTCCTGTACGCCCCGGTAGCGCCGGCGGGCGTTGAGCTCGTCGCGGATCGCCTCGTCGATGCACTGGGCGTCGGCCGGCGCGGGGACCGCGGCGACGGACGCGAGGAGCGTGAGGAAGGGCAGGACGCGCTGCCATGGAACGCGCTGCCGTTGGACGCCTCGCATGTGGCCGCAGTGTCGCGTCGCCCGTGGCGCGCGGTCAACGTCGTGATCGCTCAGCGGAAGTAGCGCTCGCCGGTGTCGCAGAGAATGGTCACGACGCGCTGGCCGGGCTCGAGGCGCCGGGCGACCTCGACGGCCGCGTGCACGTTCGCGCCGCCGGAGGGGCCGCTCAGGATGCCCTCCTCGCGCGCGAGGCGGCGGGTCATGCGGTCCGCGGCCAGGTCCGTGACGGTGACGACGTCGTCCAGGAGCTCCGTGTCGAGCACCTCCGGCACGAAGCCTGCGCCGAGGCCCTGGATCCCGTGGAGCCCCGGCTTGCCGCCGCTGAGCACGGCGGAGCCGCGGGGCTCGACGGCGATGATGCGAATCTCCGGCTTGCGCGCCTTGAGCACGCGGCCGACGCCGCTCAGCGTCCCGCCCGTGCCCACTCCGGCCACGAAGGCGGCGAGGTTGCCGCCCGTGGCGTCCCAGATCTCCTCGGCCGTCGTCGCGGCGTGCACGTCCGGGTTCGCGGCGTTCTCGAACTGCGCGGGCATGAAGGCGCCGGGCGTGTCCCGGAGCATGCGCTCGGCCACGTCGACGGCGCTCCCCATCCCCCCCATGGCCTCGGTGAGCACGACCTCGGCGCCGTAGCTCTTCAGGATGTCGCGCCGCGACTCGCTCATGTCCTCGGGCATGACGATGACGCAGCGGTAGCCGCGTACGGCGCAGATCATCGCCAGGCTGATGCCCGTGTTGCCGCTCGTGGCCTCGATGATCGTGGCCCCCGGGGAGAGGCGCCCCTGGCGCTCCGCCGCCTCGATCATCGCGAGCGCGGGGCGGTCCTTCACGGATCCGGCGGGGTTCTGTAGCTCGGCCTTGCCCAGCACTTCGCCGCCGCCCGGGGGACCGAGCCGTCCGAGGCGCACGAGCGGCGTGCGGCCGATGAGGTCGAGGACACCGTCGAGGATGCGTTCCGCCATTCCCGGGGAGCATACGGGCTTTTGGCGCCATGCCCCGTGCGCGGGCCTTCGCCTTTTCCGCCCGCGCCGCGTGCGGTA
>CALCTH010000356.1 GCA_937893795.1 uncultured Myxococcales bacterium | reverse complement strand
GCGGCCATGATGTCCTCGCCCTGGCGCGCGCCGGCTTCGCGGCCGTGGGGCTCGACGTGGCGCCGACGGCGGGAGCACGCTTCGAGGCGCTCCGAGCCGAGGCTGGGCTAGAGGGCGCGCGCATCGTGATCGGCGATGCCTTCGCGCACGCCCCGGACGCGCCCTACGACGTGATCTGGGATTACACGTTCTGCTGCGCGCTCGACCCGGCGGAGCGCCCCCGCTGGGCCGCGCTCATGGAGCGCCTCCTCGCGCCGGAGGGCGTGCTGGCGACGCTCATCTTCCCGGCCAATCACGCGCCGAGCGATTACCAGGGCCCGCCCTGGCCGCTCTGGCCCGACGACCAGCGCGCCGTGCTCGAGCCCCTCGGCCTTCAGCTGGCGCGCCTCGAGGCCGTGACCGAAAGCCACCCGGGCCGCGAGGGCAAGGAGCACCTCGCCCTCTGGCGTCGTTCCTAGCCCCAGGAACGGCCCCTGCCCCGCCCGTGCCCGTGGCAATGGGCAGGGGCAGCGCCCGTCACTCCTCCGTACCCGGCGCCGCGATGGTGCCGCCGCAGCGCTGCAGATCGCCGCTGATGATCTGCTCGTTCTCGTCATCGAAGTACGCGAAGCGCGTTCCCAGGCGGAGGTCCCTGAACACCACCGGGAAGTCCGGGAGCGCTGGGCGCGCGCCGCGCAGCGTCGGGTCCTCGGTGATCTCGTAGCCGCAGGTCTCCGGCGTCTCGCAGGGCTCGATGGCCAGGCCGTCGCGCGCCGCGTAGCGGCGGACGCGCACCGTGCGCTCCGCGCCGCTCGAGGCGGCGTCGAGCCACGACACGAACCACCCGCCGCCTTCTTCCGGCGTCTCGAGCGTGCGCCCCTCCCGGGAGAGCCGCTCCTCGAGGAATCCGGCGCGCGCGAAGGCGATGGAGGGCGGGCCGTAGTCCCCGGGCCCCGCCGTGATGCGCTGCGGGGTCGTCGCGTCGACCAGACCGACGATGCTGATGCGCCCCCTGCTGCAGCCGCCGCCGCAGCTCGCACCTTCCGGCTCGCGGCACGTGCAGGAGAGCTCGAGGGTGGCCCGGCGGAAGCCGAGCACCGAGGTGCCGTCGGGTGCCCGCTCGCGCCACACGATGCCGAGGTCGATGGTGTCCTCGGTCACCGGGCCGATCTCCACCGAGACGTCGTCGACGATTCCCTCGGGGAGATCGAGGTTGCCCTGGAGCGTGAAGGTCTCCTGCGCCGCCGCGGCGATGGGCGGCACGGCGAGGCACTGACGTACGACGTCCGCCGGGCGCACCACCGCGGGCGTGTCGATGAAGTCCTCGGCGCCGAAGCTTATGCCCTCGGGGGCCTCGTCGACGGCGCAGTCGCCGTCGTCGTCCTGTCCGTTGCAGAACTCGAGCGCTCCCCCCGGCCCTTGCATCGACGGGTCGCAGGTCTCGGCGATGCAGTCCGGGTCGTCGTCCGGTGTGCTCGGGTTGCAGTCGTCGTCGAGGCCGTTGCCGCAGACCTCGCGGTTGCGTCCTGGCGGCATCTGCCGCGGGAGCGCTGCACCTTCGCAGATGACCTCGCCGCCCCGGCAGACGGGCGTCCCGCCACAGATCCCGTCGTCCGACGGCGCGCCGGGTGCGCGGCAGGTCGCGGGCAGCGCAGCCGCGGCATGCTCGTCGACGGAGCCGTCGCAGTCGTCGTCCTGGCCGTTGCAATCGTCGGTTCCCGCGGGCGCGCAGGCGACCTCCCGGCTGAGGCAGGGCGCCGAGCCCGGGTTCTCGTCCACCAGGCCGTCGCAGTCTTCGTCTTCCCCGCTGCCGCAGATCTCCGGCCGCGCGCGGACGATGCCCTCGCAGTAGGCCACGTTCGCGTCGCAGCGCCGGGTGCCGGACACGCAGAGGCCCTCGTCCGTGCCGCACGAGGTGGTGCCGCAGACGGAGGGCTGCACGTTCTCTCCGCCCATGGGTCCCGGGCCGACCGCCACGCAGGTCTGCGCCTCGCCCACGATGGACTCGCAGGCGAGCTCGGGGAAGTTCCGCACCGTCGGGAGGTCGTTGACCACGTGGAGCTGCGTCCGGCCTTCCTCGTCGCCGAAGGCCACGACGAAGCCGATGAGCTCGTTGCGTCGAACGGCGAGCACCGCCGGGGCCGCGGTCCCGCGGGTCTGGCCGACGACCTGCAGGCGTCCCTCATCGGTCGCGAGGAGACTCTCGATGTTGTTCCGGCGGCGGAACTGGATGCCGCTCACGGCGACGTCGCGCACGGGCTCGGTGCACTGCGCCTCGCCGAAGGCGCCGCTCACGGTGCCGATGAGGGCCTGGCTCACGACGCCTTCCCCGGTCTCGCGCACCGTCGCGGCCATGCTGATGTCCGAGAAGCCGCACTCCCTCTGCACGGCGGCCTCCGCCGGATGCTGGCATTCGCCGCAAAGGCACTGGTTGCCCGCGCCACAGTCGGCGTCGACCGCGCAGCCGCTGGACTGGCACGTGCCGGCGATGCAGCGCTCTCCCGCGCCGCAGCCACCGGCGCAGGTGAGCGCGAGAAGGGCCTCGCGGGCGATCCGGGCCGCGTCGCAGGCGTCGGGATCCGTCGCGGAGCAGACCCCGTCGGCGCCGAGGGCCAGGCCGGCGAAGGTGTTCGACCGGCCGTCGGGCCCCAGCTGCCTCACATCCGTCGCGCTGCCCGGAGAGGTGTGGCCCACGCGAAGCTGCCCCGCTCCACAGCCCGAGGCATCGCTCAGGGCGGCGAGGAAGCCCGTGTCCTCGAAGATGGCCGGCGCGACGCGCATGAAGTTGCACTCGCTCGCCACGAGCGTACGCGGCGTCGGCTCGGCGGCCCCGAGCGGGGCGCCCGCGCCGAGGGCCCGCCGATTGAAGCAGTTGTCCGAGATGCCCGAGGGCGCCAGCGAGGTCGGGTTGGCGATGTTCTCGACCTCGTCATCGCGACGCCACTCGAAGCGGAGCGGCGTCGCGCCTCCGAGGTTGGAAAAGAAGGCCGCGTTGTCTTCGTCGGTCCAGGTGAGCTGCGGCTGCGTGCCGCTGGTCGCCACCTGGAACTCCGTGGGCTGGTTCGTCTGCACCAGCGCGGGCGGCTCGTAGCTCGGCGTGAGCACGCGCGCGTCGCCGTCGCCCGTCTCGTCGATCTTGGCGTCGCAGTCGTTGTCGAGGCCGTCGCAGATCTCTCCGGTCGTGACGAGGACGCAGCGGCCCGTCTCCTGCTGGCATTCGTAGGGCGCGCAGCCCGCCGGGAAGCCCTGGGCGGGGCCGAGGGCAGCGGCGCAGGCGAGGGCCTGTTCCCGGGGCGTCGCGCCCACGTCGAGGCAGCTCGGCACGTCGAAGCCGTCGAGGTTGAGGAAGGTGCAGCTCGCGAGGAGCGGCAGGAGAGCGATCCGCGAGGCGCGCATCAGAAGCGCCCCTCGAGCACGAGCGCGGCGCCCGTGGGCGAGCCGGCGGGACGAAGGCGCACCTCGGCGGCCTCGGGGTCGGCCTCCCCCTCCGGCGGCACCCCCGTACAGATGGTGAAGACGGCGAAGATCGCCGCGCGCGCCGCGACGCCGGCGCCGCAGGCGAAC
>CALCTH010000355.1 GCA_937893795.1 uncultured Myxococcales bacterium | reverse complement strand
CGAGCCGCCCGCCCGCCGGTCGCGACCTCCCCCCACCGCGGCTCCGGCCGCGCGACCCCGCCTCCGGGCCGAGCATCCCGCCACCGCCGATGGACGCGGAAACGGTGGACCTCGAGCAGCTGCTCGCGACCTACCGCGTCTTCGTGGCGCTGCTCGAGCGGGAACGCGAGGGACTGCGCAATCACTCGGCGGAGGTCGCCGACCTTTGCGAGCGCTTCGCGACGCGCCTCGGCCTTCGCGGGCCGGCGCGCCTCTCGCTCCTCCTCGCGGCATGGATCCACGACATCGGAAAGACCGCGGGCAACTACCACCTCACGGCGCTGAACGTGGCGAAGTACGACGGCCACCGGCAGCAGGCGATGAAGTCCGTGGAGACGCCGGCGCGGCTCTTCGCCGCCGCCAACCTTCCCGCGGAGTCCGCCGAGGTGCTCCTCGCGATGTACGAGCGTTGGGACGGGCAGGGCTTCCCGCAGGCGCTGAGGGAAGCGGACATCCCGCTGAGCGGACGGATCCTCGCCGTCGCGGATACCTACCTGGACCTCGTGACCCACGAGAAGAACCCCTACCGGCGCCGCCTGACGCCAGCGGAGGGCGTGGACGTGGTGCGGAAGCTGGGGGGCTCGCTCTTCGACCCGAGCATGGCGGCCATCCTGCAGCAGCTCGTCGCCGGTGACCTCGAGCGACGGCTCCTCAGCGACCGGCGCGCCGTCCTCATCGTCGACCCCGCGACCGAGGAGACGACCATCCTCGACCTACGCTTCGGCGCCGCGGGCTACACGGTGGGCGTCGTACGGAGCGCCGGCGAGGCGCTCGAAGTGCTGGGCGTGGGCGACGGCGGTGGCGAAGGGCGCTCCTACGACGCCATCGTGCTCGAGGCCGACCTGCCGGACGCCCCGGGCTTCCAGCTCCTGAAGAAGATGCGCGCGCGCGGCATCGAGGCGCCCGTGCTCTTCCACACCCAGCGCGGCGACAAGGACAGCGTGGACCTCGGCTTCGCGCTCGGCGCCGTCGACTACCTCGTGAAGCCCACGAGCGCCGACGTGGTGGTGGCCAAGGTGCGTCAGGCGACGACCGCGCGTCCGGCGAGCCGTGGCGTCTCCGGCGCCCTCAGCGAGATGTCACTCCCGGACGTCGTGCAGGTGCTCTCGAACGGACGCAAGAGCGGGCGCCTCGTGCTCCGCGCCGGCGGCCAGTCCGGCGAGGTGTGGTTCAAGGACGGCGCCATCTGGGACGCCACCTTCGGCGCCCACAGCCGGGAGGACGCCTTCTACGCGATGCTCGCGCTCACCGACGGCGACTTCGAGCTCGACCCGGGCCAGGCCCCGAGCACGCGGCGCATCGAGGCCTCCACCGAGAGCCTCCTTCTCGAAGGCATGCGCCGCCTCGACGAAGCCGGGCGCTGAGCCGCTTCCGCGCTACGCCCAGCCGCCGAGGACCAGCGCCTGGAGGCGCTCCGGGTCGAGGGCCGTCGTCTTGCAGACGAAGCCGCTGGCGTGGGCAAAGCTCACGTCGGGCTCCTTCGCCACGCGCTGGAAGTCGAGGCGAGGATGGTCTTCCCACCGCGCGATGCCGTAGCCCGGGCCCCGTCGGTCTGGATACACGGTGGCCACGGGCGTGAGACCCCGGGCCCGCACGTAGGCCGCGACGGTGGCCGACGGCTCCGCCGGGAGCGGCTCGCTCCGCGGCAAGAAGACCACCTCGAGGGAAGCGCCGGGCGCCTCGAGGGACCAGCGCGCCGCCCGCTGCTCGGTGAAGGCGATGCGCTCCCGTACCGTCGCCAGATAGTCGAGCAGATCCTGGCCGACGAAGCGGAGGACCTCGTAGAGCGGCTCGCCGGGGCCGAGCGCTGTCGTAGCGGCGAAGCGCCGGAGCACCGTCCCGTCGATGGGCGAGAAGAGCTGGCCGACCGCACGTCGCGGCACGCCGAGGTGCGCGGCCGTCTTCGTCGGGCCCCGCGAGTCGAACCACTCCGCGGGCTCGAGCCACTCGCAGAAGATCTTGGCGTCGTCGTAGAGGTCGTAGTGCTGCAGCACGAGGCTGAGCGCGCAGGTCGGCGGGTGCTCCCGGGGGAAGTGGTGGTGGTCGAAGTTCATGCGCGCGGGCTCGTGCGCGCCGCCCACGTCGACCACGGCCACGCCGGGGTCCGCGAGGTCTTCGGGGGTCGGCTCGCGGCGAACGATGGGTGCGCCGTGCTTCGCGGCGAGCACGGCCACGCCGAGCAGATCGTCTTTATGCGCGCCGCCCGGGTGCGTGAGGATGGTGTGAAGCGCCTCGGCCATGGAGCTGCCATAGCCCGCAGGCGGCCCGTCGTCGCCTCGGCTTCCCCGTGGCGAAGACCCGCCGCTCTTGGCAGGCTCGCTCGGTGAGCCCCTTCCGGCGCCTGGCGGTCTTCGCCGCCACCCTCCTGATGGTCGTCTCGACGACGCCGACGGCGCAGGCCGGGGACTTCTGGGAAGAGGTCCGCACGCCCGGGCTCCGCGCCTGGCGCGCCGCCATGGACGAAGCGCGTCAGGCCCTTCGGAACCGGCGCTTCGCCGTGGCCCGCGCCAAGGCCGACGAGGCCATCGCGCGGCTCCCGAGCCGCGCCGAAGCCTACGCCGTCCGGGGGCTGGCCGCGGCGGGCGAGCGAGACCACCAGGCGGCGACCTCCGATCTGCGCCAGGCCCTGGCCCTCGACGAGGCGGTGCTCGATGATCCCCTCGCGGGGTACGGAGCCCGCGCAGCGACGGCGCTGGCCCGCGCGGGGGCCTTTGCCGACGCCATCGGAGTGCTCGAGCGCACGCTCGGCCGCATGCGGCCCGGTGGCGGACGGCGAGCGCTCTACGGTTTCTATGGCGACCTCCTCCAGCTGCAGGGGCCCGAGCGCCTCGCCGAGGCGATGCGCGCGTACCGAGAAGCGCTGAGAGGCGGGCCGAGCGATGCCGGCGTGCTTCTCGGCCTCGCCCTCGCCGAGCATCGCGCCGGAGATCGCGCGGCCAGCATGACGACGGCCCGGCGCGCCCTCTCGAGCCGAAACGTGACGCTCATCGCCGGCAGCCGTCAGGTGCCCCGTCCAGCGCAGGCCGCCCGGCGCGCCGTGGGCCTCGCGGCCATCGGCGACGTGGCCGGCGCGCGCGGCGCCTGGGCGGAGGTGGTCGCGGCGGGAGGCCCCTGGGCCGAGCACGCCGCTGGGGCACGGAGCGCTCTTCGCCGATGAGCGGGGAGGCCCGGACTCTGGCGCGCGCCGCTTGGGTGCTCTGTGTCGCGATGCTCGCCGGCCCCGCCCAGGCCCAGGAGAGCGCCCGCCCGCTCGCGGAGACGAGCGACTTCTGGCGCGAGGTGCGGCGCCCGGGGGCTCGCCGCGCGCGCGAGCTCCTGAGGCAGGCGGCGGGACACGCTCGGCGCGCGGACCAGATCCGGCCGGGCCAGGCAGAGCACATGCGCGCGGCCTACCTGGAGAACGCCATCGTGCGCCTGGAGCGCGCCCGGGCGCTCGTGCCCGACGATCCCGAGGTGCTCCTCCGCCTGGGAGAGCTCCTTGCCCGCTTCGAGCGCCCCATGACCGGCCGCGCGCCGGAGCGGCGTACCGACGAGGCCATCGGCGTGCTCGAGGAGCTGCTCCGCATCGACCCGGACTACGCGCCTGGGATCCCCGAGTATCAGCTCGCGCTGCTCGTCGCGCGAAAAGGCGAGCGCGCGCGCGCCATCGCCTTCTATGACGCCTGCGTCGACGGCGGCGCGAGCGTCAGGCTTCGCGCGACCTGCGCGGGCAACCGCGCGGAAGAGCTGATGCTCGCCGGGCGCCTCGTCGAGGCGCTCGAGAGCTACCGGCAGGCCGCGTCCCTCGGCGCCCGCGTGGCGGACACCCGCGCCGTCCAGCTGGCGCTCTTCGGTCTCGCGCTCTGCCGCGATCGGCTCGGCGAGCACGCCGACGCGCTCGAGGAAGCGGGCCGCGCGCTCGGCATGGGCCTCGGCCTGGAGGTGCTCACCTCGCCGGGCGTGTTTTTCGAGCCAGCCTCGGAGCTCCGGGCGTATCAGGGGCTCGGTCACCTCGCCGCGGCGAAGAGGAGCGAGGGGCGGGAGCGGCGCCGCCATCTCCGGGACGCCGTGCAGGCGTGGCGCGCCTACCTCCGCCTGGCCCCCGAGGGCGACCCCTGGCGCGACCTGGCCTCCCGGCATCTCGTCGACGCGCGGGCGGCGCTCGCCGCGGCGGAGGCCGAGCATGGTAGGGATGCGCCATGAGCGAGACGAGCCGCGCCTGGGAGATCGGTGATGCCTTCGGCCTCGAGCACCTTCGGCTCGTGGAGCGCCCCGCCGCCGGCGACCCCGGGCCGGGGCAACTCCGCCTTCGCCTCGAGGCCTGCTCGCTGAACTTCCGTGACCTGCTCATTGTGAAGGGCCAGTACGACCCGCGCCTCGCGCTGCCCCTCGTGCCGCTCTCGGACGGCGCCGGCATCGTGGAGGCGGTCGGCCCGGACGTGACGCGCGTCGCGGTGGGCGACCGCGTCTGCGGATGCTTCGCGCCCACGTGGATCGCCGGCGAGCCGGACAAGACGTCCATCCGCACCACGCGCGGCGGACCGCTCCCGGGCTTCCTCCAGGAGACGATGATCCTCGACGCCGAGGGCGTGGTGAAGGCGCCCGCCCATCTGAGCGCCGAGGAGGCGGCGACGCTGCCCTGCGCGCCGCTCACGGCCTGGTCGGCGTTGGTGGAGCTCGGTGGCCTGCGCGCGGGCGACACCGTGCTGGTCCAGGGGACCGGTGGCGTCTCCATCGCCGGGCTCCAGATCGGCACGCTCTTCGGCGCCAAGGTCATCGTGACCTCGAGCTCCGACGCGAAGCTCGAACGGGCCAAGGCGCTCGGCGCCTGGCAGACCATCAACTACCGGACCGACGAGAGCTGGGGGAAGACGGCGGCGAGGATGGCCCAGGAGCTCACGGGCCGCGCCGTCGACCACATCGTCGAGGTGGGCGGCGCCGGCACGCTGGCGCAGTCGCTCCGCGCCGTTCGGCCGGGCGGGCAGATCGCGCTCATCGGCATCCTCGGCGGCGTGAAGTCGTCGGTGGCGCTGACGAAGATCCTCATGAGCCAGGTGCGGGTGCAGGGCGTGCTCGTCGGGCACCGCGCTGGCTTTGAGGCCATGAACCGCGCCCTGACGGCCCATGGTACGCAGCCCGTCGTGGACCGGGTCTTTCCCTTCGAGGAAGCCGTACAAGCCTTCGAGCATCTCGAAAGCGGCAAGCACTTCGGGAAGATCGTGATTCGCGTGGGGGCCGCGTGAGCCGCAGGCGACAGCCGAAGAGTGGCGCCAAGAAGAAGCGCGCCAAACGTCGCGGCGGCCACCGGTCCACGAGCGACGAAGGCCCCATCGAGGCCAGCGGCACCATGGCGGGGCTCACGCGGGGCTTTCGGCGCGTGGCCGGCGTCGAAGGTGCCGACGGCGACGCACGGAGCGCGAAGGACCGGTGGACCGGCCGCGCCCTCAGCGTCTTCTTCCTCCTCGCGGCGGCGGGCATTCTCTGGTGGCGCTTCGGAAGCTGAGCTCCGGGCTCACGCGCCATCGCCGAAGAGCTCTGCGACGAACTCCGTGGCAGGCGCCTCGGCGACCTCCACGTAACGGCCACGCTGCACGACGCGCCCCTCCTCGAGCACGATCACGTCGGCGTCGAGGGCACGGATGTCCCGCGCATCGTGCGTGACGACGATCGCCGGAACGCCCTCGTCGCGCAGATAGCCCGCCAGCTCCTGCCGCACGCGACGGCGCGCCGCCACGTCGAGCGCCGCGAGAGGCTCGTCGAGGAGAAGAAGCCGGGGTCTCCGCGCGAGCGCGCGCGCCAGCGCCACGCGCTGCTGCTCCCCGCCCGAGAGCGCCGACGGGCGGCGAGGGGCGAGCTCGCCGGCGCCCAGGCGGGCGAGCCAGCGCTCCGCCTCGCCGCGCTCGCCCGCGAGCGCGAAGGCGACGTTGTCGAGGGCGCTCAGGTGCGGAAAGAGCCCGTAGCCCTGAGGCACGTAGCCGACGGAGCGGGCTTCGGGCGGACGGTTCACGCCGGCGACGTCGTCGAAGAGCACGTCGCCCGTGGACCCGCCGCCGACGACGATGCGCCCGGAGGCGGGGCGATGGGCGCCCGCGAGGGTCCGCAGCAACGTGGTCTTTCCCGCGCCATTGGGCCCGACGAGCGCCGTGACGCCGCGCCGCCCCGCGAGGTCCACGTCGAGCGCGAGCGTGCCCAGCTGCCGCCGGAGCCGCGCACTCCCAGCCGGCGTCGAGGCAGGCGCCGGCGCCTCGCGCGGGGACCGGCTCTCGGCGCTCATCGGCGCACCCCCGGCGGCGCGGCGGTGCCGAGCGGAAGCGAACGTAGGCCGAAGAGGAGCACCACCGCCGCCGCGGCGCGCACCAGCGCGAGGGCGAGGGCCCCCTGCACGTCGGTCTCGCGCGTCGCGTAGAAGGCCCGGGGCATGGTCTGCGTGAGCCCCGGGCGGTTACCCGCGAAGAGCAGCGTGGCCCCGAACTCGCCGAGGGCCCGGGCCCACGCCAGAGCGGCGCCGCCGAGAAGCCCGGGGGCCGCGAGCGGGAGCACCACGCGCCAGAGCGCACGCGCCTTGGTGGCGCCGAGCGTCCGCGCCACGAGCAGGAGCTCGGTGTCCACGCGCCGGAAGGCCGCCGCCGCCGCGTGCACGTAGAAGGGCGAGGCCACCAGGGCCTGCGCGATCACCACGGCCGCCGGCCGAAACGCCAGTTCGAGGTCCGCCGCGGCGAGCGCGTCTCCGAGGAGCCCGCGCCGCCCGAAGGCGCGCAGGAGCGCGATGCCGACCACGGCGGGTGGAAGGACGATGGGCAGGTCGGCGAGGAGCTCGACGGCGCGACGAGCGCGATGGGTGGTCGTGGCGAGCCACCAGGCGAGCGGCGTCCCGAAGACGACCACGATGGCGAGGCTGAGCAAGGACGTACGCGCGCTGAGCGCCAGCGCCGGCATGAAGGCGGGGTGCGCGAGCCCGCTCCACAGCTCCGCCGGGCTAGTGCCGAGCGCGAGCGCCAGCACGGGCAGCGCGAGCAGCACGAGGAGCGGCAGGGCGAAGACGAGCGAGCGGCTCACCGGGCGCAGCCTACCCGCACGGCCGGCTCCGCGGCGTGGCGAGCGGCATGGCGCGTTCGCCGCCCATCCGCTAAGGACGCGGCGCCATGGTCGAGGATCCCGCCCGCCCCGACGCGCTCCCGGAAGGCGACGGCGCCGTCGACGACACGGCCGTGCCGCTCCTGGTCGCCCGCTCCGTCGTCGGGGGCGTGCTGATGGGCCTCGCCAACCTGGTCCCGGGGATCAGCGGCGGGACCATGCTGGTGGCCAGCGGCATCTACCCGCGCTTCATCGACGCCATCGCCGAGCTCACGCGGCTACGCTTTCGGAAGCAGTCGATGCTCGTGCTCGGCGTGGTCCTCCTGGCCGTCGCCGTCGCCATCGTCGGCCTCGCCGGGCCGGTCCGAGACCTCGTGGTGAGCTACCGCTGGGCGATGTTCTCGCTCTTCGTCGGGCTCACCTTCGGGGGCGTCCCGGTCGTGTGGGCGATGGCGAAGCCCGCCACCCCGGAGACCTGGCGCGGGGCCGCGCTCGGCTTCTTGGTGATGGTGGCGGTGGCCGTCTTCCAGTACGGCAGCGCCGACGGGAGCGCGGGCGAGGCGAGCTTCGGTCTCCTCTTCGTCGCCGGGCTCCTCGGCGCGAGCGCCATGATCCTCCCGGGCGTGAGCGGCGGGTACCTGCTCCTCGTGCTCGGCGTCTACGAAGCCATCCTCTCGGGCATCGCCGCCGCGAAGGACGCCGCGAAGGCGGGAGACATGGACGCGCTGATGGAGCCGGCCCTGGGCGTCGTGCTGCCCGTCGGCCTCGGCGTCGTCGTCGGCGTCGTCGCCGTATCGAACGTCCTCAAGAAGCTCCTCGAGACCCGCGAGAAGGCGACCCTCGGGGTGCTCCTCGGCTTCCTCGTCGGTGCGCCCGTCGGGCTCTGGCCCTTCCGGGAAGGCGTGGCTCCGGCCATCGGCTCCACCTTCAAGGGCGCCGTGGTGACGGCGGAGTCGCTGGCGGAGATCCCGGCGCACAAGTACCCGACCGTGTTCTTCACGCCGAGCGCCGCCCAGGTCGCGATGGCGCTGGCGCTCGTCGCCCTCGGCTTCGGACTCACGGCGCTCGTGGCAAAGCTCGGCGACGAGCGCTGAGCCCGGGGCCCGCCGGAACCAGCGTCCCGCAGCCACCGTTGGCCTCCCGCCGGGCCGTGGAGCTCATGCGCACGACGAGGCCACGCGCCCGGAGCCGCGCGTAGGCCTCCTCGTAGGCGGCACGCGAGACGCCCTCGTGGGCGGCGCCGGGCACCGGGTTGTGAGCATAGAGGTGCACCGGGAGGCCGAGGGGGCGCGCCCTCGCAGCGAAGGCATCGAGCTCCTCCGCGGCGTCGCTCGCGTCGCGAAGCAGCAGGTAGGCGAGCGCCGTCTTCTTTCGGCGTCGCGCGCTGAGCCGAGGCAGCTCCTCGGCCAGCGTCGCGAAGAGCGGCTCGAGCGCGGGAGCGCGGGGCACGAGGCGCGCCCGGAGCGCCTCGCTTCCGGCGTGCACGGAAACCGTGAGCCCGTTGTGCGGGCGATGCAGCCACGCGCGCAGCCGCGAGAGGGGACCGCCCGAGGTGGTGAGGCTCACCTTGAGCCCCTCGCCGCGGGCCCAGGCGAAGAAAGAGGCCGCGTCCGCGACGTGAAGCGGCTCGCCGATGCCGCTCAGCGTGAGCTTCGTGGGCGCGTGCCCGGCGGCACGGACGGCCTCGACCTGCCCCCGGAGCTCACCCCCGCGGAGCGGCCGGGAGAGCCCCCGCGCGCCCGACGCGCAGAAGGGGCAGCCCACCGCGCAGCCGACCTGCGTCGAGAGACACAGCGTATCGCCCCGGTAGAGCACGGCCTCGACGATGGCGCCGTCCGGAAAGTGCGCCCGAAAGCGGCGGTTCTGGACGCTGGTCTCCGCCTCCTCGAGGCGAGGAAGAGCGGCGGATTGCGCCAGGGGCAGGCGATGCACGGGCCGGATCATGACCGACACGGAGGACGCTGCGAAGGCGGCCGAGGCGATCCACTTGCGGCCCGCGCGCGACGCGCTCCGTCGACACGCCGCCGCGGGTTTCCTACTGTCCGCATCCGAGGAGTCAGCCATGACGCAGGGAGACGGAATCGGCGGCCCGCCCGGGGGCGGTCACCAGGGTGGGCCCGGCGGAAGCCAGGGCCAGGGTCTGGGCGGACCCGCGGAGGTCGGAGGGTTCGGTGGCGCAGCCCCCGTGCCCGGCTTCGGACCTGCGGCGGGAGGGGCACCGGGCGGAGCTGCTCCTCCAGGGGGCGCCGGGCTCCCCGCGCCCCCGGCCCAGGGCCAAGCGCCCGGTGGCGGCTACGGCGGCGGACCGCC
>CALCTH010000354.1 GCA_937893795.1 uncultured Myxococcales bacterium | reverse complement strand
CCACGTCACCGTGGGACCCGAGCTCACGCCGCCCCGGCGTGGCGTGCACCTGGCCCTCCGCGCCGCGAGGCCCGGCGTCGCGCGCGCCCTCGCGGTGCGCTGGGCGGAGGCTCAGGGCCGGTCCGACGCCTCGCAGCCGGGCAGGACGCGCTCGGGCCCGAGCGGAATCCGGTAGCGGAGCCGGTCCTCCGTGCCAGGCGTCGCGTGAAGCCGGCAGCCCGCGTCGAGGAGGGCGACCTCCGCTCCCCGCGCTCCGGGCGGCCCCTCCCTCGCCAGCCGTGCGAGCATCGCGAGAGCCCGCTCCGGGCCCAGCACGAAGGCTGCGGTGCTGCGCGCGTCCGCGTAGAGCCCGCTGGGCGCCAGCAGCGTGACGGAGACGGATTCGCGCGCGGGCAGCCCCGTGTCCGTGTCGAGGATGTGGTGCCAGCGGCGCCCCTCGTCGTCGATCAAGAAGTGCTCGTAGTCGCCGCTCGTCGAGATGCTGCCCGCGTCGGCTTCGAAGTACGCGAAGTAGTCCTGGGCGCGCCGCGGGTGCTGGATGCCGACGCGCCAAGGCCGGCCCCCGCGCGAGCCGTGCACCTGAACCTGCCCGCCGCCGAAGAGCATGTAGTGGGCGATTCCGGCGTCCCGGAGGATCGCGCCCGCCCGGTCGAGGGCGTAGCCCTTCGCGATGCCGCCGGTGCCGATGGCCATGCCCGGCTTTCGCAGGAAGACCGTGCGCGCCTCCGGGTCGAGCTCGATGAACCGGTAGTCGATGAGGCCGAGCTTCGGGCGCAGCGCGGCGAGCTCGGGGAGGCGCTGGCGTCCGGGTCGGAAGTCGTAGGCGCCGAAGAGCGCCGCCCAGCTGAGATCGAAGGCGCCCTCGCTCCAGCGGCTCACGTTCACCCCGGCCTCGACGACGCGATAGACGTCGTCGCCGACGGGCACGGGCCGCTCGCCGGCGGCCGCGTTGATGGCGCTCACCTCGCTCGTGTCGCGCCATTCGCTCAGGAGCGCCTCGAGGCGGGCGATCTCGTCGAAGGCCCGCGCAATGGCCGGTTCCGCGACCTCCTCGGGGCCCTCTGCCTGGATGACGAAGACGGTGCCCATCAGCGACCGGTTCCGGGAAACGAGCGGCGGGGGTGCGTCGGGCTCCTCGCCCTGCGGAGACTCGGGGGTCGGCGTCGGGCGTGCTTCATCCGCCGTCGGCTCGCGTTTCGCGTCGCCTTCGCAGGCCAGGGCGCCGAGCGTCACGAGGAGGCAGAGGGCTGCTCGCATGCGGCGAAGGGTGCGCTCCGCGAGCCCGTGAGGCCACCGAGGGCAGTCCGGGGGCGGGCGCGGCGCGCGGGCGTACTAAGGTGCGCGCCATGACGCGTCTTCGCCGGGTGCTGCTCGCCACGTGCGCCTCCGCGTTCGTGTGTGGAGCCCCCGCCTTCGCCGCGGCCATCGGGGACAGCACCCGCGTCGAGGTGCGCGGGGTGGCGCTCACGGACCTGCCCGAGCCACGGCCCTCGGCGCGGCGCCGCTTGGCCTGGGAGGTTCGCAAGCGCACCTCCATCGAGACCCGCCTGCGACCGGGGCGCGTACGTCTCGACGACCCCAGCATCTTCGAGACACCGCTCCTCTACCTCGCCGGCGATCGCGCCTTCGCGCCTCTCGGAGACGCGGAGGTCGTCGGCTTGCGGCGCTTCGTCGACTTCGGCGGCTTCGTGCTCGTGGACGACGCGACGGGAGGCGGCGGCTCGGGTTTCGACGAGAGCGTGCGACGGCGCGTGCGACGGGCCTTCCCCGAAGACCGCCTCGCGCCGCGCGCCCGCGACCACACGGTCTTTCGAAGCTTCTTTCTCCTGCAGCGGCCCGTCGGCCGGGTCCGGGGACCTGGGGAGCTCGAGGGTGTGCAGCGCGATGGGCGCGTCGGCCTCGTCTACAGCCGCCACGACCTCGGGGGCGCGTGGGCCCGCGACAACCTCGGGACGTGGCAGCACACCGTCACCCCCGGCGGCGAGCGACAACGCGAGCTCGCCATTCGCCTCGGCGTGAACCTGGTGATGTACGCGCTCTGCCTGGACTACAAGGACGACCAGGTCCACGCCCCCTTCATCATGCGGCGCCGCGCCGGGACGCCCTGATGCACGCGCGCCTCACGGCCTTCGAGCTCGGCGTCTCCTTTCCCGTGGGGGTGCTGCTGGCCCTCGGCCTCCTCGCTGCCGTCGCGTTGACCTTCCGGGAGCCGCGGGCGCTGCCCCGCGGGCGCTTCGCAATCCTCCTCATGCTTCGCATCGGCACCGCGTTGCTCACGTGGCTCGTCGCGACGCAGCCGCGCTGGCTCGAGCGGCAGGCGCGGCAGATCGAGGGGCGCCTCGCCGTCCTCGTCGATGATTCCCGGAGCCTTCGCGTCACCGATGGGCCCCGTTCCCGAGCCGAGGCAGCGCGCGCGCTCCTCACGCGCTGGAGCGCAGAGGCCGAGGACGGCGTCGCGGGGTTTCGCTTCGGCTCGGAGCTCGCGGCCGCTAGCGTCGAGACCCTCGCCCGTGATCTCGGCGCCAAGCAGGACGAGACGCGCCTCGCGGCGGCGCTCGAGGAGCTGGCCACGGGACCCGGCTCGGAGGACCTCGGCGCCATCGTGGTCGTGAGCGACGGAGCCGAGAGCGCACGGGACGCGCCGGCCTTCGCGGGCGAGGTGAAGGTGCACACCGTGGCGCTCGGAGGCGCCGCGCCCCTCGTCGACGACGCCATCGCCGAGCTCGAGGCGGACCCGGTGGCTTTTCTCCGCTCCCAGGCCGAGGTCCGCGTGGTGCTGCGCGCGCTGCGTTCGGGCGGCGGCGCCGTGGCGATTCCCGTGACCCTCTGGGAGGGCGACCGCGTGGTCCGCGAAGAGCTCGTGGACGTGCCTGCGGGGGGCGAAGCGGAGGCCATCATCCCCTTCGAGCCCCGGCGCCTCGGGCGGGCGGTCTACCGGGTGACCATCCCGGTGGCGGAGGGCGACGCGGTGCCGGCGAACAACGACCGTGCCTTTCTGGTGCGGGTCACCCGGGACAAGCTCCGCGTCCTCCTCGTCGCGGGACAGCCGAGCTGGGACGTCCGCTTCCTCCGCGCCTTCCTGGAGCGGGACCCCGGGACGGACCTCATCTCCTTCTTCATCCTGCGAACGACGAGCGATCTCACCCTCGCCGCACCGGACGAGCTCGCGCTCATCCCGTTCCCGACGGATGAGCTCTTTCGCGAGCACCTCGGCAGCTTCGACGTGGTCCTCTTTCAGAACTTCGACTACGGGCCCTACCAGATGGCCGCGTACCTGCCGCGTATCCGCGAGTACGTGGAGCGCGGCGGCGCCTTCGCGATGATCGGAGGCGAACGGTCGTTCGGGAGCGGCGGCTACGAGGGGACGCCGGTCGCAGACGTGCTCCCCGTGGAGCTGCCGCGCGTCGCCGGGCCCGCTTCGCGCCTCCGGGATGGCTGCGTTCGCCCGGCCGTCGACCCGGTGCTCGGCCGTCACCCCTTCGTCGCCCTGCGGCGGGATCCCGCCGCGAGCCGCGCGGTGTGGCGTCGCCTCGCCACACTGGCGGGGACCAATCGCGTCGCGGGGGTGCGTCAGGACATGCAGGTGCTCTTGCGACGCCCGGGCCGCAGCGCCGGCGAGCCCCTCCTCGTCGTCGGCACCTACGGCGAGGGGCGCGTGCTCGCGCTCACCACGGACACGAGCTGGCGCTGGGGAATCACCAGCGGAGGGCTCTCGGGGGACGCGAGCGCCTACGAACGCTTCTGGGATCGCGCGGTCCGGTGGCTGGCGCGGGACCCGGCACTCGAGCCGACGCGGGTCACCACGGATCGCGAGCGCTACGGGCCCGAAGGGCGGGTTCGCGTCCTCGGCGACGTGGCCGACGCGCGCCACCGGCCTCTCGCGGGGGAAGCGCTCCGGCTCCGGCTCCTCGACGGTACGGGGCGCGAGCTGGCGGCGGAGGACGTCGCGACGAGCGAGACGGGCTCGCTTCGGGCCACCTTCGTCGCGCCCGCGGAGCCCGGCGCGTACCGCGTCGTGGTGGAACGGAGTCAGGGCGACGAGGTGCTGGGCGAAGAGGGCTTCGTGGTGGAGCTCGGCGGGGACGAGCTCGCGGACCCGCGGCCGCGCCCGGATCGGCTGCGCGCGCTGGCGGAGGCGAGCGGCGGCCGCTTCGTGGCGCGCCCCGACGACGCGCCGGCTCTGGGCCGCTTCGACGCCACCCGGACGCGGGTCGAGGGCGTTCGCGAGGTCGCCCCCTTCGCCTCGCCATGGGCCGTGGGGGCGCTGATGGCCCTGCTCATCGTCGAGTGGCTCCTGCGGCGCCGCTGGGGCAGGCGCTGAGCGCGCTCGGCGTCGCCGGGGCCTCCCGGCTCAGGGCGGGCAGGTGAAGGGAGCGCCGAGCGGCACGGTGACGCTGCCGCTGAGCTGCACGGCGACGGAGTCGCTTCCCGCGGAAGTCACGCCGAGGGTGAGGTCCGGCGTGTAGGTGAAGAGCTCCCCGGCGGGCGTCGTACGTGTGGGAATGCCGCTCAGCGCGACGCTCCCGAAAGAGTCCACCGTGAGCGCGAACGCCGTGCCGGCCGCATCCAGATAGAAGACCTGGATGCCCGAGGTTCCGAAGCCCACGGGGTTGTCGCCGATCCTCAGGGTCGGGTCCTCCACGGGCACGCGGATCTGGACCGTCGGCGCGCTCGGGTCGCAGCGCGGGTCGTCGAAGACGAGAACCGAAAGCGTCGGCGCCGTCTCGCAGTCGTCGACGCTCTCGAAGAAGGCTGACGCGGTCTGGGCCGTGAAGGGCTCGTCGCCGGTCACGTTGGGTCCGCTGCCGGCTCCGAGCACGGTGCAGCCGAAGGGGAGGGCGGCGTCCAGGCCGGCGTCCGCTCCCGCGTCGTCACTGCCCATGTCCGGTCCCGTCGTGCTCCCGGTGGGCGGAATGACTCCGGAGCCTACGGCCATGAAACCGTCGTCGCCGCAGCCGAGCACGAGGCAGAAGACGAGCGTCGAGAGCACCAGCCGCATGAGCGCACGGTGCCATGGACCGAGCCCTCCGCCGATCTTTCGGCTCGGGCTCACGGGGCCATCGTGACAACTCTCACCGGCGCGGCTAAGGGAGGGTCATGCGCCCATCGGCCTGGTTCCAGAGCGTCACGGGGGAGCCGATCCGCTACCCGCTCAACGAGGTGCGCTACCGCTCCGACGACGGCGCGCTCCTGGAGGTCGTTCACGACACGGACGCCCTCCGCGCGCGTACGCCCGCGGCGTGGATGCGGCTCCTCGATGAGCGCTACGGCCGCACGCGCTGGCCCTACGGCTCGGGCGTGTGGAGCCGGCACGAGTGGGTGCAGCCCCACGTCGCGGTCGAGAACGTGGTGAGCCTCTACGAGGGCAACTCCAACCTCTTTTGGGCGGAGCGCTACGGAAAGGAGCAGCTCGGCCTCGCCGACGTGTGGGTGAAGCAGTGCGGCACCAGCCACACGGGCTCCTTCAAGGACCTCGGCATGACCGTGCTCGTCAGCTCGGTGAAGCAGATGATCGCCGAGGGGAAGCCGATCCGCGCCATGGCCTGCGCGTCGACGGGGGACACGTCGGCGGCGCTCGCGGCCTACGGTGCGGCCGCGAACATCCCGGTCATCGTGCTGCTGCCCAAGGGGAAGATCACCTCCGCGCAGCTCATCCAGCCCGTAGCGAACGGCGCCCTGGTGATGGCCCTCGACACGGACTTCGACGGCTGCATGCGCGTGGTGCAGCGGCTCACCGAGGACCCTACGCTCTACCTCGCGAACTCCATGAACTCGCTGCGCGTCGAGGGGCAGAAGACCATCAGCAGCGAGATCGTGCAGCAGTTCGACTGGGAGGTGCCGGACTGGGTGCTCGTGCCCGGCGGCAACCTCGGCAACGTCTCGGCCATCGCGAAGGGCTTCGTCGAGATGCAGGAGCTCGGACTCATCGCCCGGCTCCCGCGCCTCGTCTGCTGCCAGGCGGAGCAGGCCAATCCGCTCTACCAGGCCTTCGTGCGCGCCGAGGCCGAAGGACGTGACCTCGAGGAGCGCGACTTCACGCCCATCAGCGCGGGGGAGACGCTCGCGAGCGCCATCCGCATCGGCAACCCCGTCAGCCTCCCGAAGGCCGTCAGGGCGCTCGTGCGGTGCCGCGGCATCGTGGAGCAGGCCTCGGAGCAGGAGCTCGCCGAGGCCGCCGCCCGCGCGGACCGGACCGGTATGTTCAACTGCCCTCACACCGGCGTGGCGCTGGCGTGCCTGGAGAAGCTGGCCGGGCGGGGCGTGGTGAAGGATGGCGAGCGCGTCGTCGTCGTCTCGACGGCCCACGGCCTGAAGTTCACCGAGTTCAAGGCCGCCTATCATCGCGACGAGCTGCCCTTCCGGAGCGCGGCCGCGAACCGCCCCCTCGAGGTCGGCAGCGACCCCGACGAGGTCGTGGCGGCAATACATCGCGCCCTCGACGCGACCCACGGTTGAAATCGCCCCGACAAGGGTGGCTCACTCGGGGACCCAACCCGGAGAGCTGCCGTGACCGTGTTCAAGAGCGCCAAGCCCGACGTCGACATCCCCGACGTCTCCGTGACCGACTTCGTGCTTCGGCACGCGGCCGCGAAGGCCGAGCACGTCGCCTTCGTGGAGGGCATGAGCGGTCGGGAGGTGACCTACGGCGCCCTCGCCGCGCAGATCCGCGCCTTCGCCGGCGGCCTCCAGGCGCGCGGGGTCGGTCCCGGCGACACCTGGGCGCTGATGGCGCCGAATCTGCCCGAGTACGCGGTCGTCTTTCACGGCATCGCCTACGCCGGCGCCACGGTCACGACGCTCAACCCAACGTACGGCGCCGAGGAGATCGCCTTTCAGCTCCGCGACTCGAAGGCGAGCGCCATCGTCACCGTCGAGCTCTTCCTGGAGACGGCCAAGGCCGCCGCGGCGAAGGTCGGCATCGAGACCATCATCGTGATCGGCCCCGGCGACGCGACGCCCTTCACCGAGATCATGGGCGAGCCCCTCGTGGAGCAGGTGCCCGTCGACTTTGCGACGCACGTGGTGGTGCTTCCTTACTCGTCGGGCACCACGGGGTTCCCAAAGGGCGTGATGCTCACGCATCGGAACCTCGTCGCGAACCTCTGCCAGTCCGAGCCGCACCTGGGCATGAGGGGCGACGACGTCGTCTTCGCCGTGCTGCCCTTCTTTCACATCTACGGGATGAACGTGCTCATGAACCTCGGCCTGGCGACGGGCGTGAAGATCGTGTCGCTCCCGCGCTTCGACATGGTGCAGATGCTCGAGCTCACGCAGAGCCAGCGCATCACGAAGCTCTACCTCGTACCCCCCATCGTTCTCGCGCTGGCCAAGCACCCGGTGGTCGAGAAGTTCGACCTGGCGTCCGTGACGGACATCTTCAGCGGTGCGGCGCCGCTCGGAGGCGAGCTGGCCGAGGAGGCCGCGAAGCGCGTGGGCTGCCGCGTGGGCCAGGGCTACGGCATGACCGAGCTCTCGCCCGTGTCACATGCCATCGAGGGCGACGACTACAAGGCGGGCTCCGTGGGGACCCTGCTCTCGCGGACCGAGGCCCGCATCGTCGATCCCGAGACGGGCCAGGACGTCGCGGCGCTCGGCGAGCGCGGCGAGCTCTGGGTGCGCGGGCCGCAGGTCATGCAGGGCTACTTCGGCAACGCCGGCGCCACGGCGTCGACCATCGACGAGGAGGGGTGGCTCCACACGGGCGATGTGGCCATCGCCGACGAGGACGGGCACTTCTTCATCGTCGACCGGCTCAAGGAGCTCATCAAGTACAAGGGCTTCCAGGTGCCCCCGGCGGAGCTCGAGGCGCTGATCATCCAGATGCCCGGCGTCGCCGACGTGGCCGTGATCGGCGTCCCCGACGACGAGGCGGGCGAGCTCCCGAAGGCCTTCGTGGTGCGCGCGGCCGGCGCCGACGTCACCGAGGACGGGGTGAAGGACTTCGTGAAGGGCCACGTGTCCACCTACAAGCAGGTGCGCATCGTCGAGTTCATCGACGCGATCCCGAAGAGCGCGAGCGGCAAGATCCTCCGCCGCGAGCTCCGCGACCGCTGATCGGAGGACCAGCCGCTCAGAAAGCGCAGCCGCTGGGCTGCGGCGGCGCGTCTTCGAGGGCGGCGCCGAAGCCCTCCGGCGGCACGTAGGCGACGAAGCCCTCGCGCACGCTTCCGCGGAGCGCCCGACCCCGGTACACGCCGGGGGCGTCCACGCCGGCGGGCCGCAGATGCGCGCGGACGACCACCACGTCGTCCGGGGCGAGCGAGATTGGGCCTCCGCTCCGGGTGAAGGGCTGCTCGTCGACGTGGCTGTGGGCGAGAATGCGCCGGTAGACGAGGGTCTCGTCCGCGCGGAGGACCTCCCACCAGTCGGCGTAGCGCTCGCAGCCGCTCTCGTCGCTCTCGACCGTGACGGCCAGGGTGTAGCTACCGGGGCTGCCCGTCGCGCGGATGGCCGTCACCGCCGCCTGCGGCGCGTCGGAGTCGGAGTCGGAGTCGGCGTCGGGCGCATCCTCGCCCGCTTCGGCGGCCCTCGCGTCGCCGGGCTCGCCGCTCGGCTCTGCCGCACCGGGCGCCTCGGGCGCCGCGCAGGATCCGAGCATCACCATGAGGAGCGCGCGAAGACGCATGCAGCGTGCTTCGCAAGGGCGAGGTCCCGGCGCAAGGCGGCCCCGCGATGCAGTAGGCTCTCGTGGATGACGCTCCCGCCCGGGTTCTTGTGGGGCACCGCCACCTCGTCCCACCAGGTCGAGGGCCATACGGACAACGACTGGACCGATTGGGAGAGCCAGCCCGGCCGCATCCATGACGGCACCCGGAGCGGGGCTGCCGCGGGTTGGTGGGCCGGCCAGGCGGAGGAGGATCTCGCCCGCGCCGCGGCCCTCGGTCACAACGCCCACCGCATGAGCCTCGAGTGGAGCCGCCTCGAGCCGGCCCCGGGGCGCTACGACGACGCGGCCTTCGACCGCTACGGCGCCATCCTGAGCGCGGCGCGGCGCCTCGGTCTTCGCGTGATGGTGACCCTCAACCACTTCACGCTGCCGCGCTGGGCGTCGCGGGGTGGCGCATGGCTCGACCCGCAGCTGCCGGAGCGCTTCGCCGCGCTCGCCGCACGGGCCGGGGACGCGCTCGAGGGCCAGGTCGGCCTATGGGCGACGCTGAACGCGCCCGCGGTCCTCGCGACCATGGGCTACATGCGTACGTCGTGGCCCCCGGGCCTCGGCGATCCCATCGCGGGTTTCCGGGCGCTCGCCGCGCAGCTCGAGGCTCACGCGCTCGCCTACGCGCAGCTGAAGCGGGTGCAGGACGCGCCGGTGGGGCTCGCGCTCAGCGTCCCGCTCTTCGAGTACGCGCGGCGAGACAGCGGCGACGTCGCGGCGGCGCGGGCCCAGGACTGGGCGTTCAACGGCGCGAAGTTCAGAGCCATCCAGACCGGCTGGCTCTTGCCTCCCCTCGGTCGCCCGCGTCGCGTCCCCGGTCTGCGGGGCTCCTTCGACTTCATCGGCCTCAACTACTACGGGCGCTTCGCCGTGCGCTTCGACGCGGCAGCGCCGAAGCAGCTCTTCGGACGGCACGTGCAGCGCCCCACGGTCGCGACGGAGCATAACGACTGGGGGCAGATCTGTCCCCGCGGCCTCACGGAGCAGCTGCTCCGCCTCGGGCGTCTGGGGGCGCCGCTCTACGTGACGGAGAACGGCCTCTACGATCCCTCGGACGAGGCCCGGCCGGACTTCCTCGTGCGGCACGTTGCGGCCGTGGAGGACGCCGTGCGCAAGGGCGCCGACGTGCGCGGCTATTTCGTCTGGAGCCTCGTCGACAACTTCGAGTGGGCGGAGGGATGGGCTGCCCCCTTCGGTCTCCTGGCCCTCGATCGTGCGACGGGTGAACGGCGCGCCCGCGGGAGCGCCGAGGCCTACGCCGCCATCATCCGCGCCGGCGGCGTGGGCTCCCCGCCCACCGTTCCGACGCCCAACTGACGGCGTGCTCAGAAGCGCGCAGCGAGCCCCAGCGTGGCGCCGCCGCGCTGCGGGGCCACACCGAAGCTCTCGAGCCTGAGGCGGGCTTCGTCCCGGGCCTGGCTCGCCACGAGCTCCTGGTACCCGCGCCAGCGTCGCTCGGCGTCGCTCGGCGTCGCGAGCGTGACGATGCCGCTGATCACGCTGATGGCCGAGCCGATGATCACGAAGTAGTCGAAGGGCTGGTCGATGTTGAAGTCGTTCGGCGCGAGGTAGACCGGCAGCACGGCGGCGCCGACGGCGAGGTTGAGGCCACCGTCGACGTAGCGCGCCGCGCGGGCCCGTCGGGCGACGCGCTCGAGCGCCGCCTCGCCGAAGGCGAGCCGCGCCTCGGCGCTCTCGCGGGTGTGTTGCGGCAGAGCCTGGTAGCGGGCCCAGAGACGCTGCGCGCGCGGGCTGATGGCCAGATGCACGAGTCCCCGCCCCAGGCTCGCGCCTCCCCAGAGGAAGAGATAGCGCGCGAGGCCTCGGTCCGTGGTCTCGTCCCGCCGCGCCCAGACCCCGAAGCCCAAGCTGAGGCCTCCCGAGATGGCCGAGAGGACGCCATCCACCGTCCGTTGACGGCTCCGGTTGCCGAGGATCTCGAGGTGCGTCCCGAGGACGCGCAGCCGGGTCGCGAGCGGTTCCGGCAAGCGGAGGGACTCCGACGCGCGTGTCCTCGACCCGGGGGCCTCGTAGCGCGGCACGAGGCGGTCCGGACCGGAGGGCGGAGGCGGGATGGCCCCGCTGCGGGCGGAAGGGCGCGGCGGCGCGAGGTCGCCGCCCGCTTCCTGGGCCTCGCCGGCCATGGGCCCCGAGAGCGCGAGGGGCGCGGCCGCGAGCGCCACCCAGAGGCCCCTCTCGGGGCGGATCGCGGGGAGGGCGCACCACATACTCTCCCAGGGTAGGGCGCAACCGGCGAGCCGGCACCTCCCGGCGACGACGCGGCGCCCGCGCGGCCAGCTACTAGCGACCGGCTGCTTCCGGGAGCGCGCGCAGCGCCTGCCGAGCGCGGAGGTCCTCCGCGTTCCGCGCCAGCGCCTCTTCCAGCGCCCGCCGCGCCTCCGCTCCGCGTCCTAGCCG
>CALCTH010000353.1 GCA_937893795.1 uncultured Myxococcales bacterium | reverse complement strand
AGCGGGCCGGACGCCCCCGGGCCGGACGACTCCGGGCCGGATGACCCCGGGCCGGACGCCTCCGGGCCGGACGTCTCCGGCCCGGCCCGCGCGCCCTCCCCGCTGCGGACGGCGCGCAGCGAGGCGAGCCCCAGCGCGACGACGAGCGCCCACGCGGCGCCAGGGAGCGACGGCGCAGCGCGAGGCGGGCGCAGCCGCGGCGCGCGAAGCCCCGTACCGGCCACGACCGGGTCCGGGCTCGTGATGGCGAGGAGCTCGGTGGCGTCGGGCGAGGCGGCGCCGGTGTTCGCGGTCGCGAGCGTTCCGAGGCGCCGCACGTCCACGAGCCCCGAGCTCTCCGGGGACACGTCGAAGACGCCGCTCTCCGGAGGACCGTCGCGGCGGTCCAGGCGCCGGGGGTGCGGGGGAGGCGGCGAAGAAGGGCGGTCGGCGTGCATCGGAATCCCTGCGAGCGAGAAGAGAGCGCGCCGGATGGCGCACTCCGCGGCGGGCGCCACGTGCTCGAAGGACGACGCGCGTCTGAAGCGGACCCGAAGCGCGCCTCCTCGCTCCGGGTCCCTTCCGAAGCGTGCGTCAGGCCCAGGAGGGGCGCTGGAGGGCTTCGTCCTCGCGGGGCTCGCTCACGTCCTGGAACGCCAACATCTCGAGCACGCGCGCCGAGGCGCCGTCGTAGAAGCCCTGCTCCGACGCGAAGCCAGCCGGGTTCGCGAAGGTGCCGAAGATCATGTCGATCACCGGGAGGTCGGCGTAGTTCCGGCGATGGACGCCGCGGGCGTGGTGCAACGCATGGCTCTCGGGCCGCTGCACGAGCACGCCGAGCCAGCGCGGCGTCCGGATGTTCGCGTGCTGGAAGATCCCGAGGAAGGTCAGGAGCAGGAGCACGGCCGTGGCGGCCTCGGCGCCGATGCCGACCGCACCGACCAGCGTCAGGCTCCCGACCAGCGTCCAGCCGACCATGTCCAGGGGCGAGAACCAGAAGGCCCCCGCCACGTCCAGGCGCTCCGCGCTGTGGTGCATCTGGTGCGAGGCCAGCCAGAGCGTCCGGCTCTCGTGCATCGCTCGATGGTAGGCGTAGGCGCCGAGCTCGTAGACGAAGAGCGCGACGCCGATCTGCACGGGGAGCGGAAGCCCCGTCAGATCGACGAGGCGATGCTGCGCGAGCATCCCGTCCGTGAAGAGCGGGAGATAGGACGAGAGAAAGAAGTAGCCGGCGAAGGCGGCGATGCCCTTGAGATGCCAGCCCCGCACGCGGGGAAGCGGCCGAGCCGGAGCGAGGGTCTCCCAGAGCATCAGCGCGCCGTAGAGGGCGATGACCACCAGGGAAAGCGGGTCGAGCAGGATGTCGAGGGGCGTCGGAAGTGCGTTCGGCATGAGGTTCTCCTGGAGCGACCACCGGGTCGCAGGAGACAACCTACGGGCGGGAGGCGTGCGCGCCCCTGGACTCCAGGTGCTGATTTTTCCCCAATGAAACTCGACCGTTGGCGACCTCTGCGGCCACCCTCGACCCTCTACTGCACCGCCGGTACAGTGAATCGAGTGGCCAAGGCGGACGACACGCGGGCGCGCATCCTCGAGGTGAGCCAGCGCCTGGTGCTCCAGCAGGGCTTCGCGGGGACGAGCATCGACCAGATCGTCGCCGAGTGTGAGCTCACCAAGGGCGGCTTCTTCTACCACTTCCGGGGAAAGGCCGACCTGGCTCGGGCGCTCATGCAGGCCTACCTCGAGGCCGACGATGCCTTCTTCCGCGGGCTCCGTGAGCGCGCCGACGAGCTCGTCGAAGACCCGGTGCAGCGGCTGCTGCTCTTCCTGAAGCTCCTCGCCGAGGCCATGGGCGACCTGCCGGGCGTGCACCCGGGCTGCCTCGTCGCCTCGATGACCTACGAGAGCCAGCTCGTGGATCCGGAGGTGCGGGACATGGCCGCGGCGGGCCTCGCGGGCTGGCGCAGGCGCTTCCTCGAGCTCTTCGAAGCCGCCGCAGAGGTCCGTCCGCCCCGCGAAGAGGTGGACCTCGGTGCGCTCGCCGACCTGCTGAACGGTGTGCTCGAGGGAGGCATCGTCACCTCGCGGACGATGAACGACCCGACGCTCCTCGTGTCGCAGATCCTCGAGCTGCGACGCTACGTGAAGCTGCTCTTCGCCTGACGCCGCGCCGCGCGTCAGTCGCAGTACTGCGCGAGGCCCTGCGCGCAGCAGCTCTCGCGACTCTCGTACCCGAGGGCGCAGTTCTGGGCGAGCTCCTCTTCGCCGAGCTCGGTGGCGATCGCCTCGAGGGCGCCTTCGCGCGCCCGCACGCGTTGGGTGCCCAGCTGACGTTGCGCGAGCGCCAGGTTCTCCGGCTCCGCTTCGGCGAGGTTCCGGCTCTCGCCGGGGTCGAAGTCGACGCGGAAGAGCGCCTCTTCCGGAAGCCCGCGCGGGTTGCCCGGGTTGGCCGTGAGGAGCTTCCACTCGTCGGTGCCCCGGCGCTCACGCACCGCCTCGAGCACGTTCCCCTCGTGGCTCTCCTCGGCGTAGACGACGTCCGTGCCCTCGAAGATGTCCCCCCCCTGCACGCCCGCCGGGACCTCGAGGCCCTCGAGGCGAAGCACCGAGGGCATCAGATCGATGCTCTGTACCCAGTGCCGCACCACGCTGCCGCCGCGCCGGGACTCCGGGAGCTTCACGAAGAGGGGCACGCGCACCTGCTCGTCGTAGAGCGTCGTCCCGTGCCAGAAGCCGCCGTGCTCGCAGAACTCCTCACCGTGGTCGCTGGTGATGACGATGGTCAGGTCGTCGTAGAGGCCGCGCCGCTTCAGCTCGGCGACGAGCTCACCGAAGCGCGCGTCCCAGAAGGTGATCTCCCCGTCGTAGAGGCCACGCAGCCGGTCGGCCTCGTCCGGTTGGGGCCGCGGATGCGCGCTCCGCGCGTAGCCCGTCCCGTCGTAGGGGTGCACGTAGTAGGGGTCGTGCGGGTCCATGTACCCGACGAAGTAGAAGAAGGGCGCCGGCGAGGGCTCGTCGAGCCAGCTCAGCACCTCGGCGTTCACCGTCGTGGCGTCGCGGTAGACGCTCCCCGGCGAGACGATGCCGAGGGCGGCCTTGCCGCGGTCGACCACGCGCCGGACGACCTGCATCAGCAGCAGCTTCATCGAGGCGTCATCGGCCCAGAGCACGTTGTCGGGCTCGAGGTGCACGTAGCGGTCGAAGCCCTGGTGGAAGTTGTAGTGCGCCGTGAGGTTGTGGTTCGTGGCGAGGCCGCGCGTATGCCACCCGCTCGCGTGGAACGCCTCGGGCATGGTCACGAGCGCGTCGGGGAGACCGTCGGTCTTGGCCATGACGCCGTGGTTGCCCGGGAGCCGGCCGCTCAGGATCGAGGCGAAGCTCGGGCGGGTCCAGCTCGCGTTGGCGAAGGCCTGGTCGAAGCGCACGGCGTCGGCGGCGAAGGCGTCCAGGTTCGGCGTGGACCCCGCCTCGTAGCCGTAGGCCGGCAGGTGGTCGGCGCGAAGCGTATCGATGACCAGGAAGAGCACGTTGCCGGCGTCCTCCGGCGCGGGCCGGTCCGGGCCACCGTTGCTCGCGCTCGCCGGCTCTCCGAGGAGGAGCGCGCCGCCGGCGAGGAGCGCGATGGCGCTCGCGCAGACGGCCGGGCTCCCCCAGCCGCGCAGCAAGAGCGGCGAGCGGCGAAGCAGCGCGCGGAGGCCGAGCCAAAGGCCGAAGTAGACGAGCGCCGCCACCGTGAGGCAGCCCAGCACGACGCCGAGGCCCGGGAGGCTCTTCAGCACGAGCTGCTCTTCGAAGATGTCGCGGCGCACGAGGAAGACCCCGAGGGCGAGCCCGAAGAGGGCCACGATGAGCGCCGTCGTGCGCGCATAGGCGTCGACCTCGGGCACCGCCTCACGGCGCATGCGGCGGCCGAGCCAGGCGAACGCCCCGAGCATCGCGCCGCCGCCGAGGGCACAGAAGACGCCATAGACGAGCGCACCGTAGGCGAGCACGCCGTAGCCGCTCCGGCCGCCGCCGCCGAGGGCCACGGCCAGGCCCTCCCCCACGCCGACGATCACGCCTGCGAGGAGCCCGGCCCCGAGGCCGATGGCGAGCGCCCGCGGCACCTTGGGCCAGGCGTCGCGCGGGACCTCCGGGAGCGCCTCCTCGAAGGCCTGCTCCCGCTCGGCCTCGTCGACCTGAATCCGCGGTGCGTAGCCGCTCCGGCGGGCCAAGAAGATGAAGCCGCCCACGGACGAGACCAGCATCTCCGCCGCGAAGCCCACGGTCGGGATGAGCACGGCGACGGCGAGCGGGAGCCCCACGAGGGGGCTCGTGTAGAGCGCGACGGCCGCCGTCTCCCGGAGCCCGATGCCGTTGATGGACGCCGGGAGGATGGTCGCGAAGATCTGGAGGCTCGACGCGAAGAAGACGTACCCGACGCCGAGCTCGGCGCCCACGGCGCGCGCGGCGCACACGTAGATGAGGTTGTTGCAGGCGTGCACGCCCACGCCGAGCCCCACGGCCTGCGCGAGGATGAGGCCCTTGCCCTCGTACGCGCAGACGGCGTCGACCAGCGAATGAAACTTCGGTTGCACGGCCGACGGCAGGAGCCGGATGGCGAGCCGGAAGAGCCGCGGCCGGGCGAGGAGCGTGAGCGCCGTGACCACCACGCTCAGAAAAAAGGCGTTCACGAGGAGCACGCCGCCGAGGCCGAGGAAGCGCTCGCCGAAGATGGAGGCGCCCATGACCACGAGGCCGAAGGCCACCTGCCCGAGGAGCGTCTCGACGGCGATGGTGGCCGTCGCGCGGGCCGTCTTCCCCGTGTGCCGGGCCACGTCGTAGATGCGCCAGCCGCCGAAGCCCGTGAAGCCGCCGGGCGTGAAGGCACCCCAGAAGCGGGCGATCATGATGGAGCCGGCGAGGAAGCGCGGCTCCGGATGAATGCCCTGCCCGCGGAGGAGCGCTCGCCAGCGGAAGGTGGCGAAGGTGATCGCCGTGAGCTGCATGGCGATGGCGGCGATGAACCAGCCGGCGTGGATGTCCCCGAGGCGCGTCAGCAGGTCCTCGGCTCCCTCGCGGCGAAGGACCTTCCGGTAGACGACGACGAGCATCGCCACCGTGAAGGCGACCTTCAGCCCCAGGAAGACGAGCTTCCGGGCGCCGCCGGGCTTCGCCTGCTGGCGTTCACCACCGCGCTCCGCCGCCGGCGGAACGTCGCTCTCGCGCTCTTCGCTCATGTCGTCCCTCGCTCTTCGCCCTGCGGGGGTTCGCGCGCGATCCCGTCTGCCCCGGGCTCCGCGTGCGGCCTCGTTCGCTAGCCCTCGCTCCGGGAGGGGTCAAGTAATCCGCCGGGCGAACGCCGGCGGTCGCGGCTCGCCTTCCCGTGTGCCTTCCGGGGTGGTGCTGCGCGGATTCGGGCGCATGTTCCGGCCGTGGCGCTGTTTCTTTCCCGGCTCGACATCGCGCTCCTCGTGAGCGTGGCCGCGGCCATCGTCTACGTCCTCGTCAAGCGCTGGGACCGGGCTCAAGCCGACATGAACGCGGAATGGGAGGCCTGGGCCGAGGCCCGGGGGGGTACCTACCGCGAGTCGGCGACGTTCAGTGGCCGGCTGCGCGGGCTGCCCGAGGTGAGCGCCCTCGAGGGAGACGTTCCGGTCTCGAGCGGCCGCGCCGTCGCGGGCGGCGACGCGAAGGTCGAGCGCTCCGTGGAGGATCTCCACGTCGCCGGCTACGTGGTCGGAGGCGGGCCCCGCTTCGCCGCCGGCCGCGACGACGCCGGCGGGCTCACCCTCGACGCGACGCATGCCGCCCTGGCCGAGGAC
>CALCTH010000352.1 GCA_937893795.1 uncultured Myxococcales bacterium | reverse complement strand
GGCGGCTCTTCGAACATGTGCCGCGAGAGCACGCCCATGAAGGAGTCGCCGACGAAAGGCACGACGCCGGTCATGCACTCGTAGAGGATCACGCCCATGGCGTAGATGTCGACGCGGTGATCGAGCTCGCCGCCCTTGGCTTGCTCCGGCGACATATACTCCGGCGTCCCGAAGATCATGCCGGTCTTGGTGAGCTTCCGACCGGGCGTCCCGTCGCCGTCGAGCTCGCTCATCTTCGCGATGCCGAAGTCCACGATCTTCACGAAGTCCTGCCCGTCGTCGCCCTCCGTCAGGAAGATGTTCTCGGGCTTCATGTCGCGATGCACGATGCCCTTGGCGTGGGCGGCGCCCAGCGCCCGGCAGCACTGCTTCAGGATCGCGGTGGCCCGACGCATGTCGAGCGTGCCCTCGCGCGCCAGGGCGTTCGCGAGATCCTCGCCCTGGAGGAACTCCATGACGAAGTAGCTCGAGCCGTCTGGCGTCGTGCCGAAGTCGCTGATGTCGACGATGTTCGCGTGCCCGATGCGGCTGGCGCTGATCGCTTCCTGCTTGAAGCGCTCGACGACCTCGGAACGCGTCGTGAAGTCCTGACGCAGCACCTTGATGGCCACGCGCTTCTGAATGACCGTGTGGAAGGCCTCGTAGACCAGGCCCATGCCGCCCTCGCCGATGCGGCGCACCACCCGATACTTGTCGAGCTGCGTTCCGACGAGCGGGTCCATCACCTCCTGCGACCCGCTCACGCGACGGCTCCGAAATCGTCAGGACGAGCCGCGCGGGCGCATCGGCCGAGGTGTGGCGTGTGGGGGACGAGAGAGATCTTCATCGGGAGCCGGGCGCACCGCGCGAGGACGGCGGGAGGGGGTCCGGCGCGACGGTAACACCGCGGCGACGCTCGCCAAGCAGCCCGTGGGTGGTAAGGCGGACCCGTGGGCCGCATCCGACGCCTCGACGATGCCCTCATCGACCAGATCGCGGCCGGCGAGGTCGTCGAACGTCCGTCGAGCGTCGTGAAGGAGCTGGTCGAGAACGCCCTCGACGCCGGGGCCACCCGGCTCGGGGTGGAGATCGTGGAGGGCGGCCGGGCGCGCATACGCGTCGTGGACGACGGGGTGGGCATGGACCCCGAGGACGCGGTGGCCTGCGTCCGCCGCCACGCGACCAGCAAGCTCCGGGCCTTCGAAGACCTCGACCGGCTCTCCACCATGGGGTTTCGAGGGGAGGCCCTCCCCTCCATCGCCTCGGTGTCACGCTTCCGGCTCGTGACGCGCACGCGGGACGCCGTGGCGGGTACGGAGGTCCGCGTCGTGGGGGGTGGCGCGCCCAAGGTGCGCGAGGCGGGCGCGGCGCCGGGGACCGTGGTCGAGGTCGACGACCTCTTCTTCAACGTTCCGGCGCGCCGGAAGTTCCTGAAGGCCCGGCAGACCGAGACGGGCCACGTGCGCGAGACCTGCGTGCGCGTGGCGCTGGCCCGCCCGGACGTCCACGTCACGCTCAAGGTCGACGGCCGGGAGAGCCGGAGCTTCGTCCCGGCGACCCACCGCCTGGCGCGGGCCCAGGCGGTATTCCCCGACCTCGCGCTCTCCTTCGTCGAGGGCGCGCGGGGCTCGCTCCGGGTGGAGGCGGCGCTCGCGCCGGTCCGCCAGGCGCGCCGCGGCATGCGGCATCTTCTCCTCTTCGTGAACGGCCGCCCGGTGAGCGACCGACACCTCGCGCGCGCCGCCGCGCAGGCCTACGGCGAGCGCCTCGAAGGCGGCAGGTACCCGACGGGGGTCGTGTGGATCGATCTCCCCGGTCACGAGGTCGACGTGAACGCGCATCCTCGCAAGAGCGAGGTCCGCTTCGCCAACGCCCAAGCCGTTCGCGACGGCGTGCTCCGAGTGCTCGCGGCCGGTCTCGGCACGCGGAGATGGGGCGAGGGCATCGTGGGCAGCGCGGCTAGGGCCGAAGCGGGCGGCGCGAGCACCGCCCTCCCCCGTGACCCGGACTGGCTGGAGCGCCGCCACGGCACGCTCGGGAGCCGCGGCGCCGCCGAGAGCGTGACACCCTTCGGCGTCGGGCCGCGCCCCGCCGACGCGGGAGCGCTCGCAGCGGCGCTCCGC
>CALCTH010000351.1 GCA_937893795.1 uncultured Myxococcales bacterium | reverse complement strand
GGAACGAGAGCCTCGACGAGCCGGTTCCCGGCCCACTCCTCGTCGAGGAGCGTGATGCCGACGACGAGGTGCCCGATCGGCGTGAGCAGCAGGCTGAGGGGCACGGGCGACTGATGGCCACCGAGGGCCCTCGGGTCCATGACGACCTGCACGAGGAGCGGCACGAGCACGAGGCCCGTCGCCACCGCGACCGTGAGCACGCGTGCCGCGATGCCATTGCGAAGCACGACGCGGAGCGTCGCCCCGAGGCAGGCCAGGGCGGCGCAGACGACGACGTGACCGGCGACCAGCACGCCGAAGGCGAGCGCGTCCGTCGGCTCGTAGGATCCCGGGGCCAGCGCGACGCCGGTCCCGAGGAGCGAGCCCAGCACCGTCAAGGGTGCGAGCGCGATGACCAGAAGCGAGAAGCGCGTGGTCGGCGCGGCGCCCGGCCCGAAGAGGCGCACGAGGGGATGGAGCCGCTCGCCGGAGCGACGTCGTCGCTCGAGATCCCGCGGTGGGAGCGGGGCCTCGTCGGCGAAGAGGAGCGCGAAGAACGCAGCCAGGCCGCCGCTCATGACGACGCCCACGCCGGTCAGGTCGCGCACGTTCCGGGGCTCCACCAGGCTCATGACGCCGGCGCAGATGGGAACGAGGCCCACGAGGAGCACGAGCGCCCAGCGCTTGAAGGACGTGCTTCGATCCTCGGCGGCGGGACGCAACGTCGCCACGGCGGAGGCCCCGAAGAACCACACGGTCATGGCCACGGCGAAGAGCGGCAGGAGTACGAGGAGCCCGAAGGTGTCGGGCTCGAAGAAGCGCGTGGCGAGCGCCTCGGTGAACCAGAAGGGCCCCTCGACGGTGAGCCCCCAGCTCCGCTTCGCCTCCTGGCCGATCGCCGTCAGCACCCCCGTCCCGAACATGGCCGTGGGCACGAAGAGCACGGAGGTGAGGAGCACGGCGACGCGCGTCGAGGCCAGCCGCGCCGAGCAGGCGACGCCGAGGGCCACGGCGGGCGCGAGGAAGAGCAGGAGCCCGTAGAAACCGAAGAAGACGTTGCCCGGGGCGACGCCGCCGAAGAGGAAGGCGATGCCCACGACGGGCGAGAAGGCGACGAGCACGAGGACGAAGGCCGCGTAGCTCGCCGCGAGCTTGCCCCGGACGATGCGCGCCGGGTCCATGCCCGTCAGTAAGAGGGACTCGTAGGTGCCCAGCTCGCGCTCACTCGTGATCGCGGAGGCGGCCTGCGCCGGCCCAACGAGCGCGAGGACGAGGAGCGCGAGGCCGAAGAAGAGGTGGAACACCATGCGGCCGACGGAGGCGGGCGCGGCGTCCCCGGAGGCCATCAGCGCACCGGAGGAGAGCACCAGGAGCCCGAGCAGCCCCGTGGAGAGGTAGAGGAAGCGGATGAAGAGCTGGGACCGGAACATGGTCCGGAGCTCCTTCACCAGGATGGGGTTCGCGTCGCGGAGGCGCGGCGTTCGGCTCTCGCTCACTGCAGCTCCCCCCGCGTGACCTCGAGGAAGATGTGCTCGAGGTCGTCGCGCTCCGGCTCCACCCGAACGACGCCGAGACCCGCCTGCACCGCCGCAGCCACGATGGCGGCGACGGCGTCGTCGCCGCCCTGGTAGGCGATGCGGAGGTCACCGTCCGGGCCACGCTCCACGTCGCGCACCGCCGGCACCGCCCGCAGCGCCGCGCCCCCGTCGGCCGGTGCGGCGAGCAGGCGCAGCCTCACCCGGCGCTCGGGATGAAGCTGCTGACCGATTGCGCCGACGGGCCCCGCGGCGAGCACGCGACCGCGCTCGAGGATGGCGACGCTGCTCACCATGTCGCTCAGCTCCGTGAGGATGTGGCTCGAGAGCACGATGGTCTTGCCGAGGCCCTGAAGCTGCTCGATGAGGTCCCGCATCTCGATGCGCGCCCGGGGATCGAGGCCGTTCGCCGGCTCGTCCAGGATGAGCACCTCCGGGTCGTGCAGAAGCGTGCGCGCGATGGCGAGGCGCTGCTTCATGCCCTTCGACAGCGCCTGCACCAGCCGCGTCGCCAGGGGCCCGAGGTCGGTCAGCTCCATCACCGCGCCCACCGTGCGCGCCCGCGCCGTGCGTTCGATGCCGTAGGCCGACGCGAAGAAGTCGAGGTACTCGCGAACGGTCACGCGTTCGTAGACGCCGAAGCCGTCCGGCATGAAGCCGACCAGGCGTCGCACCTCGGCCGGGTGGTCGACGACGTCGTGATCCCCGACGAGGATGCGCCCGTGCAGCGGCTCGAGGAGCGTCGCCATCATGCGGAGCGTGGTGGTCTTGCCGGCGCCGTTGGGCCCGATGAACCCGAAGACCTCTCCCTTCGGCACCTCGAACCACACGTCGCGAAGCACCTCGAGCGCGCCGAAGCGGTGGCTCACGCCTTCGACGCGGATCACGGGGTCTCTCCCTGCGGCTCGTCCTCCTCCCGCTCGCCGAGTCCGAGCACGGCGCCGAGGCCCGCCTCGCTCAGCGCCCAGCCCTCCGTCTCGACGGGGACGCCCCGGACGGGCCCCGCCACGCGAAGGAAGCGGAGATCGCGCTCCGCCGCGAAGCGCTCTCCGTAGGGGACGTCCCGCGGGTCGAGGCGCGCGAAGAGCGTCGGCGCGGAGCCCGCGACGTTGGCGTATTGGTTGGCGAAGAGACCTAGGAAGGCCCGCTGCGTTTCCACGTCGGGAAGGTCCATGAGCTGGCCGATCTGCCGCGCCGTGGCCTGGTCCGTTTGCCAGCTGCCCGACCAAACGACGCCCGGCGGTGGCCCGGCCGCGGGTGGGCCGAGGGGTCGCTCTTCGTTCGGCGGCACGTCGCCCACGGGGAAGAGACCGCCCCCCGGCGCCACGACCACCACGCCATGGAGCGGCTCCTCGCCGTCGTTGGCCACGGCGACGAGCGCGTCGTCCTCCTCCCGTCGCACGAAGCGCACCGCCCCCGCGCGCTCCACTCGGCGCTCCTCCAAGAAGATCGTCTCCCAGAGCCCGCCCCGGAGGTCGCTGAGGAGCCGCTCGTCGCCGTCGTGGATGCGCAGCGGCTCGCGATCCTGAGAGGCCTCGAGGAGACGGACGCCGGTCCCGGCGGGCACGGCCAGATCGAAGGAGAGGGGGCGCGTCAGATAGAGGCCGAGGAAGCGGCGCTCGATGCCCGCGTCCTGCCCCGCCGTGGCTTCCCGGAGCGACACGGCACGGTAGCGGAGGGAGGTACCCTTGCCGACGTACCCGACCACGAGGAGCACCACGAAACAGGCGAGGGCGGCGAGCGGCGTGGTCACGAGCGCGAGCGTCGGCCGGCCCTTCTGCGCGACGTAGCGGAAGTTCAGAGGGCCCACGAACACCACGTAGACGAGGAGCACGAGGGCCACGAGCACCAGCGCCGGCCGGAAGCCCTCGTTCGGGTCGAGGCTCGCGCGGAGATCGCGGCTCGCGTTGCGGTCGCCGCCGAGGCGCGGGTCGCTCGCGAAGGCGGGAGGCGGCGCGCCGATGCCTCGGCCCGCGAGCGCGTCGCGGACCAGCGTCACGGTGGCGGGATCGAAGGCGTTCGGCTCCTCCGTTCCATCGAAGGTCGCGAGCGTGGCCCGGCCGAAGCCGAGGCTCGCCACGGCCCCGAAGGCGGTGCGGTAGACGGGCACGGGCCCCGGCGTACCGCGATAGCTACGCCCCCGCGCCGAAGCCGGGACGCGCCCCTGGGCCGAGCCCGGATAGTCGTCGACGCGTCGTAGGCGACCGAAGAGCGAGCGCAGGAAGGGCCCCTCGAGGTCCCCCTGGCTCCGCGGAAAGACGAGCAGCTGTCCCCCGCCCACGACCCAGTCGCGGAGGGCTTCGCGTTCGGTCTCGTCGAGGCGCTCGAGGAGCCGGGCCTGCGCGATGAGGAGGCCTACGCCTTCCCAAGCCCGGGCCGAGCGCGGCGCGCGCGGGTCGCCGCTCGCCGGATCCAGCGGCAGCAGGCCGACGCCGATGTCCACGGTCTGCGTCGATCCGAAGGGCGTCGCCACCTCGGCGCCGCCCATGTCGAGAAGTGGGCCCCGGAGCCGCGCCGACTCGGCGAGGAGGACCACGCGCTCGCGCTGGTTGCGGTAGAGGCCGAGGTTCGCGCGTCCCACCCGGCGCCCGCCGCTCATGACCCGCGCCTGGACGGATCCACCGCTGCCCACGTCAACGGCCAGCTGCACCTGCCTCTCGGCGCCCACCGGCAGGTCGACGGCGACGCGGTAGCGCGGGCCGCGCTTCCCCCACTGCTCCACCTCGAGCTCGAGGGTGCCGCGCACCGGCGCGGAGCCGACGTTCCGCAGCGTCGCGACGAGCGGCGCGTAGGCGTCCCCGGTGAGCGCGTCGTCCCCGAAGAGACTCGCGAGCTCGAGAGCGACGGCCTCGGTGGGCCCCTGCGCCACGGCGGGCGCCGTGAGGACGAGCAGCGCCGCGACGAACGCGAGGCGAGCGCTCATCCGACGCTCACGAGCGACGCCGGCGTCTCCGACACCTCGCCTGCGAGCGCATCCAAGATGGCGTCCGGACCGATCCCCTCGGCTTCCGCCTCGAAGGAGGGGAGGATGCGGTGTCGAAGCGCGGGCTGCCGCGTGCGGGCCAGGTCCTCGAAGCCCACGTGCCCACGTCCGGCCATGAGCGCCGAGGCCTTGGCCGCAAGGAGCCACGACTGGGCGCCGCGCACCCCCGCGCCGTAGCGAAGGTGGGCCCGCGCCGCCGGTGCTGCCTCGGGCGCGGCCGGATCCGACGCGCGCACGAAACGCGCGACGTAGCGTGCGACGGGCTCCGCGACCTGCACGTCGCGCACGAGCCGGCGGACGGCGAGGATGCGGTCGCCGTCGAGCACGGCGGGGACCTCGGGCGTCGCGTTGCCCGTCGTCCGGTCGAGGATGGCGACGAGGGTGTCTTCGTCGGGCGCCGGCACGAGCACCTTGAAGAGGAAGCGGTCCAGCTGGGCCTCCGGGAGCGGATAGGTGCCCTCCATCTCGATGGGGTTTTGCGTGGCGAGCACCATGAAGGGCGGCGCGAGCACGTGGCGCTCGCCGGCGATGGTGATGGCGCCCTCGGCCATGGCCTCGAGGAGCGCCGACTGGGTCTTGGGCGTGGCGCGGTTGATTTCGTCGGCCAGCACGAGCTGGCCAAAGAGGGGACCGCGTTCGAGGCGAAAGCGCTTCCCACCGGCGGGATCGTCGACGACCAGGCGGGTGCCCGTCACGTCGCTCGGCATGAGGTCGGGCGTGAACTGGATGCGCGAGAAGTCGAGGGTGAGCGCCTCGGAGAGGGTGCGCACGAGCAGCGTCTTGCCGAGCCCCGGCGCGCCCTCGAGGAGCACGTGCCCGCCGGCGAAGAGACACATCAGCACCTCCTCGACGACGCCCTCCTGACCGACGAGCACCTGGCCCACTGCGCTGCGGAGCGCCTCGGTGGCGCGCTGCACGTCCTGGCTCATGGTTCGCTTCCTCTCACGGCGCCTTCGCCGTCGAAATAGGTTCGCACGTGGTCCCGGTAATCCTCGGGGATC
>CALCTH010000350.1 GCA_937893795.1 uncultured Myxococcales bacterium | reverse complement strand
CTCCGTCTCCGTCTCCGTCTCCGTCTCCGTCTCCGTCTCCGTCTCCGTCTCCGTCTCCGTCTCCGTCTCCGTCTCCGTCTCCGTCTCCGTCTCCGTCCCCGTCTCCGTCTCCGTCTCCGTTTCCGTCTCCGTCTCCTCAGCCTGCGAGGAGCGGGCCGGCCTTCTCCAGCCAGCTCGCGACGAGCTCGTCGAGTTGGTCGAAGGTCGAGGCGAGGACGTAGAGGCCGCGGGTCGGGACCGAGGCGCCGAGCTCGACGAGGAGCGGGCGGAGGTGGACCTCCGGGGCGAGCGCGTGGGCCGGGTTGCCGCCGATCATGACCGGCACCGCTCGCGTGCCCGCGAGGGCATCGTCTCCGTAGTTGTCGAGGAAGGCCTTCAGGAGGCCCGTGTAGGTCGCCTTGAAGGTCGGGGAGGCGAAGATGTTCACGTCGGCGCTCGCGAGCTGTGCACCGAGCGCCGCGACGTCCTCGTGGCCCCACTCGAAGACGTGGCTGGCGACGTCCGCGAGCTCGTGCACGACCACCTGGTCGCCCCCGCGGGCGCCCGCGACGGCACGTCCAACGGCTTCGCCAAGCGTGGACGTGCGTCCGCCCGCGCGGGGGTTCCCGATGACCACGCGGACGGTCATCGCCGGGGCTCCTCGAGCGGCGCGCTCTCGGCGCCCCTCGAGACGGGGGGCGCAGCACCCCTGGAGCGATTCCTGGCGATCGCGGCGTAGCCCTCGGCGATACCTGCGAGCTGGGGATGCAAGGCGTGCTTCATGGCGTGGAGGATCTCGGCGCCCGCCCCGCCGTGTCCAGCGCCGCGTCGTGGTCTGCGACGAGGGCCCCGAAGTGGCACCGTGCGCATGCCGGAAAGCCGCGCCGGCCGAGCCCCTGGGCTATCGTCGCGCGCGATGCGCGCCCTGGCCGTGGCTCTCCTCGTCGTCGCGTGCGGTCAGCCCGCGGGCCCCGAGCCGCAGGCGCTCGCGCGCGAGGAGCCCGCGTCGCCCGACGAGGCGGTGGCAGCGGTCGCCCCGGAGACGGATCCGCCCCTGCGAGCGCCGGATGACCTCCGCTTTCCGCCCAGTGACGACGAGGTCGGCGAGGGGTTTCTCCACGACGACCTGCTCGCCGCCCTCGCCGACGCGCGGCCCCGTGAGTTCAAGCCCGTGGGGACCACCAGCGTCGTCTTCCGCATGAAGACCCGGTCACCGCATACGGCGGCGTTCAAGCCCCGCACGCGCCAGCACCGTTTCGGCTGGAAGTCCGAGATCGCGGCGTATCGGCTCGCGCGTTGGCTCGCCATGCCCGAGGTGCCCCCGGCCGTGGCCCGCCGCATCTCCTTTCGGGAGATCCGGACCGCGCTTCATCGCAACGTCGCCAACGACCAGGGCGCCATCGACGCGCTCCGCGACGGGATCCTCTGGGACCCGAACGGCGCCGTCTGGGGCGCGGCCATCTACTGGATCCCGGCCATGGAGCCCTTCGAGCTCGACGCGCGTGGGACCCGCTGGGGGTCCTGGCTCGCCCAGGAAACGCCGCTCGCGACCGGCGACGAAGAGCGCGCTCGCGACGTTTCGCGCATGATCGTCTTCGACGTGCTCATCGGAAACTGGGATCGCTTCAGCGGCGGCAACGTGCACACGCAGCCCGGCGGAGGCCGCGTCTTCGTACGCGACCACAACGCCGCCTTCGGTGCCCCGCTTCCGCGGCGGCTCCGGGACCGGCTCCAGGGCTACCTCGTGCGCGTCGAGCGCTTCTCGCGGGACCAACTCCTGCGGCTGCGCCGCCTCGACGCGGACGCCGTGGCGCGGGCGCTCGCGGAGGACCCCGTGCACGAGGTCGACGCGCTCCTCGGGCCCCGCCAGACGGCCGAGCTCCTCGACCGACGGGACAGCATTCTGAGCTGGGTGGGCGCGCTCTCCGACCGCTATGGCGACGAGGCCGTGGTGTGTTTTCCGTGAGCCTCTGGCTCGTCGTGGTCGGCGTGGCCGTGGGCAGCTTCCTCATCGGCCTCGGGGCCGGCCTCGCCGTTGGACGCTCGCGCGAGACGGCGCTTCGGCGTGCGCTGGCGGCGCAGGCCCGCGAGGCCGGGGAGCGCGCCCTGGCATTCTCCGATACGGTCGCCCTTCCGCGGGCGTCCCTCGGGCCCGACGCCCCTCACGACGAGCACCAAGCATGAGCGACGACGCCCCCACCGCAGCCGACTATGGTCACCTCCTCGGTCTCCTCGTCCACGACCTGCGCAACCCGGCGGCCACCGTCGGCGCCAACGTGGACTTCCTCCGCGAGGTGGAGATTCCCGACCCCGATGCCCGGGAAGCCCTCGACGACGTGGCCCTTGCCCTCGACGAGCTCAAGCGCGGGCTGACGCAGGTGGGATGGCTCGCACGGACGCTCGGTGGCGAGCGCGCGCTGGCGGCGTCACCCGCCGATGCCCGACCCTCGCTCGAGCGCCTCGGGACCAAGCGCGGCCTGACGCTGCGCCTCGGAGACGCCGCGCTCGTCGCCGTCGGCGGGGCGAGCGCCGGGGACCTGATCCAGGTCCTCCTGGACAACGCCGACCGCCACGCGCGCGGTACCGAGGTCGTCGTGGAGGCCGAGGCGCGCCCGGAGGGCGGCGTCGTCGTTCGCGTGGTGGACGGCGGCGTGCCCGTCGCGCCCGCGCTTCGTGACGCGGCCTTCACCATCGCCGGTCAGGCGCAGGTGAAGGGCAAGGCCGAGGGGCGCTACGGGCGCTTCGCGGGTCTCGTCGCGGCCCGCGCCGCCGCCGAGAGCCTCGGCGGGAGCCTCCGTGCCGACGAGCGCGACGGGCGCTGCGTCTTCGAGCTGACGCTGCCGAGCGCATGACTCTCTCGGCGCCGCGCTGGGTCCCCGAAGCGCTGCGGGCGACCTACGACATCGAGCTCGGGCCCCGCCCGCTCGGCGTCTTGGTGCTGGCGCTCGTGAGCTTTTTCGGGTGCATCGTGCTCGGCCGGCTGCTCGTGCGCGGCGTCTGCCGGCGCCTCTCCAAGGTCGCGGAGCGGACCGACACCTCCTTCGACGACGCGGTGGTCGACGCGCTCGAGGCCACCCGGGGCTGGTTCTATGCGGCGCTGGGGCTTCGCTTCGCCGCCGAGATCTTGGTGCTCCCGAGGCAGCTTCAGAGCGCGGTGCTCGGGCTCACGCTCTTCGCCGTCCTCGTCCAGTTCGGGCTCTGGGTGAACGCCGTGCTGCGCGCCGGCGTCCACGCCTGGGTCGAGGCCGAAGAGGACGAGCGCCCGCGCCGCCGCACCGCCGCCGGAGCCATCGTGCTCACGGTCCGCATCGCCACCTGGACCGTGCTCCTGCTGGTGCTCCTGCAGAACCTCGGCGTCGAGATCACGGGGCTCCTCACGGGCCTCGGCATCGGGGGCGTCGCCGCGGCGCTCGCGGTGCAGAACGTCCTCGGGGACCTCTTCGCCTCCCTCTCCATCTACTTCGACCGGCCCTTCGACGTGGGCGACTTCGTCATCGTCGGTGACTTCATGGGCGAGGTGGACCGCATCGGCTGGCGCTCATCGCGGCTGCGCAGCCTCGGCGGCGAGCTCCTCGTGCTGGCCAACGCGGACCTCGCGCGCAGCCGCGTGCGCAACTTCCGGCGCATGTCCCGGCGCCGCGTCGTGACGCGGGTCGGGGTGGTCTACGACACGCCCTACGAGGCGTTGCAGACCGCGCCGGGGCTCCTCCGCGAGGCCGTGCAGGCCGTCGAGGGGCTCACCTTCGACCGGGCGCACTTCCAGGGCTTCGGCGCCTACTCGCTCGACCTGGAGCTCGTCTGGTACGTCGAGAACCGCGACTACAACCGCTACATGGATCTGCAGCAGGAGGTCCTCTTCGGCATCCACCGGCGCTTCGAAGCGGCCGGGCTCTCCTTCGCTTTCCCGACGCAGACGCTCGACTTCGCCGCGCCCGTGCCGTTTGCACACGAGGCCCCTCGAGGACCGTCGAGGTCGAGCGGCTAGAGCGCCTTGAAGCCCGACACCACGACGGTGTCGCCGACCATGCCCACGGAGACCTCCGCGCCGCGCTTCGTCCCGCGAACCTCGGCGCGCAGGCCGTCGCGGCGGAGCGCGTCCGGCGCGTCGATCAGCTCCACCTGGCGGCCATCGTCGGTGACGAGGGCCCAGAGGCCGCCCTCGAGGCCCAGCTTGCGTACGGTTCCGCGGTACACGCTCATGGAGACGGAGTGCACACGCCGGCCGGCCTTCGCAAGCGCCAAAGCGTCTCGCTGCGGCCTCTTGACGGCTCTCGCGCGCGCGATGATGGTCCCCGCATGCTCGACGAGGCCACGCTCCGCGCCTTTCTCGAGCGCCTCGGTTGGCAGGCGACGCCCCATGGGCCGGGCACGCTGCGCGCCATCCACGAGACGCGCGAGGGGCCCATGACGGTCTACGTGCGCATCGACGACAACTGGGTCGTCGCCAGCGTCGTGCCCTTCCTGGCCACCGGTGGCGACAACAGCTTCGAGCTCGCGCGCTGGCTGCTACGCATGAACCGGGACATGCGAATGTCGATGTTCGCGTACGACGAGGACGGCGACGTCGTTCTCGTGGGCGAGCTGCCCACCGAGTCCCTCGATTACGAAGAGCTCGCCGGCGCGCTCACGGCCCTCGTCGACGACGCGACGGGGCATCGGGCCACGCTCCGAGCTGCCGCGGCGTCGTGAGCGGCACGGGCGGGCTCTTCGACCGCGCCGCGCAGGCCGACGCGCCGCTGGCGGAACGTATGCGTCCGCGGCGGCTCGGCGAGGTGCGCGGTCAAGAGCATCTGGTCGGGCCGGGGCAGCTCTTTTCGCGCCTGGTGAAGGCCGATCGCCTGCCTTCGATGATCCTCTGGGGCCCGCCGGGCACGGGCAAGACCACGCTGGCGCGCGTGCTCGCGGGCGAGACCGACGCGACCTTCGAGCCCTTCAGCGCGGTGCTGGGCGGTCTGCCGCAGCTCCGGAAGCTGCTGGCCTCCGCGCGTGAACGCCGCATGCTCGGCCGCCGCACGCTGCTCTTCATCGACGAGCTCCCCCGCATCCACAAGGGACGGCAAGACGCGCTCCTGCCGCACGTGGAGGACGGCAGCGTGACCCTGGTCGGCGCGACCACCGAGAACCCGAGCTTCGCCGTCAACGCCGCGCTCCTGAGCCGCGCCCGGGTCTTCCGCCTCGAGCCTTTGCCCGCCAAGGCGCTGGTCGGGCTTCTCGAGGAGGCGCTCGCGGCGGAGCGTGGGCTCGCCGGCGCCGTGCGCGCGACGCCCGAGGCGCTGGCGCTCCTCGCGGAGGCGGCCGACGGCGC
>CALCTH010000349.1 GCA_937893795.1 uncultured Myxococcales bacterium | reverse complement strand
CGGGCTCGGGCTCGCTGACCTCGGGCTCGGGCTCGCTGACCTCGGGCTCGGGCTCCGCGTCGGGGTCTCCTTCGGTCTCCAGCTCGTCCTCGAGCTCGCTCGGCTCCTCGACGGGAAGGTCGGGATCGGCGGGTGCGTCGGGCGTCGGCTCCCCCGGCTCCTCCGCCTGCGCGAGGGCGCCGGTCGCGGGGACCAGGGACCCGAGGAGGAGGGCGAGGGTGAGGGCAAGATACTTCACGAAAAGCTCCACCGGCCCGGGGCAGTCCCCAGGCGAGGCCGCAGGTTGTGCCAGATGTTTCCGAACCGTCAACGCCCACGTTGGCCGCGAGGCGATCGTCATTTCCTGCACGGCCGCGGCATGGGCGGTCGCACGAGAGGCGACTCAAGCAACCGCCGGGCCAACGTCTATCGAGCGTCCAACTGTCCGAAATGACGTCGTTTCGGCGCGAAGCATGGCGAAACCGACGGGAGACCTGCCGCTCGACGCCCGGCACCGCTTGCGAAGCCTCGCTGTTTTCGTCGTGATCTCGCGCATTTTCTCGATCCGTAAGCACACTGACGGGCCGCGCGTTGATCCCCGGGCAGGCCGTGCCACGCTCGCGGGGATGCCCGAGTCGCCGCACGTGCCCCTCGCGTTCCGTCGCCGCCCCCTCGACGAGATGCGCAAGCGGAGTGAACGCACGCTGGAGGTGGCTCGCGGCCGCCGCTCGGTGCGTTTCTTCTCGCGCGAGCCCATCCCTCTGGACGTCGTCGAGCGCTGCATCGCCACGGCCGCGACGGCGCCGAGCGGGGCGCACAAGCAGCCCTGGACCTTCTGTCTGGTCACGGACCCTGCGTTGAAGACCCGGATCCGCGGAGCGGCCGAGGCCGAGGAGCGGGAGTTCTATGCGAAGCGCGCCCCCGCCTCGTGGCTGGCGGACCTCGCACCCTTCGCGACGACGGCCAGCAAGCCCTTCCTCGAGGACGCGCCCGCGCTGATCGTGGTGATGGCCCAGCGCTTCGGGGCGACCCGGGAAGACGCGCACTACTACGTGACCGAGTCCGTGGGCATCGCGACGGGCATGCTCATCGCGGCGCTCCACGACGCCGGTCTGGCGACGCTCACGCACACGCCCTCGCCCATGAAGTTCCTCGCCGAGCTCCTCGGCCGGCCCTCGAGCGAGCGGCCCTTCCTGCTCTTGCCCGTGGGCTTTCCCGCCGAGGGGTGCGAGGTCCCGGACCTGTCGCGCAAGCCGCTCGAGGCCGTGCTCGTGCGCTACGACGGGTCGGCGTCTTGAGCGACGCCCTCGCCGATCTGGCCCGCGCCTTCGTGCCACGGGCCCGGGAGCGTGCGGACCTGCTCCGGGGCCTCCTCAATGGGGCGGAGGACCTCGCCGGCATCGAGGCCGCGCGGCGCGAGGCCCACAACCTCGCCGGGACCGCGGGCAGCTACGGCCTCGCCGCCTTTGGCGCCGCCGTGAAGCGCATCGAGTCCGCGCTGCGCGACGCCGAGACGGCGCGAAGCCTCGAGGCGCCGGTGCGGGAGGCCCTCGTCGCCGCCCTCGACGACGCGCGCGACCGTCTCTGAGCGCCCCGGCTCAGGTTCCGCGGGCGGTGACCAGCCGGTCGAGGTGAACGGCCAGCGTCTCCTCGTCGAGGGGCTTGAGCAGGAACGCGCGAACCCCGAGCGCCGCCAGCACCTGCCAGTCGGCCGCCGTTCCCGTTCCCGTCACCACGAGGAGCGGGGGCGGCTCCGCCAGCTCGGCGCGCACCCGCGCGGCCAGCTCCACGGCGTTGCCGTCCGGGAGGTCCAGGTCCAGGAGAACGGCGTCGTACGTCGTCGTGCCTCGAAGTGCGCCCATCGCGTCCGCCACGCTCCCGACGGCGACCACGCCGGCGCCGGGGTAGAGGCGCTCGAGGTAGTAGCCGAGGAGGACGCGGAAGTCGCTGTCGTCGTCGACCACGAGCAGGCGCCGCGGCGTGCGTCGACGGAGCGTCTCGCGGGCCCGCGCGAGCTCTTCGCGGAACGCCTGCACGCTCGGTTGCCGTTCGAGCGGTCGCTTGGACAGCGCGCGGAGGATGGGCGCGTCGAGCGTCGGCGGCAGGTCCCCACGGATGGCGCTCGGCGCCGGCGGCGCCTCGCCCACGTGCTTGCGCAGCATGCGGATCGGGTCGTCCTCCAGGAAGGGAAGACGCCCGGTGAGCATTTCGAAGGTCATGACCGCGAGGGAGTAGAGGTCGGCACGGGGGGCGAGCTCGGGGACGATGCGACCGTGGATCCGCTCCGGCGGGCAGTAGGCGGGCGTGCCCGCGACGCGGGACTCGTCACCCTGGAAGCTCCCGAGCGCGCGGGCGAGGCCGAAGTCCATGACCCCGACACGGAAGGCCGGGCCGATGAGCACGTTCGAAGGCTTCACGTCCCCGTGGAGCAGGCCGGCTTCGTGCACGGCCTCGAGGCCGCGCGCGGTCTGGTCCGCGATGGCGAGCGCCTCGTCGACGGAGAGGCCCTGGGGGGCGCTCTCGATGCGCTTCTCCACCGTCGTGCCGGGCACGTGCTCCATCACGAGGTAGGGCGCGCCGGCGTGCTCCCCGAGGGTGAAGACGCGCACCACGTTCGGGTGGTCGACCTTGGCCATGGTCCGCGCCTCGGCGCGTAGGCGCTCCCGCTCGCGCTCGTCGAGGCTCCGCAGCACCTTGATGGCGACGTCCCGCTCGAGGACCTCGTCGCGCGCGAGGAGCACCGTGCCCATGCCGCCGCTGCCCAGCTCCGCGCGCACCCGGTACTCGCCAATGGTGTCGCCGATGACGGGGACCGCCGAGGTCGTCTTTCGGAGCTGTCGCTCCTTCCGGCCCGGGCCCCCGCTCGCGATGCGCGCGAGGAGCACGGCCATTTTCTCGGCGGAGCGAAAGCGGTCTTCGGGTCGCGCCTCGAGGGCGCGGAGAAGCGCGCTCTCCAGCCGTGAGGGCAGCGTCGGGTCGAGGTCCCGAGGGGCCGTGACCCGAGCGTCCTCGCCCTCGCCCGCGGCCAGGGGCGGGCGGCCGAGGAGCAGGTGGTAGGCCAGCGCACCCACGGCGTAGATGTCGCTCCGGGGATCGACGCTAGCTCCGGTCAGGACCTCCGGCGCCGTGTGCTCGACGCCGTACGCCGCGGTCGGGGGCACGCTCTCGGGGAGCGCCGCCCAGGCGCCGGTCCGTGGGCTCTCGTAGGTCGCCTCCGTGCCGCGCTGCCGTCGCGCCGCGCCGAGCGCCATCAGCTTGGGCATCGGGCCGTCGGGGCCGTCCACGAGGAGCACCGACTCCGGCGGGATCTCTCGCAGCACGAAGCCGTTCTCGTGGGCGGCTTGGACGGCGCCGAGCAGCCGAATGGCAACCCGCAACACCGCCGCGAGAGGTTGGCGCTCGCCGGTGGCGAGCACGGTGGCGAGCGTATGCCCCTCGGTGGCCTCGAGCACCACGTAGGCCGGGTCGTCGTCGACGCGGACCTCGTAGACCGTCGGGAGCGCCTCGTGCGAGAGGGCGCCGAGGATGCGCGCCTCGCGGACGAAGGTGCGCCGGAGCTCGGGCGAGGAGGCGCGCTTCACCATGCGCACGAAGACCTCGCGGTCGAGGCGTTCGTCGTGGGCGCGGAGGAGGGCGCCCGTGGCGTCCTCGGCGATGCGGTCGCCGAGAACGTAGCGCTCCCCTACGCGCTCCGTGGCCGTGGTCTCACCGGTCAACGTCGGAAGCCTAGTACGCCGCGACCCTTCGCGTTGCTTCGTTGCAGCGCGAAGGGTCGCTCGGCCGGTTCCCGCGCGGGCCCGAGGCCCGCGTCGCGACGTCAGCTCTTGCCGAGCGCCTCGACCACGTCGGCGTCGATGTGCACGTCCATCTGCGGAAAGGGAATGCCGATTCCCTTCGCGTCGAGCGCCATCTTCGTGGCACGAATCGTTGCCTCATAGACATCCCAATAGTCGGGCGTCTTGCACCACACCCGCACCTGCCAATCGACGGAGGAGGCGCCGAGGCTCTTCAAGAAGATCTGCGGCGCCGGGTCGCTGAGCGCGCCGGGGATGGTCTTCACGGCCTCCTCGAGGCAGGCACGCGTGGCGTCGATGTCGGCGCCGTAGTCGGCCCCCACGTCGATGTCGACGCGGCGGTTCTCGTAGGCGCCGATGTTGGTGATGGTGTCGCCGAAGATCTTCGAGTTCGGGACGATGCGCTTCTTGCTGTCGAGGGTACGGATCTCCGTGGTGAAGAGCTCGATCTCCTGAACGAAGCCGGTCACGCCGCCCGCCTCGACGAAGTCGCCGACCTTGAAGGGACGGAACACGAGCAGCATCGCACCCGCGGCGAAGCTCGAGAGCGTTCCCTGGAAGGCCAGGCCGACGGCGAGGCCCGCGGCACCGATGACCGCCGCGAAGGTCGAGGTCTCGATGCCGAAGACGCCGAGGACACCCAGAACGACGGCGATCAGGATCAGGTAGCGGATCAGGTTGGCGACGAAGCGGCCGAGGGTCTGATCGAGGTTCCGCTTCTCGACGAGCTTGCGAATGCGGCGACCGGCCCAGCCGGCGATGGTCCAGCCGATGAAGAGCGCCAGCAGCGCGCCGACGATCTTGGCGGCCCAGGGTGCGACCTGCTCGTTGAGCGCGTCGAGGATCTTGTCCGTGCTGAACGAAGGGAGGTCGTCCGCGGAGGGCTGTGCCTGGACGGTCGCCGAGAGCACGAGGGTGGAGGAGAGGGCCGCGAGGGCCGCCAGGGAGGCGCGAAGGGACGTGAGCATGGCTTAGAGCACCGAGTAGATGAGGCTGACGAGGGTCTGGTAGTCGGTCGCGAGCGCTCCCGGGACCGGCTCCGTGTCGTGGAGGATGCGGAGCTTCAGCTCGAGCTTGAGGTTCTCGAAGATCGTCGTCCGGAAGGCGGCGTCCGCGTTGATGCGGAGGTCGTAGTTCTCGCCCTCGTCCGGACTCGCGAGCGCCGGAAGCAGCTCGAGACCCAGGACGAGCTGGCTGCTCTCGCTGAGCTTGCCGTCGTAGCCGAGGAACACGCGGGCCGCGTGCACGATGACCGTATCGTCGAAGTTGCACTCGGGCCGGTCGTTGCGGTCCGGGTCGTCGATGCAGTCCGCCGGGGCCAGGTCGTCCGTCAGCGGCAGGGGGTTCGGGAAGAGGTTGTCCCAGGTGAGGTCGTAGCCGGCCTCGAGCCACGCGCGCTGGGTCTGGGCGCCCTCGTCGTCCTCCGCGACGTAGAGGTTGCGCAGGTATCCGATCTGGCTCTGAAGGCGCGTGTCGAGGCCCGCGAAGGTGTCCCAGCGATGCCGAACGGAGGCGAAGAGCGCATCCCGCTGCGTCAGGAAGACGTCGTAGCGGGCGAGCGCAACGGAGTTGCGCACCGTGTCCTCGAGGTCCGTGTCCGGATCGTTGATGTCCAGCCGCGCGCGGCCGTAGCTGAACGCCTCGTCGATGGTCAGCGCGTGGCGACCGCGGACCAGGCGGAAGCTGCCGCCGAAGTTCAGCGTCCAGGCCTGCGTGTTGCCGGCGCTGCCGACGAAGCCGCCGCTCACCGCGAGGGACGTGGTGTTCTCCTCGGGGGCGTCGGTCGTAGCGCGCCCCGTCAGCTGGTCGGGGCCCGCAGGTTGGGCGTGCGAGGGTGACGGAAGCGTCACGCTCGCGATCAGCGTGACCAGGGCCACGCGCGTCCAAGAAGTCATGCCGTACTACCTTTCTGCGGCATCCATGCCGCACCGGCTTCTGGCGCGCGTAATACCCCGAGACGGGGTGCCCCTTGCAAGGCTGGCGCTCGTCGTGCGCGCGCGCGGAACATCGTCCGCGGGCGAGCGCTCGCCGCGATCTCAGTCGACGAGGAGCTGCTCGAGGAGGTCGAAGTTGACCGCCTCGTCCGCGTCGATCTTCCCATCGGCCACGATCATGGCCCGCGCCGTGTCGAGGAAGAGCTGGCGGTGCTCCCGGGGAATCTCCGCCGGGTCGAGCTCGTCGGCCGTCGGCGGGACCTTCAGCCAGCCCTCTACCTGCGCGACCTCGTCCTCGTCGAGGTCGAGCTGCTGGATGAGCTTGCCCACGAAGCTCCGCTCTTCCTGCTGCACCTCGAGGTCGGCCCAAGCAAACGAGCAAATGAAGCGCATCAAGCGGAGCCGGTCCTCCCGGTCGAGTGCCTGCATGGGGCGCACGCTACCCGAAGCCGGGGCCGGGCAGAAGCGTGCCGGCCAAAGCGCCTCAGGGCGTCGCGCTGGCCTCGCCCGTGAGCGCTCCGAAGCCGCGCGCCGCGCAGCCGCCCACGCCCTGCCGGTCAAAGGCCAAGGAGACGTAGACACCGAAGAGGATCACCACCGCCACGCGGAGGGCGAGGCGCAGGAGAAAGCCTCGATCCCGCCTTTGCAGCGCCTCTACGAGCTCCTCGTCCGTCGGGCCTTCGGCCATGACCGAGAGCCTGGCGCGGGGAGGGCGGCCGGGCAACGGCGGGACCCGGGCCCGAGGCGTCGGCGGCGACCCGCGCATCGTCCATGCGCGGAGGCCTTCGCGGGACTAGGTGTGGCCGCGGCCGTGCGGTACGGTCCCGGCCGAAATACCGCCATCCAGGGATGGGCGGAGCGTCCGAGGCGCAGCGGAGAAGGACCATGACGACCAAAGTGACCATGCCCCAGCTCGGCGAGAGCGTGGTGGAGGGCACCATCGGCAACTGGCTCGTCGAGGAAGGGCAGCGGGTCGAGAAGGACCAGCCCCTCGTCGAGATCCTCACCGACAAGGCGGACAACGAGCTCCCGGCGCCCGTGGCGGGCGTGGTGACGGGCATCGTCGCGAGGACCGACGACGTGGTGGTCGTGGGCGGCGAGATCTGCTCGATCGACGAGAACGCAGTGGCGGCGACCCCGGCCCCGGCGGCCTCCACCGGCACCGGTGAGGTGGCCACGGTGACCATGCCGGCGCTCGGCGAGAGCGTCGTCGAGGGCACGGTCGGCAACTGGCTCGTGCGCGAGGGCGACGCCGTGGGCGTCGACCAGCCGCTGGTCGAGATCCTCACGGACAAGGCCGACAACGAGCTTCCCTCGCCGCATGCCGGGGTCGTGACGCGCATCCTCGCGACCAGGGATGACGGCGTGGCCGTCGGCGGGCCGCTCTGCGAGATCGCCGTCGGCGCCACCGCCGGGGCGCCGGCGCCCGCGACTGCGGCGCCGGTATCGAACGGCGCGGCCGCGAGCACGAGTGAAGGCGGGCCCAGCTCGCCCGGCGTCCGCCAGCTGGCCCGCGAAAAGGGCGTCGACCTCGGAGCCGTACACGGTACCGGCGAGGGCGGCCGCGTGACCCGGGACGACGTCATGGCTGCCGCTGC
>CALCTH010000348.1 GCA_937893795.1 uncultured Myxococcales bacterium | reverse complement strand
ATCGCCACGAGGCCTGCCCCGAAGGCGCCGGCCATGGCCGCCACCGAGCCGCCGCCCGGCGTGGGTGCGCGGCTCGCGGTACGCGCCAAGCGCGCGCCGGCGCTCTCCTCCCACAGGCTGGCGGCCTCGTCGCCGGCGGCGTCCTCTCGGGTCATGCGTTCTCCCTCTCCGGAAGCAGGCCGGCGGCGCGCGCCCGGGCCGCGAGCGTCTCCACGCGGCCGCGCGCGTCCGCGGCGTCCGCACCCAGCGTGAAGAAGCCATGGTCGCGGCGCACCACGGTGGAGACCGCGGGATAGGCGTGCGCCGCGAAGAGCGCCAGGAGCGCCTCGCGATCCGCCGGCGTGCTGAAGAGCGTGGCCTCGGCGCTCAGGGGGAGCCCGAGCGTCGCGGCGGCCTTCGTCGTCTCGAGCACGTGGCCGTGAAGCGAGGCGCCGGGTCGGCGCGTCCAGCCGAAGCGCGCGGGGGCCTCGACGAGCGCCGCCCAGTGAAGCGCCGCATCGCTCGTGGGCTTCGTGGCCGGATCGCGGCTCCGATAGCGCGCGACCCAGCCCTCCGAATCGAAGGCCACGACCTGGACCATCGCCGCGGCCTCGACGCGACCCGGCCGCCGTCCCGAGGGCGTCACCAGAAGGGTCCCATCCGCGAGGCGCAGCGCTCCGTTGCCGGCGCTCAGGCCGTCGTCGAGGACGGGGCAGCAGCCGGCGTCCTCCATGGCGCGCACGGCCTCGGCGAGCGCCGCGGCCAGAGCGTCGTGGGTCCGCGGCAGATCGCCGACGCGGGCGAGCGTGAACTTCACCCGCGGTCCCTCGCCGATGACCTCCGCCACGGCGCGAGCTTGGCAGCGCGGTTCCGCGCGCCGCAAGCGCGCGCGGGTCCACGGAGGAGGCGCGGCGCAGCTGCCGCGCTGGTCCGTCGGGACGCGACGTGCAGCCGTGGCGCCGCTGTCGCCGCCGCCGATGCGGGCGCGGAGGAAACGGAGCGCCGTGCAGTCGACGCGACGGAGCCCGTCGCTGCCGCCGAGAAACGCGAACCCATGCCCCGCGTCCTCGATCTCCAGGTAGTTGATGCGCACGCGCGCCTGCGCCGCGGCGTCCCGGAAGGCGCGGCCGACCTCGACGCTCACGACGTCGTCGGCGTCGCCGTGGGCCACGAGCAGCGGCGGGTCGCGGGGATCGAGGTGTACGACCGGGGATGCCTTGGCGCGCGTCGTGGGCTCCGCGCCGAAGACGCCGCGGCCCAGGAAGTTGTCGATGCTCCGGTGGGTGTAGGCACCCACCGGCGCGTCCCGCCGGAGATCCAGCACGCCGTAGTAGGAGATGCCGCCCTGCATCGTCGGCACCGGGCCCTCGAGGGGACAGCTCCCGTCGTCGAGGTCCACCTCGGGCGCGACGGCGAGCATGGACGCGAGATGTCCGCCGGCGGAGAATCCCGCCGCCACGAGCTGGCTCGCGTCGATGTCCGCGCGCGCGGCGAAGGTGCGTGCCGCGCAGCGGGCATCGGAGACTTGCGCCGGGTGACGCCGGGCCGCCGGCCGGTTCGCCAGGCGGTAGCGCACGGACGCCGCGGCGTAGCCGTGGGTGGCGAGCTGCACGATGCGGTGACGAAGGTCGTCCTCGGAGCCGTTGGCCCAGCCCCCGGCGTGAAAGAGCAGGACGCCCGGATGAGGTCCGGGCCCCGGCGGCAGGGCCACGTCCATGCGCCGCTCCCAGCCGTCCCGCGGGGCGTAGGGCACGTCGTCCTCGACGCGGACGGCGGCCGGCGCGTAGCGGGGCCGGAGGTCGCAGCTCTCCGTGGTCGGCACGGCCGCCACGGGCGCGAGGCGGAGCCCAGGTGCGGTGGTCGCCTCAGGAGGCCCCCCCTCGTCATCGCTCAGCGCCCAGCCTCCCGCCAGCAGAAGAGCCAGGGGCAGGAGCAGGCGTAGGGGGCGAACCATGATTCAACTTTCCATAAATGCTGGACGACCGCAAGAATGAGAACGGTCCCGCGGCGTTGGCGCGCGGGCGCCGCCGCCCCCTCGTAGAAGCGCGGAGTCCCGGAACGTTACGGGTCTGCCCCTGAACAACCGTACGGCTCCGCGATCGCTTCCCGAACCCCGACCTGCCCCCTTGCGAGAGCCCTCTTCGCACCTAAACTTTCAGAAGTTCCTGAAAGACAGAAAGCTTTTGAGAAATTCGACGTAGGGGTTATGTAGTCCCGGTTCGCGGAACCATCCCCGGATGAGGACACCCACTCCTCGCTCCTCGCCCTCCATGCCCTCCCCCACCTCCACCCCGGACGCAGCGACCGCCCTTGGCACGCAGGGGCGTTGGCGCGAGGCCGAGCTGCACGTGGCCGACGCCGTCGGACGGCTGATGGAGTTCTGGGGCTTCCGCCGTCACCTCGGCCGCGTGTGGACGGTGCTCTATCTCTCGCCGGCGCCGCTCGCCGTCGCGGACCTCGCGGACCGCGTGCAGCTGAGCTCGAGCGCCATGAGCCTCACGCTGAGCGAGCTCGGCAACTGGGGCGCCGTGAAGAAGACACGGCTGCCCGGCGAGCGGCGCGACTACTTCCAGGCCGAGACGAGCATCTGGAAGCTCGTCACCCGCGTGATGCGCCAGCGTGAGCTTCGCCTCGTCGGCGAGACCGCGGAGGCCCTCGACCGCGCCGAGGCGCTGCTCGACGAGGCGCGGGAGCGCGACGAGCTCAGCGCGAAGGAGCTTCGCTTCGTTCGCAAGCGGCTCGGACGCCTACGCCTCCTCACCAACGTCGGGGAACGCATCCTCGGCTCTTTCCTCTCGGGGCGCGCCGTCGACGTCGACGCCGTCCGGAAGATCGCGGAGCCCCGCGCATGAGCGGCGCCCTCAAGGAAACGGAAGACCCATGTCGCTGATCGAAGCCGTGCGTGGCGGACGCTCGTCCCAGGTGCTCGAGAGCCTCAAGACCGTGGCCGCGCAGCAGGAGGGGCTCGCCCCGCTCGCCGCCCGCCTCGGCGACCTCGCCGATCTGGTCCGCTGGGACATGAGGGACGTCGAGGAGCTCATGGCGACGCTCCCGCGCGGCACCTCCCACGTGCACCGCAGCGCGCATCACCTCCTCGACCGAGGTGGGAAGCGCCTTCGGCCCATGTGCACCGCGCTCGCGAGCCGCGTGGGCAGCGGCTTCTCGCCCGCGGCCCGGGACCTCGCCGTGAGCGTCGAGCTCGTGCACTGCGCCACGCTGCTGCACGACGACGTGGTCGACCTCGGGGACCAGCGCCGGGGCGCTCCCTCGGCGCGCACCGTCTACGGCAACGCCGCCTCGATCTTCGCCGGCGACTGGCTCCTCATCGACGCGCTCCGGCGCGTACGCGGCGCCCGCGTGGACGGCGTGCTCGAGCGCCTCTTCGAGATCATCGAGGAGATGATCTTCGCCGAGTCGGTGCAGCTCGAGAACCGGGGCCGCCTCGACTCGAGCGAGGACGACTACTGGTTCGTCGTCGAGGGCAAGACCGCGGCGCTCTTCCGCTGGGCCATGTTCGCCGGGGCGCGCGCCGGCGGCCTCTCGGCGGGCGACGCCGAGGGCGACCGCGGGCCCGCCGGGGCCCTCGAGGACTACGGCCGCCATCTCGGTGTGGCCTTCCAGCTCGTCGACGACCTCCTCGACTTCGCAGGAGACGAGGCCAAGACGGGCAAGGCGCTCTTCGCGGACCTGCGCGAGGGCAAGATGACCTATCCGCTCCTCGTGGCGCGGGACCGTGACGAGACGGTGCTCCCGCTGCTCGAGACCATGATCGAGAGCCCGGAGGGCGAGGCGCCACCGGCGGGGCTGCAGCAGAAGCTCCGAGAGGCGCTGGAGCGCACGAGCGCGCTGGCGGACTGCCGGGCGCTGGCGCAGAGCCACGCGGACCGCGCGGCGGCGGCCCTCGGCGGGCTCCCGGCCAGCCGCGCGAAGGAAGCGCTGCTCACCGTGGCCGAAGCCACGGTGCATCGGGAGCGCTGAGGCGGGCGCCATGAAGGACCCGTCCACCAGCAGCCGGATCCCCGGCTTCTATCGAAAGACGCTCGCCGAGCGCCTGGAGCGCCTGACGCACGCCGGGCAGCTCGGCGAGGCCTCGCGCGCGCACCTGGCCGATGGCGGCGCGCTCCCCGTGGCGGTCGCGGACCGCATGATCGAGAACGTCGTGGCCGTGCACGGGCTCCCGCTCGGCGTCGCGCTCAACTTCCGCGTGGATCAGCGGGACGTGCTCGTCCCGATGGCCGTCGAGGAGCCCTCGGTCGTCGCGGCCGCGTCGAACGCCGCGCGCATGGTGCGCTTCAGCGGCGGCTTCTTCACGGAGAGCACCGCCAGCGTGATGACCACGCAGGTGCAGCTCGATGGCGTAGCGGACGCGGAGAGCGCGCCGGAACGCATCGAAGGGGCGCGCGACGCGCTGCTCGCGGCGGCCGATGCCGCCGTCCCCGGGCTCGTGCGGCGCGGTGGCGGATGCCGAGGCCTGGAGACGCGGGTCATCGACGCCGACGACGGCCTCGTGGTCGTCCACCTCTACGTGGACGTCTGCGACGCGATGGGCGCGAACCTCGTCGACACCGTCGCCGAGGCCGTGGCGCCCAGCGTGCACGCGCTTCTCGGCGGCACGCCGGGGCTCCGGATCCTCTCGAACCTCCCGCTCGGCCGCATGACGACGGTCCGTTGCGACGTGAGCGCCGACGCGCTGGGCGGCGCGGAGCTCGCCGACGGCATCGTGCGCGCGAGCCGCTTCGCCGAGAAGGACGCCTTCCGGGCGGTCACCCACAACAAGGGCATCATGAACGGCATCGACGCCGTGGCCCTCGCGCTGGGCCAGGACTGGCGCAGCATCGAGGCGGGCGCCCACGGCTTCGCGGCGCTCAAGCCCGGGGGCTACGGCCCGCTCGCCACCTGGCAGCGGAGCCACACCGGCATCGCGGGCACGCTCACGCTGCCCCTCGCCGTCGCCACCGTGGGCGGGAGCACCGGCGTCCATCCCGGCGTGCGCGCGGGCCTCGAGCTCGTGGGGGCGGCGAGCGCCCAGGAGCTCGCCGGCGTGGTCGCTTCCGCCGGTCTCGCGTCGAACCTCGCCGCGCTTCGGGCCCTCGCCGGCGATGGCATCCAGAAGGGTCACATGCGCCTCCACGCCCGCAAGCAGGCGGGACCCGCGCTCTCGGAAAGGAGCCAGCCGTGAACGGCCGAACGCACCAGGACGTGGAGCGCCGTGGACGCCAGCGCCGCGAGGGCGACGCGGAGGCCGCGCGCCTCGGCAGCGGTGCCATGTTCGATGGCATCGCGGAGAGCTACGACCGGCTGAACCGCATCATCAGCCTCGGCGTCGACCAGGGCTGGCGGCGGAAGACCGTGGACGCGATGCGGCTCGCGCCTGGGCATCGCGTGCTGGACCTCGCGACGGGCACCGCCGACCTCGCGCTGATGATCGCCGACCGGCATCCGGGCGTGGAGGTGGTCGGCGTCGACCCCTCGCACAACATGCTGGCCGTCGGCCGCGAGAAGGTGCGTCGCGAGCAGCGCGAGGACCGCGTACGCCTCGACGCCGGCGACGCCCAGGCGCTCCCCTTCGCCGACGATAGCTTCGACGCCTGCTGCATCGCCTTCGGAATCCGAAACGTGCCCGACCGCTCGCGCGCGTTGCGGGAGATGGGGCGCGTGGTTCGGCCCGGAGGACGCATCGCGATCCTCGAGCTCAGCGAGCCGCGGAACGGCATCCTCGGGCCGCTGGCGCGCTTCCACGTGCACGAGGTCGTGCCCCGCCTCGGCGCGCGCTTAAGCGGCGCGCAGGAGTATCGCTACCTGCAGGAGAGCATCGCGGCCTGCCCCTCGCCGGATGACTTCGCCGACGTGATGCGCGACGCCGGGCTCGCGGTGCAGGACGTGCTGCCGCTGACCTTCGGCGTGTGCTGCCTCTACGTCGCGACGCCGGAGGTGGTCTCGTGAGTCGGCCGCACAGCAGCGCGGGCGGCCCGGCGCCGCTCCCGCCGAGCGCCCGCGACGCGGCGCGGGGCGCCGCTCGGCGCATCGTTGCGCCGCGGCAC
>CALCTH010000347.1 GCA_937893795.1 uncultured Myxococcales bacterium | reverse complement strand
CATCATCCGCGTGACCTGCGTCAACGACAAGCTCACTCAGATCAACGCCAACCTGCGGACGCTGGAACAGCGCCTCCAGAACCTCCGGGACGCGGTCGACTCCGACGCCCGGTCTCGCTCGGGTCATGAGTTCACCGTCGTCACGGTGCTCTCTCAGAAGTTCCAGGTGCTGAGCCGCGAGGCGAATCAGTGCGTGGGGCAGGACCTCTACGAGACCGGCTCGACGGTGGTCGAGAGCACCGTGGACGCTAACGTTCCGACCGAAGACCCCGCTCTGGTGGTGGACGCTCCTCCTTTCTCCGTCCCCATCTTCGTTCCGCCCGGCAGTGGCGTGAGCTGACGAAAGTACATCGCGCATGCATCGCCTTCGAATCGCTGGCGCGCTCGCGCTGGCGCTCGCGACCTTGGCTGGCGTTCCCGCCTCCGCCGCCGCCCAGGGGTGGCTGAGCGACCGGGACACCGCACAAGGGCCTGGCGTCCGAATCGGGAACTTCGTGCTCCACCCCGGCTTCGGGATCGAGGGTGGATACGACACGAACCTCTTCCGCGAAGACAACGGGGTCACAGGCGCCGCGCTGCTCCGGATGACGGCGCATGCCTTTCTCGAGAACTTGCGGCCGAGCCTTACGCCCTCGGGTGTCGAGGACGGGGCCTCCGAATCCGCAAGTGGTCAGCGCCGCGTTCACTTTCGGTTGGGCGGCTCCGCCAGCTACCTCGTGTTCTTCGAGGACCGGGCGGACAATAACCTTGCAGCTACGGGTGAGTTCCTTCTCACCTACAATCCCGAGGGTCGGCTCTCGGCAACGCTCGAAAACCTCTACACCAGGACCGTCCGCCCCTTCGTCGACGCGACGACCGTGGATGCGGCGCCTTCCTTCGCGAGGAACATCAACGAGACCGAAGCCAGATTCATCCTCGGCTCCCGGGGCCGAGTCTTTCAGTCGACCCTCGGCTACCGCTTCCGGGTCGACTTCTTCGAAGACCAGGTCTTCGACTACGCCAACAGCTTCACCCATCGGCCTTACCTGAACTTCAGCTATCGCTTCCTCCCGCAGACGGCGGTGGTTGCGGAGACCACCGTGCGCTATCGGACGTACCCGAGCGCGGCTGGTGCTCCAACGGTCCTGCCCGACGGGACACTGCTGACCACGCGGGTGGGACTCAACGGTGCGCTCTCCAACCGGGTCTCGTTCTCCCTCGTGGCGGGCTACTCCGCAGGCTTCTTCGACGCCCTCGACGACTTCGATTCACCGAACGTGAGGGCAGAGCTCCGCTGGCGACCACGACCTTCGCTCGCCTTTGCCACCGGCTACGACCGGCGCTTCACGCCGTCGTTCGTGGGCAGCTTCGTACGCACCGACGACCTCTATGCGTCGGTCCGCATTCTCGCGTTCGGCTCCTTCCTCCTCCAGTCGCGGCTGAGCGTGAGCTTCAACGAGACGGGCCTTGCCATCTCCGGGACGGGCGACGCACTCGGAACGCAGAACCGCAGGCAGGACACGCGGGTAAGCTCGACGACCTACACCGAGTACCGCTTCACGGATTGGCTAGCGGTCACCGCCTCGCTCAACGTCCTGGTGGACATCACCGACTTTCAGTTCATCGAGCCCCCCGACGGAACGGTGTTCCCCGACCCTGCGGGGGGCTTCGTATCCATCGAAGCCCTCGCGGGGCTACGGGTCTTTTACTGAACGTGCGACGGAGAGCGAGCCGTGTCTGCCTCGTCGCCTTCGTGTTGCTAGCTGCCGCCGGCTGTCGGTCGTCGGGAGCAGGAACGACACCTCCGCCTGACCCAGCGGGGGGTGCGGACGGGGGCGAGCTTGGCATCGGCGACGTCTTCGTCGTTCGAGTCTACGGTGAGGACGACCTGAGCGACGAGTACCGGGTCGCGACGGATGGGTCCATCGATTTTCCTCTGCTCGGTCGCGTGGCAGTCGACGGGCTCGACTCGACCGAGCTCGCGGAACTTCTGGAACAGCGCCTGCGTACGGGCGGGATCCTCGTCTCGCCCCACGTCTCGGTGTTGGTTCGCGAGGTCAACTCCAAGCGTGTGACCGTGGTGGGCGCCGTGGCTCGCCCCGGGACCTTTCCTTTCGGTTCCGACATGAGCGTCGTGCAGGCCATCACGATCGCAGGCGGCTTTACGCCACTTGCGAGCCGAAACGACACTGTCGTGACGCGCCGCATCGAAGGTGAGCTCCAGCGTTACCGGGTACGCGTGGACGATGTCGCGCGTGGACGTCGGCCCGACTTCCCGCTTCGCTCGGGCGATATCGTGTTCGTGCCCCAGCGGGCTTTCTAGGCGCGCGGAGACGCGAGGAGGACGTTGCGATGACGACGACCCGGGAGGAAGCCGCGCCGCACGGCTACTTCGAGACGGAGTTCGGAGACCAGATTCGCTTGCAGCCGGAGGTAGAGCGGGTTCTGACGCCGAAGTCGGACCGCGACCGTGCGTACTACGAAAAGCACCTCGCGACCTACTACGCCACGGAGTCGGGCGCGCAGTCGACCTCCGGGACCCCCGTTTCGATCAAGCAGATCGAGAATGACGTCCAGACCTTCGCCCTCCTGGTCGACTTCCTCGAGGAGCTCCGGGTCATCCCGTCCGAGGGCTTTGGTCGTGTGCTCGACGTCGGAGGCGCCGAAGGTGTCCATGCCGCGCTCTTCCGCGGGCTCTTCGCTCGTCATGCGGAGGTAGCAGACCTCCGAGACGGACGCGATCCGGCGCTCTCGAGGAAGCTCCTGAGCGCTCTCGCGCGGCGCTTTCCTCTGCACGCTGCCGACTTGGTCTTCGACCGATTGCCGCCCATCGAGAGCTTGGTGACCCGCTTGACGGGTAAGCGCCTGCCCAGGCGCAACTCCTTCAAGCGAATCAATGCGCCTTCTCTGCGGAATTACTATCGCTATGGTTTTCGTCGCGAACCCACCGTCGACTCGTTTCATGTGGGAGACTGGAGGCAGACCGTCGATGGAACCTACGACGTCGTACTCAGCTTCCAGAGTTTCTGGCTCTTCGAGCATCGTGCCGCGTTCCGACGCATCGCTGGCCTGCTCCGGCCCGGCGGTCTCTTTGCTGCGCTAGTGCCGTATTGCTGGTGTGGGCGCTCCACCGGGGACGCCAGGGCGATCCTAGGTGGAGCCGTTCCCTGCTTCGAGCAGCGCCTAACACGCCGCGACATCGAGCGGTATTACCAGCAATACAAGCCGGACCGAGCAGAGTATGTAGGTCCGGCGTACGACGCCTTCGATCCTGGCCGGCCGAGCATCAGGAATTACGTAGACGCGGGCCTCGACGCCGGTCTCGCGCTAGTGGGGTATAAACGCCTCGCCTTCAAGCAACCCTACGCATTGACCCACAAGGGGCGTATCGTTGCGCCCGAGAGTGCCAATGCCGGCGCAACCGGCATCACGGTCGATGTGGACGAGCTCCTTGGGAACATTCGTCGCTTTCGGCAGGATATCGCGTTCGAAGACCTGCTGACCCGAAGCGTCCTGCTCGTGCTTCGAAGGGTAGAGACGATGGAATCCAACCTTGGATAGGTTCGGAAGACAGTGCTCTTCAACAGCCTTGACTTCCTCGTATTCTTTCCAGTCGTAACGCTTCTTTATTTCGCGCTTCGACAGCGCCACCGATGGCCGCTTCTTCTGGTCGCAAGCTGTGTATTCTACATGGCTTTCGTCCCGGAGTATATTCTCCTTCTCGGGTTCGCCGGCGGTGTAGACTACGTCGCGGGAGTCCTGCTCGGACGGACGTCGTCCCCGGCCTCACGGCGTTGGGTGCTGGGGATCGCGCTTGGTGCGAACCTCAGCGTCCTCGTACTCTTCAAGTACTACAACTTTCTCGCGCAGACGGTTATCGACGTCGCGGGACTCGGTGGGGTGGCGCTTTCCGCTCCGGCTCTTCAGCTCGCTCTTCCCATTGGGCTCTCTTTCCATACGTTTCAGGGCATGAGCTATGTGATTGAGGTGTTTCTGCGCAAACAGGAACCCGAGCGTCACCTCGGCATCTTCTCTGTTTACGTGATGTTCTTCCCGCAGCTCGTCGCGGGGCCCATCGAGCGGCCGCAGAGTCTGCTGCCCCAGTTTCGCGAGGCCCACCGCTTCAACCTCCAGGACGCCGTCGTGGGCAGTCGGCTCATGCTGGTTGGCTTCGTGAAGAAGGTCGTGGTCGCCGACCGGCTCGCCATCCTGGTAGACCGAGTCTACGCCGACCCCCATGCCTATGCGGCGCCGGTCTTGGCGCTGGCCACGGTGTGCTTTGCCTTTCAGATCTACTGCGACTTTTCCGGGTATACGGACATTGCGCGTGGCGCGGCCCAGATGGTCGAGTTCTGGCGACGCTGGCACATCTCGCTGTCAACGTGGTTGCGTGACTTCGTCTACATCCCATTCGGCGGGAACCGCAGCGGTTTCGCGCGCACTCAGACCAATCTCCTGCTGACCTTCATGATCAGTGGCCTGTGGCATGGTGCGAACTGGACCTTCGTGGTCTGGGGATTGCTCAACGGGTTGTATGTGGTCGTGGAAAATCGGCTCGGCCATCGACGAGTGCTTCCGAGTCCAGACCGTACATCGAGCTCGAATCGTGCCCGAAGCGTGGTGTCGGTTGCCATGGTGTTCTTCCTCAGTTGCGTCGCTTGGACCTTCTTCCGTGCGAGCTCGTTGGGGGACGCCTGGTTCGTACTGAGCGAGATCGCCTCCAACCCTACGGAGCTCGTGGACGTCCGCGTCATTGCGGACGCCTTTGCAATGGTGGGAATGTCGCAGCGTTCCATCGTGCTCTGTGTGCTGCTTTGCGTGGGCACGTTCCTCTTCGATGCCGTCGTAGAGCACCGCATTGATGCGAAGCGCTTCACGGAGTGGCCCCGATGGTTGCGATGGAGCACCTACTACGCCTCCCTGGCCATGTTGCTGCTCCTCGGTAAGTACGGTGAAGAGCAGTTTATCTACTTCCAGTTCTGACTACTCATGCAGGTGGAGACGGAGAGGCGCGACGCGCGAAGGTACCTTACACGGCTGATCATCTTCGTGGCGCCCGTGCTTCTGTTGTTCACGCCACCACTGGCAGTACTCCAGCTGGGCGGAGAAGTGGCGGGTTTGGACGTCGAGCAGGTTGTAGTCGACCAGCGCGAGAGCTCTGGTCGGCGAGAGACCCTTTACGGTCTCGCGTACAGCGAGTGCGCAGTCTCCTATAAGCGAGCGTCGCTCGCCATCCGCACCCCCGAGGTGCTGGTGCTGGGGACCTCTCGCGTGCTCCAGTTTCGCTCTGAGTTCTTCCGCGACCCTAGCGTTGTCTATAATGCGGGACGCGCCATCCGGCGGTTGCGGCATCTGCAGCAATTTCTCGATGCCGTGCCAGAGTCCGCGTGGCCGAGACTGCTAATACTGGGGCTGGATCAGAACTTCTTCAACCCAGCTTGGGACGCGGGTGGAGATGATATCTACCGGCGAGAGCTTCGCGGATGTGGCGATACACTCGAGTTGCTGCAGCGGTCATGGAGGTCCATTTACGGCGATTTCACGGCGGGCAAGCTGCCTATCGATGAGCTCGTTACTTCCGATATTGGCCGCATCGGCTTGACCGCACGACTGCGTAACGGTGGCTTCCGCGCCGACGGTTCCTATCAGTACGATGCCGAGAGGATCGACCGTTACGCGTCCGGACACCCTCACTTCGAGTTCGCCGATACGATGGCACGTATTGCGGGCCGTCGGTCACGCTTCAAGCCTGCCGTCCGAACCAGTGGCCACTCGGCGAGTACCCTGCGCGCGTTGGGCGATCGCTTGGCCGCGGCTGGGGTCCACGTCGTTGCGTTTCTTCCGCCTTTTCCGCCGTCCGTGGTCGAGGCTCTGTCGGCTACAGGTGACTATGGTTACCTGACTCAGCTCCCCAGCGTCGTGCGGGAAGCGCTGCCGGCGGCGACCTTCGTCGACTATACGGACATTAGTGACTGGGGTGCGACGGATGATGATGACGTCGACGGCATTCACTGCTCAGAGCGCACCTACTCACGCCTTCTCGGCGACCTCGCACGACGCGATGTGCGTCTCGGGGCGCACGTAGATGTGCCGCACCTGGTACGGATCATCGCGCGGGGCGAGCATCCGATGCTCGTCTTACCGAGAGACGACTAGGTCCCGGACCACTTCGACCACGCGGTCGAGGTCTGTTGGCCGTAGGAAGGATGAGCTCGGCAGACAGATGCCGCGCCGGAAAAGGTCTTCCGAAACGTGCATCGTGAGTCGCGGGGCATCTGAGTAAAGCGGCTGGAGGTGCATGGGCTTCCAGACCGGTCGCGCATCGATGTTTGCGGCGAAGAGCGCTTCGATGACTGCGTCGCGCCCTATTCCGAGCGTCTTCTCGTCGAGGAGGAATACGCTAAGCCAGTTGGTATGGCGACCCTCGGGATGTTGAGGCATGCGGCGAATCCCGGGGATGTCAGCAAACGCCTGTTCGTAGTATTCGGCGTTCGCGCGGCGCTGCGCGACACGCTCCTCGAGCACGCGCAGCTGACCGCGACCGCCGGCGGCCAGGACGTTGCTGAGGCGGTAGTTGTATACGAGCCGACTGTGCTCGTAGGCGATGCCCGGCTCGCGCGCCTGCTGCGCAAGGTTGCGGGCTTCTCGGATGAGAGCCTCGTTCTTCGACACGAGAGCGCCACCGCTCGTACAGGTGATGATCTTGTTGCCGTTGAAGGAGAAGGCGCCAGCGTGGCCGAAGGCACCGACCTGGCGTCCTCGGTATTGGGTCCCCAACGCCTCGGCCGCGTCCTCGAAGACCGGAACGCCGTAGCGCTCGCCAAGTGCGAGAATGGGGTCGAGCTGCGCGCTTTGCCCATAGAGGTGAACGACCTCGATGGCCTTTACCTTGGGCCGCGTTCGAAGGGCGTGCTCGACTTGGTCAGGGTCGAGGTTCCAGGTGTCTCGCTCGGAGTCGACGAATACGGGCGTCGCAGCGAGGTAGCGAAGAGGGTTCACGCTGGCGACGAAGGTCAGCGTGGGAACGAGCACCTCGTCACCGGGACCGATGCCCAAGAGGCGAAGCCCGAGGTGAATGGCTGCGGTCCCACTCGCCAGGGCGCAGCAGTGGGCCCCCGCGAGGTCGCCGAGCTCGGCCTCGAAGGCGTCGAGCTGCGGCCCCACGGTGGAGAGCCAGCCGGAGGCGAAGGCCTCCTGCACGAGCGTGAGCTCGTCACCTCCCATATGAGGCGCAGACAGCCAGAGCTTCCCGCTCATCGACCGTGATAGCTCCGGTACCACTCCGTGAAGTGAACCACGCCCTCTTCGAAGGGCGTCTTGGGAGCGTACCCCACGGCCTGTTGGATGGCATCGATGTCGGCGTTCGTGGAGCGCACGTCGCCCGGCTGCATCGGGAGCATCTCCTTCTGCGCTTTGCGGCCTAGCGCGTCTTCCAGAAGCTCGACCATTCGGAGCAGCTTCACGGGGCGCCCATGGCCGTTGTTGTCTACGCGTAACGGCTCTTGCTTGGGGCCGGGGTGGGCGGGGGCGGCCCCTGGCGTCGGGGGGTGGTCGAGGACCCTCACCACACCATCGACGATGTCGGCGACGTACGTGAAGTCGCGCTCCATGTCGCCGTGGTTGAAGACCTTGATGGGCTTGTCGGAGAGGATGGCGTCCGCGAAAAGGAAGAGCGCCATGTCAGGACGTCCCCACGGACCGTAGACCGTGAAGAAGCGGAGCCCCGTCGTTGGCAGGCCGTAGAGGTCGCTGTAGCTATGAGCCATGAGCTCGTTTGCCTTCTTCGTTGCGGCGTAGAGGCTCAGCGGATGGTCCACCGAATCACGCACGCTGAAAGGAGCCTTGCGGTTGGCACCGTACACGCTGCTGGAGGAGGCGTAGACAAGGTGGCCTACTTCGTGATGGCGGCACGCTTCCAGGATGTGGAGAAAGCCCTGGACGTTGCTCTCGATATAGACGTGAGGGTGCGTCAGCGAGTGCCGAACGCCCGCCTGGGCCGCGAGGTTGACGACTCCATCGAAGTCGTGTTCCGAAAAGACCGCGTCGACGGCAGCCCGGTCCGAGAGGTCGATATGTGCGAAACGGAAGGAGTTGCCGTGCGCGCGAAGTCGCTCGAGTCGCGCATGCTTGAGGGCGACGTCGTAGTAACCGTTGAGGTTGTCGAGGCCGACGACTTTGTCGCCGCGTGCCAAGAGCACTTCGCTCAAGGAATAACCGATGAAGCCGGCGGCGCCGGTAACCAGGACACGTGCCATGAAACGTCGTCTTCTGTTCTCAGAGGGACCAATATTCGAAGTCTGGTGGGACGTCCGAGGGTCGAAGCACGGCCTTCACATCGGCCAGAGCGCCCCCGGGTACCAGCCGTTCGCACAGACCTCCGACCGAGGCTTCCTTGTACTCCGCGTGCGCTACGGCAAGGACTACTCCATGGAGCTCTACCAAGCGCTCCTGCGGTACCAGTTCGATGCCGTACTCGTGGCGCGCCTCCTCGGTATCCGCCAGCGGGTCCGTGACCAGAACTTCGCACCCGAACTCCTTGAGCTCTTGGACGATGTCTGGCACGCGGCTGTTGCGGAGGTCGGGCACGTCCTCCTTGAAGGTCAGCCCGAAGATGCCGACGCGGGCGCCCCGCACGGGGTGGCCACGCTTGATCAGCATCTTGACCATGCGTTGCGCGACGAAGGGGCCCATGCCGTCATTGATTCGGCGTCCCGCCAGGATCACCTGCGGGTGATAGCCAACGGCCTCGGCCATGGAGGTGAGGTAGTAGGGGTCGACACCGATGCAGTGGCCGCCCACGAGGCCGGGATGGAAGCGCAGGAAGTTCCACTTCGTACCCGCCGCCTCGAGCACGTCCTTCGTGCGGAGTCCGATTCGGTCGAAGATTAGCGCCAGTTCGTTCATGAGGGCGATATTCAGATCGCGCTGCGTATTCTCGATGACCTTCGCGGCCTCTGCGACGCGAATCGAAGCGGCACGGAAGGTGCCCGCATCGATGATGCGGTCGTAGACACGCGCCACACGGTCCAGCGTCTCTGGCGAGTCTCCGGCGACTACCTTGATCGTACGCTGGAGCGTGTGCTCCCGGTCCCCGGGATTGATGCGCTCGGGCGAGTAGCCGAGAAAGAAGTCCTCACCGGCGACGAGACCCGAGGCTTCTTCGAGAATCGGTCCGCAGACTTCTTCCGTGACACCGGGGTAGACGGTGCTTTCGTACACGACGACGGTTCCGGCGCTCAATCGGTCGCCTACGGTCTTCGATGCAGAGCGTAGAGGCCGGAGATCGGGCCGCCGGTCGATGTCGATGGGCGTCGGCACGGTCACGACGATGAACGTAGCTTCCCGGAGACACTCCGGATCGTCGGTGAGCTGAAGCGTGGACTCCGCGAGCTGCGTTGGATCAGCCTCTCGGGTCCGGTCCAATCCCGAGCGAAGCTCTTCCACCCGGGCCGTCGAGATGTCTAGCCCGACGCAGGTTTCGTAGGCATCGGCGAGGGCGAGGGCGACGGGCAAGCCCACGTAGCCGAGACCCACGACGACGACCCTCTCTTCGTTTGAACGTGCTGTCACAGTCGTCAGCCTCTCCCGAGGGACACTAGGCGGCGCCCTTCGTCACGTCGGCATCCTCGTCCTGGTAGTAGCCTTCGCGACGATAGTAGTGATAGTAGGTGCCGTAGCGGGTACCGCCGGCGCTTGCGTCGATGTCGTTCACCACGGTTCCCAGTAGGTTCGCCTCGACGTCGCCGAGTTGTCGGATGCAGGAGCGAAGGCCGTCTCGCGTCGTCTGGCCGGCCTTGACGACGAGTAGTGCGCCGTCGAGTTGAGGTGCGATCACCGCCGCGTCGGACACCGCGCCTAGCGGCGGCGAATCGAAGATCACGCGGTCGAACTGTGAGCGAGCAGTGCGGATGAATTCGCCGAAGCGCTTCGTGTGGAGAAGTTCAGAAGGGTTGGGAGGAATGGGGCCGCAGATAGCAAGGCTCAGGTTGTCGACTTCAGTGTCGACGAGGGTGTCGGAGAAGGAGCCGTCCCCCACCAAGAAGTTGGTGATGCCTACGCCGCTTTCGACCGAGAAGGAGCGGTGCAGCCGCGGTCGTCGTAGATCCGTGTCGACGAGGAGCACGCGAAGCCCACTCTGGGCGAGGCTGATGGCCAGATTGCTGGCCACGGTGGTCTTGCCCTCACGCGGTGTCGGGCTGGTGACCAGGAACGCGCCGAGGTTGCGATGCGCCGACATGAACGTGAGATTGGTTCGAATCGTCCGGCAGCTTTCCGCCACCGACGACATCGGGTTTAGGTGAACGAAGCGGTCGCGTTCACGGAGGGGCAGTGACTCCGCGCGGCGCTTTCGGCCCTCCGCTCCCTCGCTCTCCATGTGAGGCAGCATGCCGAGCACCGTGACTCCCGTCGCCTCGACTTGCGCGGGACCACGAATCCGCTGGTCGAAGCGCTGCAGCGCCAGAGCGAGCATCACTCCGAGCAAGAACCCCACGAGGCTCCCACCCGCCAGGCTCGAGGCGAAGTTGGGAGAGACCGGGTCGCGTTCGGTCGTCCCGGCATCGACAGGGCGGACGTGGCTCGTGTTGAGCATGCGGGTCAGATTGGTCTCGGTGGCTCGTTCGAGGACGTGCTGGTACAGCTTCTCCCTGTTCTCCCTCTCGCGTACCAGGCGCTGATATTCGATCTCGCGAAGATTCAGCTCCATTCCGGCTTCTTGATTCCTCTGGAGCGCGCCCCGCAAGCCCCGCTCAATCTGACGCGTCTCCGCAAGCCGGGCGCGTCCAGCTTCGACCATTCCGTTGAGCTCGAGCGTGATCTGCTCCCTCAGGTTGGCGACCTCGGTGGTGAGCGCATTCATTTCAGGATGCTCGGGCCCGTATCGGACGCTGAGCCGCTCGAGCTCGGCGGTCTTTTCCCGGAGACGGTTTCGTAGCTGAGCGATGACGTCCGCGCCGCCATCGTCGCCGTCGACGGGCAAGTTACGCTCCTGAACCGTACGAAGGCGGTCGACGTGGGCTTCCTGCCGAATCCGCTCTTGCTGGATGGTCGAGATGGCCGCGCTCAGGCTGCCCATCTCATGAGCCACGATATTCTGTCGGTCTTCCATGGAGACCGACAGCACGTTGTGTTGCTCCTTGAACTCGTGAAGTGAAAGCTCGGATTCTTCGAGCTCAGTTCGAAGCTTGTCCAGTTGCTCCACCAGCCAATCGAGCGCCTTTACCGTCGACGCGAGGCGATCTTCGAGGCTCTTTTCGATGAAGACGTCCACCAGCGTGTCGGCAATGAGCTTCGCGCGACGAGGTGACGGATCACGCACCGTAACGTCCGCGAGGCGCGTGTTCGTCACGGGTTCGATCATGATGCGTCCGCGCAGCACATCGACCGCCGTGTCGATGTCGCGCGCTTCGAAGCCAGCCTCGTCCTCGCCAAAGAAGCCAGCGTTGGCCTCGAGCCCCAGGCGTTCGACGACCCGAGTCACGACGTTGCGGCTCGCCATCACCCGGTTCTGGGTCTCGAGGAGCTCTCGTGTGGAGAGATAGTCGCCCACTGGGTCGGCCACGTCCTCGACGTCGTTGCCCAATGGTCGCATCGGGTTGGGGACGTACTCGATGGTGGCCACCGAGCGGTAGATGGGCGTCTGCTGGGTAGTCCAGAGGTAGGCTCCAGCGAGTCCCACCACACAGCAGAGAAGCAGCAACCATCGAAAGCGGAGCAGCGCGCGGCCGTATTCGGCGAGGTCGCCGTCGCTCGGTTCCACCGGTTCGGTGCGGCTGCCGTTCATCGAATTCCGGACATTCCAGGCGCAGGTTGGGTTTGCAAGCGGTCAGCTCCGGTGGAGGCCTCGCGTGTCGGTCGGTTGCGGACGGACCTCCCCTCGTTCGTGCGTTGCCGAAGGCTTCGGAGCAACCGTCGCGTGTGCGCGTCGCCCTCTGCTGGGTGCACCTCGGCTGCCCGAACCGCGAGGCGGAGCGCACGACCGATCTCCCCCGACGCCTCGGCGAGCTCGGCTTCGAAGCGTAGCTGATCGCTCCGCGTGTACACGTCTTCGGCGCTCAGTCCGCGTAGGCGTCGGAGGAGCCTTTGCAGGACCTCGTCCTCGCCGCGTTGCGCGTGTGCGCGGGCCTTGACCCGAAGTGCCGCGACGTCGCGTGCTTCGGGAGGGAGAAGCGCGAGCGCCGCGTCGCTACGTCCGGAGCGGACCAGCACGCCTGCTCTGAGGATGGGCAACGCTCGCGGCGGCGCGTAGTCGAGGAGAGCCTCGGCGCGGGTGTCGTCTCCGGCGGCGAGCGCACGCTGCGCGAGACGTTCGATGGCGACGACGTCGCCACGCTCCACACGAAGCTCGTCGACGCGCAGCGCGTCGTCCGCACTCAAACACCGCCGGATGCGCTCGAGGAGAATTCGGCTCTCCTCCGTGAAGGTGGCGTCCACCGGCACGAGTCGCAGGACCCCGGTCGGCGACCATCCACCAGCGACGAGTGAACACGCGGCTCGGACCGACGCCCCGGCGACCTTCGACTCCGCGATACCCAGCTCCAACCATGCCTGGTCACGCGCCCCGAGACGTGAGAGCCAGCGCGCCGTGAGCAGGTGGGGCGCGGCCCATCGCGCCGCGAGGCGCTGGGAGTGGTTGAGCCAACGTCCAGCGTCGGGTTCGCCCGCCTCGATCTTCGCCGCGGCAACGGCGAGTGCGAGCTCGGGCTCGAGGGGATGCGCCCTCAAGAGCCCCGTGGCCACGGCGCCGTCCACGGGACCTTGCGTCCGGTCGTAGCGAGGTGGGAGCGCGAGGACCAGGGCGGCGGCGCAGGCCACGACGAACGAGGCGGCGCCGACCACGTCCTTCGTGGCTCGGCGTCCTCGTCGTTCGGGCAACCGATCGCGGTGGGGCAGGGCGCCCGCGATCGCGGCTGCGAGCACGCCGACTCCCGCCATCTCCAGCGAGAAGTCGAAGAGATCGTGCGCTCCTAACGCCAGGAGGGCGCTCGCCATGGCCGCCTCGGTCGCCGAGCGCGCTCGGAGCCATGCGAGCCCGACGAAACGTGCGGCGAAGGTCAGGAGCGCGAGCCCGACGATGCCCAGCTCCACGGCCCACTGGACGACCACGTTTTCAGGGTGCGTGAAACGGAGCGCGTCACTGGCGGATGCCGCGTAGGCGACGCTGAAGGCCCCCCTGCCGACGCCGAGCAGGGGCCCCTCGCGAAAGAGCGAGAGCGAGTCGGCCGCGACCACCAGCTTGTCGAAGCCCCCCTCCGCGAAGAAGGCGCGGATCGCTGGGTGAGCGCCCGAGAGGGCCGCGGCCAGCGCAAGACCGCCGAGCGCGGCGCCGTGCCGGCTTCGATTCGCGACGTCGCCACGCACGGCTTGCCAGAGCAGCACGCCGCCCGGGCCCAGAGCTAGCGAGAGCACCCCACCACGCGACTGGGTGGCGAGCGCTGCCAGGCTCAGCAGTCCGGCCAAGGTGAGCCATCGGGGGCGCGGCTCCGTTCGGGCGTCGAAGGCGAGGCCCAGAGCGAGCGTCGCGCCGAGCGCGGCCACCGCGGCCTGGTGATTTCTGTTCATCAGGGGCCCAAGGGCCCCTGGAGAGGTGAAGCGCGGCGTGTGTACGCCGTAGACGGCATCCGCATCGAGCACGCCGTGAACGACGTGCACGCAGGCGGTCAGTCCGATGGCGGCCGTCAGGAGGGCGATCAGCCGGCTGCGCGCGCGACCGCGCGCCAGCGTTGCACTCGTGAGAGCGGCACAGGTAGCCGCGGCCCCGGCCATCGTGGCCGTACGTGTTCCGCCCGGGTCACGCGTCAGGGGGAGCCAACCGTCTCCAAGGCCCAGGAGTGCTCGTGTCGCCCGGACGTCCTCCGCCCGCTCGAGGCCTAGCAGCGCGCCGACGACATCCGGGAGCGGCACCAGCTGCAGGGAGCTCACGAGCGTCGCGGTCGCGGTCACGAGCAGCACGGGATGTTGGAGTCGCCGGGCGCCCCGCCCCCGAGTGGTGAGCTGTGCTGCGAGCGCTGCCGATGCGACGAGGGCGAGCAGCCAAGGCACCGTCCAGGCAAAGGCCCCACCGAAGAGGAGGAGCGACCCGAGCACGGCGAGGGCGAAACCCCACCGAGCCGCCGCCTCGTCAGGTCGCGGCAGGAGGCGTTCCAAGAACGAGCGCATCGTGCTTTCGCGCGGGCTCGGGCCGGGGGGCCTTTCGGGCGTACTCGGGCACCAGCCGTCGGATGGCCTCTGGCGCGCCTTCCTCGCCACGCTCCGCTCGCTCGAGGAGTGCCGTGACCGCCTTCTTGGCGTCGTGCCACTGGGCAGCCCAGGCGGGCCGGTGCGAGCGGCCGATGAAGATCTTGGGGTGCCGGGTCTTCGTGGCGCCCTCCTTCTCGCTCGAAAGCTCTTCGAAGAGCTTTTCGCCCGGACGCGACCCCGTGAAGACGATTTCGATGTCTTCCCCCTCGCGCAGCCCCGACAGGCCGATGAGGTCGCGCGCCAGGTCCACGATCTTCACGGGCTTGCCCATGTCCAGGACGAAGATCTCTCCACCGGCGCCCATGGAGCCCGCCTGGAGAACGAGCTGGCACGCCTCCGGGATGGTCATGAAATAGCGACGCATCTCGGGGTCGGTGACCGTGACGGGTCCTCCGCGGCTGATCTGCTCTTTGAAGATGGGCACGACGCTGCCGTTCGAGCCGAGGACGTTGCCGAACCTCACGGTGACGAAGCGTGTGGCGCTGCGTTCGCCGAGGCATTGCACGTAGAGCTCGGCGAGGCGCTTGGTGGCGCCCATCACCGAAGTGGGGTTCACCGCCTTGTCGGTGCTGACCATCACGAAGGCGTCGCAGCCGTGCCGGTGCGCCGCGTCGGCCACGCATATGGAGCCGCCGACGTTGTTCTTGATCGCCTCGTTCGGGTTCCACTCCATCATCGGGACGTGCTTGTGCGCCGCGGCGTGGAGAATGATGGAGGGTCGATGCGCGGAGACGACCTGGTCGAGCCGCGCGGCGTCACACACGTCCGCGACGACGGGCACGACGAGGAGACCGGAGCGAGCCGTGAGCTCCCGATGGACCTCGAAGAGCGAGTTCTCCGCTTGCTCGACGAGGACCAGCTCACGAGGAGCGAACTGCAGCACCTGCCGGCACAGCTCCGAGCCGATGCTGCCACCCGCTCCGGTGACCATCACGACCCGGTTGCGAAGGAAGCTCGCGAGCGACTCCTCGTCGAGGGTCACGGGGTCTCTCCGAAGGAGGTCCTCGATGGCGACCTCCCGAATGCGGGACAGGTTCACCCGCCCCCCGACGATGTCATAGAGACCGGGAAGCACCTTCATAGGCATCTCGGCTGCGTCGCACTCCGCGCGGAGGTCACGCATGCGACTGCCGGGAAGTCGGCTGATGGCGATGAGCACCTGCTTGGCGCCGTGTGCTCGGCAGAGCGCGGAGAGGTCCTTGGTCGTCCCGAGGACCGGGTGTCCATGAACGGTCATACCGACCTTCGCGGGGTCGTCGTCGAGGAAGCCGACGGGACGCAGTCCGGCGCCAGGGTTCCGTGCCATCTCCTGGGCTACGAGGTGTCCCGCCTGGCCCGCGCCGACGATCATGGTGGGGACGCTGGTGTGTGGACCGGTCGAGGCGCGGTGCTCCCGTCGTTCGCCGAGGAGCCGGCGAAAGCCGCGGACCCCGCAGATGCCGAGGACGGCCAGAACGTAGTTGGCGGCGACCGCGCCCAAAGGCAGCACCCCGTGTCGGAGGACCGGCCACTCGAACTGAAGCCGCCCGAGGAGCAGGCGTGTCGCGACCAGCACCATGGTGGCGACGCCGAGCGAGGCGGCGATGCGAACGGTCTCGCGGAGTCCGATGTAGCGCCAAGAGAATCGGTGTACGCCGAACGCGACAAGCACCAGGTACTCGAGTAGCACCACATAGGGAAGGGTCAGCACGAGGCGGGCCAGCATCTCCACGGGAGGCGCCCAGTCGAAGCGGAGCAGCAGTGCGACGGCCAACGCCGCGACCAGCACAGTCAGGTCGATTCCAAGCTGCGTCAGCCTCGTGAGTGTTCGCCTCATGGGTCCTCGCCTCGGTCCTTGGCCCCCGCGTCGGGTGGCAGAGGAAGGGTGTCTCCGCCGGGGCTCGGCGGCTCGCGCAAGCCACGCCCGAACCACTCGATGCACCGCGGTCCCCCCTCATTCAACCGCGGTGACGCAGATTTCAGGAATTTACGGGCAACGACCGCTGGCTGAATGTCCTGAACCGTCGACGCTACAAAAACGCGTCGGGTGCCCGTTTCCGAGGTGTGACCGGAGCGTACGTCGTGGCTTCCGGCCCGCCGGGGCGCAACGTTGACGCCTTCCGGTCGTACCTTCAGTCTCCACCCGCAGCGTACGCTCGACCCGAGGAAGAACTTGCATCGCTTGGCCGTGGCTCATCCGCTCGTGTTGCTCTTCGCCTCCGCGCTCGCGCGCGCCGGCTGCGGCGAAGATGCGGGCTACTTCTCACCGATGGACGGTGCCGTCGGCAGCTCGACCGCGGCGCTCTCGCGCTGCCTGGGCGGCACCAACGGCGACAACGACTTCTGCTCGCCGGGCTGCACGTGTGCCGCCGGGCAGGGGGACTGCGACGGGAACTCCACATGCGACGTGGGTCTCGTGTGCACGCAGGGCGTGGGCGCCATCTACGGCCTCGGGAACGTCGACGTATGTACGACGCCCGCCTGTGGCAACCGCGTATGGGACGCGGACGAGTGCGGTGTCGACTGCGGCGGCACCAGCGCGTGCGGTGGCTGCGTTCCGACCCGGCTCACGAAGGGCATCTGCGGTGGCACCAACGGTGGCGCGGACTTCTGCATCAACCCCAACGAGCCTTGCGAAGAGGGCGAAGGCGACTGCGACAACGACGGTCAGTGCGCGGCGGGGCTCATCTGTGAGCGCGGTGCCGGCGTTCGCTTTGGTCTGGGCAGCGTCGACGTGTGCGTCGACCCCGTCGATACTTGCACCAACGGGGTGTGGGACGTGGACGAGTGTGGCGTCGACTGTGGCGGTACCAGCGCCTGCGGCGCGTGCCCAGGTGGCGACGACCTCACGAAGAACTGCGCCGGCACGAACGGTGGTAGCCGGTTCTGCAACAACCCCAACTTCCCCTGCGCCATCGGGGAGGGCGATTGCGACTTCGACTCCCAGTGTGAGGCGGGGCTCGTCTGCGAGCGGACCGCGGGCGGTCGCTTCGGGCTGCCTCCCAACACCGACGTCTGCGTCGATCCGGCGGACGACTGCACGAACGGAGTGTGGGACGTCAATGAGTGCGGCGTCGACTGCGGGGGGACGTCCTCGTGCGGCATGTGCATCGACATGCTCGAGACCAAGAACTGCGATGCTGCGCCCGGCGACCCTTCGTTCTGTCGCAACCCGAACTTCCCTTGCCTGAGCGGCGAGGGTGATTGTGACGACGACAGCCAGTGCGCAGTGGGCTTGACCTGTCTGCGCGGCGTCGGGGTGGCGTTTGGCTTCACCTCCGCCATCGACGTATGCGCCCCGGCGACCTGCGACAACGACGTGCAGGACGGGATGGAGACGGGCGTGGATTGTGGCGGACCCGACTGTGGCGCTTGCCCGTCGGGCGGCGGGGCGGCGGCGTTTCAGGTGAGCGCGGGTAGCACCGGCAACGACCAGGGACGCGCAATCGCGACGGACGCATCCGGCAACATCTACGTGACGGGGACCTTCCGCGAGACCGTCGACTTCGGGGGCGGCAACGTCGTGTCGGCCGGAGGCTCCGACATCTTCGTGGCGAGCTACGACTCCACCGGTGCGCACCGCTGGAGCAACGGGGTGGGCGACGTCCGCGGCAACCAAATCGGGCTGGGCGTCACGGTCGACAGCATGGGCGACGTCATCGTCGTCGGGTACTTCCAAGGCACGGTGAACTTCGGCGGCACCGATCTGGTGAGCGCCATCAACACGACGGACATCTTCGTCGTGAAGTACACCTCGGCGGGGGCACACGTGTGGAGTCGCTCCTTCGGTACGGCCGCGGAGAACGATCAGGGTTGGGGCGTGGCGACCGACGGCGCCGACAACGTGGTGGTGACGGGCCTCTACCGCGGGGCACCCGACTTTGGTGGCGGCGCGCTTCCTGCGACCACGTCGAGCTTCAACATCTTCCTCCTTCAGCTCAACTCCTCGGGCACTCACGTGTGGAGCGCTGGCTACGGTGATGCGGGGACCGGCGACTTCGCGCGTGATGTCGACATCGACTCCAACGACAACATCTACGTCACCGGGTCCTTCGAGAACTCGGTCGACTTCGGTGGGGGTGCGCTGACCAACGCAGGCGACGACGACGGCTTCGTCGCTTCGTTCACCTCGGGCGGCGCACATCGATGGAGCTCTGCGCTCGGCGACGCGTCGGAGCAGCAGCCCCGCGAGATCGCGATCACGAGCTTCGACGAAGTGGTCATTGGCGGCTGGTACCAGGGCTCGATCACCACCGCGGGCTGCGGGACGATCACGTCCAGTGGTGGACGCGACGTCTTCATTCAGCGCTACACGTCCAGCGGTTCGTGTTCCCTCGCTCGCGGCTATGGCGGGACCGGGAACGAGCTCGGCTTCGGCGTCGAGGTCGACTCCGCGAATCGCATCTACGTCGGCGGCTACTTCGACGCCACGACGAACTTCGGCGTGAACACCTTGACGAACCAGGGCGGTCGGGACGCTTTCATCATCGCGCTCCAGCCGAACGGGTCGCCGCTTTGGACGCGCGGGTACGGTAGTGGGGAAGACCAGATCGTATATGCCCTCACCACGACACCGTCCTCCGAGGTCGCGGTTTCGGGCGCGTACCGAAACCGCATTCGGTTCGTGTCGCCGGCTATCGTCTCGGCGGGCGCCCAAGACATCTTCGTTGCCCAGGTCACGCCCTGAGCCCGCGCAGTTGAGGCACGCCGGACGCGGCGCTACGAGCTGACGGCGTGTGCGGGATCTGCGGGGTTTGGGAACTGAGCGAAGCGGACGCGCCGAGCGCCGCTGCCTTCGTGCGTGCCGGCCTGGAGGTTCTGCGACCACGCGGCCCGGACGACTCCGGCGTCGCGGCGGGTGGTCCCGGCGCGCCCATCCTCGGTCATCGCCGTCTCGCGATTCTCGACCTCTCCGTTGCTGGGGCTCAGCCAATGGCCTCGCGCAGCGATCGCTACGTGCTCAGCTACAACGGAGAGATCTACAACTTCCGGGAGCTGCGGCGTGAGCTCGAAGGACCGTGGCGCGGCGAGAGCGACACCGAGGTGCTCCTCGCGGCGATCGAGCGTTGGGGGCTCGTCCCGGCGCTCGGCCGGGTCAACGGAATGTTCGCGCTCGCGCTTTGGGACCGGTGCGAGCGACGTCTCCACCTCGCGCGGGATCGGGTGGGCAGCAAGCCGCTGGTGTGGGGCCGTGCCCGCGGAGCGCTCCTCTTCGCCTCGACCCTTGCGGCGATGCAAGAGCACCCGCACTTCGATCGCGAGATCGACCGAAGCGCGCTGGCGACTTACCTCCGGCTGAGCTGCATTCCGGCGCCGCACACGGTGTTCCGCAGAGCGTTCAAGGTGCTGCCCGGAGAGGTGCTGAGCTTCGAGGCGCCCGACGCCGAGCCGCGACGGCTCCGCTTCTGGGATGCACGCGAACGAGCGCTCGACGCCCACCACGACGTGTGGCGGGGGACGGACGACGAGGCGTTGGATGCGCTCGAACACGAGCTCCAGGAGGCCGTGCGACGGCGCTTGGGGGCGGACGTGCCCGTAGGGGCGTTCCTCTCCGGGGGAATCGACTCCTCCTCCGTGGTCGCATCGATGACGCGCGTCTCCTCCGGCGCCGCGCATACCTTCGCCATCGGGAACACCGATCTCGCCTACGACGAGGGGCCCGCAGCCGCGGCCGTGGCGCGACACCTCGGTACGAAGCACGTGACGCGAGAGGTCAGCGCCGAGGACGCGCTACGCCTCGTCCCTGAACTTCCGACCATTGCGGACGAGCCCTTCGCAGACTCCTCGCTCCTACCGACGTCTCTCGTGTGTCAGCTGGCGCGCGAACACGCCACAGTCGCGCTTTCGGGAGATGGCGGGGACGAGGTCTTCGGTGGGTACAACCGTCACGTGTGGAGCGAACGCGTGGGGCACGTGCTCGCTTGGGCGCCCCGGCGCCTTCGGGTGCTGGTCGGAGACACGCTTCGTCGGGTGAGCACCCGGACGTACGATCATCTCTGGAGCGTTGCATCTCCGCCGCTTCCCGACCTTCGCTTGCCGGGGGACAAGGTCCACAAGTTGGCGCGCGTGCTGGGCGTGAAGGACGCGGGGGCCCTTCATCTCGCTCTGCAGAGCGCGTGGCACGAGCCGCTCCAGCTACTCCCCGACGTTCAGTACGAAGCGGAACGGCCGAGCCGCTCCCTGTCTCGTTTGCCCCTCGTCGAGGAGATGATGCTCGAAGATCTCGTGGGTTACCTGCCCGACGACATCCTCACGAAAGTCGACCGCGCGAGCATGGCCGTCTCTCTCGAGGTGCGGGTGCCGCTCCTCGACCATCGGGTATTGGAGTTGGCATGGCGCCTACCGCGACGCCTCAAGGTGGAAGGCGGAGTTGGCAAGCGAGCACTTCGTTCGGTGCTCCGGCGGCACGTCCCGGACAGTCTCGTGAACCGGCCCAAGCTCGGTTTCGGCGTCCCCGTCGGCCGGTGGCTGCGGGGCCCGCTGCGTGACTGGGCGGAGGCCCATCTCACGGAGGAACGCCTCTCGTCCACCTTCGACCCGAGGCCGATTCGCCGCCGGTGGCACGATCACCTCGCCGGACGCGGCGAGCACCAGCATGCTCTCTGGTCGGTGCTGATGTTTCAGGCCTGGCGGGAGGCCTCGCCCACGTCATGACGCCTCGTGCCTTGGTTGCGATGCTCGGCATCGCCATCTCTGCGGCGCTGGTGCTCGCCATGCAGCGTCGTCGCTACGACGCCCGGGAGACGGGTTGGGTCATCGCAGCCTTCATCGCCCATCTCATCAGCGCCGTCCTGCAGGTGCTGGTCACGACGCGCTTCTACCGCGGAGGCGACGTGACGCTCTACCAGTACACGGGTCGTCAGATCGCCCGTCTGATCGACTTCGACCCGGGGCTCTTCCTACCGCGGACGCTCGGCCTGGTGTTTCAGACGGGCGATCACGTCTTTCCCTTCGACGTGATCGGAGCGGGGGCGTCGACGGGGACGATGCAGGGCATCGCCGCCCTCATCATCTGGTCGTTGGGCGACTCGCTCTACGTCTCGGGGCTCGTCGCGAGCCTGGGGGCCTTCTTCGGCCAGCTCGCCCTCTATCGCGTGTTCCGTGCACACGTCCCCCTGGAACAGCGTCGGACGGTGCTCCTGGCGGCCTTGCTCGTGCCATCCGTCGTCTTCTGGTCGAGCGCGCTGCTTAAGGAGTCCGTCGCGATGGCGGGCCTGGGCTGGGTGCTCGTCGCCATGGATCGCTTCTTTCGCGGCGAACGACTTCGCTCGCTCCCGGTCTTGTTCGCAGGCGCGACGCCGATCGCTCTCGTGAAGCCGTATGTTCTCTTCGCGCTGGTCCTCTCGAGCGTCGTCTGGTGGTACTGGCATCGGGAGCTCCATGTGGCGCGGCGACCTCGGGTTCGCCTACGCCCGGGTTATGTCGTGCTGGCGGGGGTCGGTGCGGTGGTCGCGATGGTTCTGCTGGGCCAGGTCTTCCCACGCTACGCGTTCGACAACGTCATCGACGAAGCGAGCCGCCTCCAGGCCGTCGGCGCACAGGTCAGCGGGGGCTCGAACTACGCTCTCGCCGAGAACGTGCGGGGCTCCCCGATCGGGCAGCTCGGCTTTGCGCCGCTCGCCCTTTTCACGGCGCTCTTTCGGCCGTTGATCTTCGAGGCGCGGAACGCGCCGATGTTCGTCAACGCGCTCGAGATGACACTCCTGCTCTTGCTCTTTCTGCGGGCCCTTTGGGAGCACTCATGGCGGTCGCTCTGGAGCCGCCTCGGGAGGAGTCCGCTCTTCGTGTTCGCGATCGCCTTCGTCGCCGTGTTCGGCGTGGCTGTCGGCCTCGCCTCCACCAATCTGGGGACACTGTCGCGCTATCGGGTGCCGCTCGTCCCCTTCTTCGCGGCCGTCGTGCTTCTGCTCGCTCGAGGCGGGCCGCTTCCGGTATGGACCGAGGAGGAGCCCGGGGAGAAGGCGTCGGGACTCCCGAGCAGCCGCCTGAGAAGCGCTTCGTAGCGAGCCACGCCCGCTTCGAGACTGAAATGCGACGCTGCCTCACGGCGAGCCTGTTCCAGGGAGCCGCGGTCGAGGGAATGGGCCGCGATGTGATCGGCGGCGGCCTGCAGCGAGGCAGCGTCCTTTCCGACGAGCGCCAGACCGGAGCCCGTGCGAGACACCCAGTCCCGGACCTCGCGGTTGCAGCCGAGCTGGATCGGGCGCACGCCCGCACCGAAGAACTCACCGAGCTTCGTCGGCATGCTTCCGCGCTTGGCAAAGGGCTCCGTGAGAAGCAGCAACCCCCAGTCGGCAAGACGAAGCCAGGCCGCCACTTCGTGCTGGTCCACGCTGACGATCGTCCGACTCGAGGCCGGTATGCCGGCCTCGTCCGCTGCGGCACTCAGGGCCTCCCGTTGAAGCGTGAGTCCGAGGAAGTGCACGTCCTCCCGGCGCTCAGCGAGCAAGCGCACCAGCTCGAGGGATGCGTCCACTTCGTAGAAGGGGTTGATTGAGCCGCAGTAGGCGACGACCAACTTGTCGCTGAGCGCCTCGCGGAAGTCGGCAGGAACGACGTCGTCCGAGCCGTCGAGCCGAAACTCATCGAAGTCGGCGACCGTGGTGATGGTCTCCACGGGTCGGTCGGAGGGCCAGGACCCGAGCACGCCCTCGCGAAAGTCGCCGGCCGCGAGGTCCGTCAACGTCACCGCGGCGCTCGCGTCCGCGACGAGGCGCCGCTCGAGGAGCTTGGCGGCGCGGAACGGCCCGCTGCGGCTGAGGAGACCTCGAGAGCTCTGTCGCTCCTCGAGCCAGTACCCACGGAAGTCGAAGAGGTACGGCACCCCCGCCGTTCTCGAGAGAATCCACGCCAGGGCGGTCGGGGGGTGCGACCGCGCGTGGAGGAGGCCGACGTCTCCCTCGGCGAGCGCACGTCGAGCAAGCCGCAGCACGTTGGTGGCGTTGAGCGCACCTCGCTGATGACCGGTCGTCGCGTACTCCGCGTGATGCCACGGCACGCCCGCGCGGCGAAGCCGGGTTCGTGTGTCTCGAAGCCGTCCCGCTTCGGCCAACCTTGCAGACTTCTCGAGGCTCACGATGGCGTAGGGGATTCCCCGTGATGCGAGCTCGACCACCGGCCGAAGCACCTGCGAGGTCCCGAGAGGGTCGAGAATCCCGTCGTAGGTGAGGTACAGCACCCGGCGCACGGGCCGTTCCGTAGCAGTTGCACCGGGAAGACGGCAAGACTCGGGCGAGCTGTGAACTCGGCCCAATGCTCGTGCATCGAAAGGTCGAACCCGCTGCTCCTCGGCGTCTCGACTCCGTCACTCACATCGCCCAGCATCCCCGCGATGCGTTCGCTTCTCACCGACTTCGCCATCCTCCTGCCGGGACGTGCAAGGCGCTCAGCACTGCTGTTGCTGGTGCTGCTGACGGTCGGCGCCGGGCTGGAAGCGCTGGGAATCGGCTTGATCTTGCCTTTTCTGGCGATTCTCGGTGATGGTGGAGAGTCGCGGGGGCGCGGCATCTTGGATGCTCTTCAGCGGACGACCGGAGTCGATGACAAGGACTCGCTCCTCGTGATCAGTGCCGCCGCCTTGCTTGCGATGTACGTTCTCAAGAACGTGTATCTAGGACTCTTGAAGTACTATCAGTTTCGCTTCGTTTTCGGAAGACAGGTGGATGTCGCACGGCGATTGATGGCCGTATACATGGCAAGCCCCTACGAGTTCCATCTCGGAACCAACTCGGCGCAGCTCTTGCGAAACGTCACGGACGAGGTTCGTCACGTGTTCGCCAACGTAGCGGCAGCCATGGCCAACGCCACGTCCGAGATTCTTGTGATCCTTGTGATCGCAGGGCTGTTGATTTGGGCAGAGCCGATGGCAGCACTCTTTTCCATCGGAGTGCTTGCCGGTGTGAGCGGCCTCTTCTACGCGTCCGTTCGGCGCACCACGGCTCGCCTCGGACGTGAGAAGCAGGAAGCGACCGAGGAGCACATTCGCAGCGTCAACGAGGGCCTCGGTTCGATCAAGGAGCTCAAGGTCCTGGGGCGTGAGGCCGCGTTCCTACATCGTTTCGATCGCGCCGGACGGACCTATGCGCGAGCGCAGCGTTTTCATCGGACCGTCCGCGAGCTTCCGCGACTCTTCATCGAGACCATCGGAATCGGGGCCATCCTGCTGGTGGTGCTCGCAGCCTTGCTCCAGGGCGATCGGCGGGGCTTGGACGGCATTTTACCAATCCTCGGGCTCTTCGCGCTGGCCGCGGTTCGGCTCATGCCTTCGTTGAATCGGCTCATCGGCGCGGGCACGACGATTCGACTGTTCCGGCCCGCCGTACGCGTCGTCGCACGTGATCTCGAACGCTACGAGCTTGTGCGGTCGCAACGTTCCCAGGCTCGAACGGAGATGGAGCTTCGGGAGGCATTGCGCCTCGATGGCGTTCGCTATCGCTATCCGGGAGCAGCGGTCGAAGCGCTTCGCGGATTGGATCTCACGATTCGGCAAGGGGAGTCGGTCGCCTTCGTGGGAAGCTCTGGTGCCGGGAAGACCACCGTCGTGGACCTTCTACTCGGCCTCCTCGAACCGAGTGATGGGGCCGTCCTCGTCGATGGCCGAGACATCCAAAGCGACCTTTCGGGATGGCAGTCGCAGATTGGCTAGGTGCCACAGCCCGTGTACCTCCTCGACGGCACGGTGCGAGAGAACGTGGCCTTTGGAGTCGCAGGCGAGGACATCGACGAGGCCGCCGTCTGGCGCGCTCTCGAACGCGCGGCGCTTCGGGCCTTCGTCGAGTCCCTGGGGGACGGGCTCGACACGCGTATCGGTGAGCTCGGCGCGCGCTTCTCCGGTGGTCAACGCCAGCGCCTGGGCATCGCGCGTGCACTCTATCGTGACCCGCCCGTGCTCGTCCTGGACGAGGCCACCAGCGCCCTCGACAATGAGACGGAGCGCGAGATCACCGCGGCCATCGAGCGGCTTAGCGGCGACAAGACCGTCATCACGATCGCCCACCGTCTTTCGACCATCGAAGCCTGCGACGTGCTCTTCCTGCTCTCGCAGGGCGAGCTCGTCGCCAGCGCGACCTACGACGAGCTCATGTCGACCAACGAGGACTTCCGCCGGCTGGCCGCCGCGGAGCGGACCTCGCCTTGACTTGCTACCACCCCAACGCTGACATGCGCGTCCCGTGAAAACCGTCGCGATCATCCCCTCCCGCTTCGACTCGAACCGGCTTCCGGGCAAGGCCATGCGGCCGATGGCCGGCGTTCCCATGCTCGGACGTCTGCTCGAACGCGTGATGAAGGCGCCCTCCCTCGACGAGGTCGTCGTCGCGACCACGACGCTCCCGAGTGACGACAAGATCGTGGCCCTGGCTGAACGGTACGGGGCGCGCTTTTTCCGCGGGGCCGAGCGAGACGTGCTGGGACGTATCGTGGGGGCCGCGCGGGACGCCAAGGCGGACGTCGTGGTGGAGATCATGGGCGACAGCCCCCTCGTGCATCGAGAGCTCATCGACGACGTAGTGGCGTTTCGCGCCGCAAAGGAAGTCGACTTCGCCTGCTCGTACACGCAGACCGTGAGGCTGCCGGAGCACGGCGCCGGCTACCGCGAGTTCCCCGTGGGCATCTGGGTGGAGTGCTTTCCCACGGAGGTCATGGCGCAAACCGAGCGCGACCGGTCCGACGTCTACGCGCGCGAGCACTCGACGACGAGTATGTACAAGCATCCCGAGCTCTTCCGCTTGGATTATCTGGAAGCGACGGGGAAGTGGGCGGAGGCCAACGTCCCAGAGCTCTTTCTCGCGGTGAACTTCCAGGAGCACTACGATCTCGTGTCGGCGGTCTTCGAACGCCTGTACCCCGAGGACCCCGACTTTGGTGTCCTCGAGGCGGTCCGGGTCGCGAAGCAGCTCGCCGCGGAGGGCGGATAGTGCGCATCGAGAAGCTCCGGACCTACCGCTTCCAGATGGACCTCGACGAGCCCATCGCGGACGCACGGAACACGATACGACGACGCGGTTGCGTGCTCGTCCGGCTCGAGCTTGAAGGCGGGCTGGTGGGCTGGGGGGAGGCCGCGGCCTTCGCCGGCTGCGAGGAGCTCGTCGTCGCGACGCTCCGCTTCTTGGGCGAGAAGATCGAGGGCTGGGACGGGTCCGAGGTCGCCTCCGTGCACGACCGACTCATGCACGAGACGCAGCATTTCGGGCGTCGAGGTGTGGTGGTCAGCGCCATCAGCGCCATCGATTGCGCGCTCTGGGATGCGCTCGGCAAGGCCGCGGGCTTGCCGGTGTACAAGTTGCTCGGTGCGTGCCGCAGCGCCATTCGGACGTATTGGAACGCGGGCTACTACCCCGGGGACGATGCCCACGCACGGGCGGCGCTCCGTGCCTCCATCGAGCGCGTGGTAGAGCGGGGCGCCCTGGGCGCGAAGATCAAGATTGGCCGCTTCGATGCAAAGGACGATGCCGAGCGCATCCGCATCGCCCGTGAGCTGCTCGGCGCGGAGCGAGACTTGATGGTGGATGCCAACGCCTGCCTCCATCGGCGCGCGCTGCACACGCTCGACCGGGCGTGCCTCGCACACGACGTCCGCTGGATCGAAGAACCCGTGCCGCTGGCGCGGCTCGCGACGCTTCGGGAAGTCCGTGAACGGACGACGACGCCCATCGCGGGCTACGAGCTGGAGATGACCCTTCCAGGGTACGCCGAGCTCATCGAGGAGCGCGTGGTGGACGTGGTGCAGCCCGACACCATCTGGTCGGGTGGCATCACCACGTGCATGCGCGTGGCAGCGGTCGCGGCGGCGCACGCCACGGAGCTCGTGCCGCACAACTTCGCGTCGGTCGTGGCGCTGGCATCCAACGCCCATCTCGTCGCCGCAACGCCTACGGGGGGGTGGCTCGAGCTCGACTCGAACGACAATCCCTTCCTTTGGGATCTGGATCCGACCGGGAGATGGGTCCCCGACCAAGGTCGGATCGACCTGCCGGACCTTCCGGGCCTCGGGGTGGAACCCGACGTCGCGCGGCTTGCGGGCTACGAGGTGCGTTGAGCATGGGGCACGCCACCGCCGCTTCCCTACGTGCCTTCGCCGAGTCACTGCTCGCGGCTCTCGGCGCCCATCCGGTCGTCGCGCGGGACGTGGCGTGGGCGACCACGGAGGCGTCGCTCGATGGCGTCGACACGCACGGGCTCACGCTGCTCCCTCGCATCGTGAAGAGGGTCGACGCCGGGCGCGCACAGATGAGCGAGCCTGCACGTGCGCGCGACATCGAGGCTGCCGTCGACGTCGTGGACGCGGCACTCACCCCCGGACAACACGCGACGATGGTTGCCGTTCGCGCGGCCGTCGAGCGCGCCAAGCGCCATGGAGTTGGCTACGTCAGCGTTTTGCAGTCGACCCATTTCGGGGCCTGCGCACCCTTCCTGCGCGCCCTGGAGTCCGAGGGCTTGGCGGGCATGGTCGGGTCCAACAGCCTGCGCAGCATGGCCGCGTTCGGGCTCGAACGAGCCAACCTCGGCAACAACCCCTTCGGCTTCGTGATACCGGCCGAGCCGGGGCCGGCCTTTCTCTTCGACGCGTCGGCCGCGGTCATGTCCTTCGGACGGCGCCGCCAGCTCCTCGACGCGGGCGAAGCGCTCCCAGCAGAAGCCTGGGTAGTGCCCCAGGGAGAGGTCGAGGACCTCGGCGTTTGCGAGATCGCGGATTCTCTCGACCACCTGGCCGTTCCCTTCGGTGGGTACAAGGGCGCGTCGGTGGCGGTCTTCGTCGAGCTCCTGGCCGGGCTCCTCGCGGGCGGTCACGTCGGGGCTGAAACGG
>CALCTH010000346.1 GCA_937893795.1 uncultured Myxococcales bacterium | reverse complement strand
CCCCGGCGCCGCCGGGCACGCGCACGCGAAGGCCGTCCGTGCTGCGCGCGACGCCCGCGGTCACGCCGCGCTCGCCGTCCTCGACGCCCTCGAGGATCGCGATGCCCTGGCTGTTGAGCTCGCCGAGGGTCACGCCGCGGCGGCGCACGGTGCCGAAGCCGTCCTCGGCGCTCTCGACCACGAAGACGAAGCGGCCCTGTCGGTCTTCGCCCACGGCGCTCGAGGGGAGGCGCAGCGTGGGGTCACCCTCCTCGGCCTCGAAGGTCAGCTCGACCTCGGCGGCCATCCCGGGTCGGACGTTCTCGCTCGCGTCCTCCGGGAGGCGGACGGTCACCGGGTAGGCCGCGCGGTTCTGGCCCGTCGAGACGCCGACCTCGAACACGCTGCCTTCGAAGGTCGCGCCGCCCAGGGCCTCGAAGGTGACCCTCGCCGCGTTCCCGCGGGAGACGCGCTGGATGAGCGACTCGGGAACGCCGATGTCCACCTGGAGCTGCGAGCCCGACTGGAGCGTGACGATGGGCGTGCCCGCCTGGACGTTCTCGTTGTCCTCCGCGTCCACGCTGCTGATGACGCCCGCCGCGGGTGCCTCGAGCCGCGTGTACGCCACCTGGCGCTCGAGGAGCTGCACCCGCTGGCCCGCCGAGGCCAGCTGCATCTGCGCTCCGTCGGACTGCGCCCGCGCGTTGTCGAGGTCCGAGCGCGAGGCGTTGTTGTTCTCGTAGAGCTCGCGGATGCGGCGGTACTGGGCCTGCGCGTTCCGGAGCGTGGCCCGGGCCGAGGCCGCGTTGGCCCGCGCTTCCCGGACCTGCAGGTCGTAGTCGGCGTCGTCCAGGCGCGCCACGAGCTGCCCCTCTTCGACGCGGTCGCCTACGTTGACCTCGACGCTCGAGATGCGGCCGGCCACGCGGAAGCTGAGCCGGGAGCTCTCCCCAGCCTGCGCCATGCCGCTGAAGGAGCGCGCCGCGGCGCCGTCACCGGTGGAGGCCACCACCAGGCGCACCGGCCGCACGATGGGCTCGGGGACGTCCTCGACCTCGCCGCAGGCGACGAGGAGCACGAGAAGGGGGAGGGTGCGCCATGCACGGACGCGGGGAGGGAGGGTGGGCGTGCTCATGATCGTCTCCGGGGAGGCTGTCGGAAGGGCGCGGCGGCTCACGGGCTCTCGGCCGCGCGCGCGGCGCGCTCCGCGCGGCGCTGCGCCGTGGCGAAGGTCCCCAGCCGCTCGATGAAGTCGTCGCGCTCGTCGTTCGTGCGCTCGAAATCGAAGCGCCCGCTCGCGCGCCCGACCTGGGCGAAGTCGAGGAGGAAGTCGTAAACGGCGTTGGCGGCGCTCAGCTCCGTGACGAGCGCCTGGTTCTGCGCGTCGATGAGGCGAATGACGTCCACGGCGCCGCGCCGGTAGGCGTCGGTCACCAGCTCGAGGTTGGCGGCGGCGGCCTCGGCGGCTTCTCGGGCCAGCGCGATACCCGGCCGTGAGGCGCCGGCCGCGTGCATGCTCGCGCGGATGCGCTGCTCGACGCGCTGGCGGAGGCCCCGGCGCGTCGCGTCGAGCTCCCGGAGCGCGGCGCGCGTCTGGCGGATCTCCGCGTAGCGCGTGCCGCCCTCGATGATGTTGAAGCTGAGGCTGACGCCGATGTTCCAGCTGAAGAGATCCCGGCCCGGGATGGGCAGGTCGACGCCGCCGGTGTCCGGTGCGGCGCTCCCCTCGCCGCCGGTGGCGAGGATGTTCGAGAAGCCGCCGACGAGCGCGACGTCCGGCGCATAGAGCGTGTTGCGCTGGCCGCGGAGGCTCTCCTCCTGAGCGGCGATGTTGCGCTCGAGCTCCTGGATCTCCGGGCTCAGCCGCAGCGCCTCCTCGGCGAGGAAGTCGCGGAAGATGCGAAAGCTCGTCGGGTCGTCCACGTAGGGCTCGATGCGCGGGTCCGCGAAGCGCGCCTGGAGCTCGGTCTCCGTGATCTCCTCGAGCATGAAGGACTCTTCGAGGGGTCGGTTGAGCACCCGGTTGAGCTCGATCTCCGCCTGGTTGCGGGCCGCGATCGCGTCGATGACGGCGGCGCGGCTGTCCGCGATCTCGATGCGCCAGCGGAAGACCTCCTCGCGACCCACGGTCCCGATCTCCTGCCGCACCTCGGCGAGGTTCAGGTTCTCGCGGGCACGCGCGAGGTTCTCGCGCTGGACACGCTCCGCGGTCTGCGCGCGAAGGACGTTGAGGTAGGCCTCGAGGGCCTCGAGGATCACGTCGAGGCGATCGGTTCCGAAGCCCGCCTCGGCGCCGGCGACCACCTCCCGCTGCACGCGCAGGTTGGCGTAGGCGCCCGGCGAGTAGAGGAGCTGCGAGCCTTGCACGCCCCACTGCCACTGGCGCTCCGGCTGGCCGAAGGGGTTGGCGATGTCCGGGTCGATCCAGGTGGCGTCGCTCGTGGCGCCGAGCGTGGGCAGGAGGTTGCCTCGCGCGGCCGGCAGGTTCTCCCGCGCGCCGTCGACCGAGGCCGTCGCGGCCTGCAGGTCGAGGTTCGCTTCGAGCGCGCGACGTACCACGGACTCGAGCGTCTCCGTGCGCCGCGGTGCGCTCCGCTGCTCACCGACGAGGCGCGCCTCCGTCAGGATGGCGAAGCGCGGCGCGCGCCCGATGGCCCGGGCCGTGCCCACGTTTAGCCGAAGCTCCTCCCGGGGCTCCAGCGTCACGGAGAACTCCGCCGGGTCGTCGCCTTCGAGCACTCGCTCGAGGCCCAGGGCCACGCGGCGCACGCGGCGCACGCGGTCTTCGTCGGTGGTGGTCGTGGCGAGGATGCCCCGGTCCACGAGCTCGGGACTCACCGGCGTGTAGCTCGGGAGCTCGCGCTCGATGAGGCCGGCGATGAGGAGGTCGAGCTCCTCCGCGCTGAAGCCGAGGAGCGGGCCCACGTGGACGGCTTCGGCGTCCTCGGGGAGGGCGGCCAGCACCTCGGCGGCGCTTCTCCGGGCGCGAACGAGCGAGACGCCGACCCCCGCGCGCTCCGCCGCCTCCCGGGTGAACGCTTCGAGGCCCGTGACGCTCGCGTAGAGGCCTTCGTCGACGATGGCGACGACCCGCTCGAAGGAGACGACGTCGAGGAAGCGCGTCAGGTCGCGCTCGATGTTGAAGAGCCCCGTCACGTAGCTCAGGTTGCGGCGGCCGGAGCGATTGCCGGTGCGCGGGAGACCCTGCAGCTCGGGCACGGCCCAGGGCAGGATCACGGGCTTCGGGAGCGGGTCCCGCCCGGCCGCCACCAGGCCGAGGAGGGGACCGAGCGCGACGACGACGTCGGTCTCGCTCGAGGCGAGCGCCTCGTCGAAGCGGGCCCGGACGCCGGCCTCGGTGCCGTCGGCGGGGGTGTAGTCCTCGGGGAAGGTGACCCGGTCCCCGAGGAGCGCGCTCAGCTCGTCGCGGAGAGACGCGTGGAAACGCTCGAAGGCGAGCGCCCGCTGGTCGGCGACGACGGCGACCCGCAGCGTGCGGGACCGGCGCCGCTGCGCTTGGGCCAGAGCCGGCGAGAGCGCCGCGGCCAGCGTGAGGCCGGCGAGCGTGACGGCGGCGAGGGCGAGATGACGAGGGCGGAAGTGTCGGGGCATGGGCGTCCGGACCGGGGCCACTGCGGCACCCGCCGCTCGACCGTCGCTGAACGCCGGTCAGCGCTAACGCGCGAAGTCCCCGAGGCGCCGCGAGGCTACCCGATTCGCGGCCTCGGCTGGGACGGAAATCTCCCCGTTTGGTGACGCCATCGTCACGGGAAGGCCGCTAGTGCCGCCAGGTGATGCCCACGAGGGGCGTGATCGTCTGCTGGCCGAAGGCCACGCCCGAGGCGAGGTCGTCGCCCCCGCGGGTCTCGTAGTAGCGGATGCGATAGGTGACCCGGAGCATGAGATCCCACGCGCCGTAGATGGGGAAGTAGCCGCCCGCGCCCAGCATCCAGGCGACGCGCGGCGAGGCGCGGAAGGCCCCGCTCGTCCCCGGCGCCGTAAGGTCGCCGCGGCCGTCGTCCTGCCGGAACGCCACGGCGCCCCAGCCGGCCTCGCCGAAGAGATAGCGCCAGCGAAGCTGGACCAGGGGCCCGACCCAGGTCTCCGTGAAGGGCCCGCCACCGAGCGAGACCGTGGTCGCGTTGCCCTCGTCGTCCAGGCCCTCGAAGGTCGCGCTCGAGCGGCGACCGACGTCGAAGGTGGCGAAGAGCCCGAGGCGCAGGAAGCGCCACACGCGCGCCGTCGCGAAGACGCCCGACGCGAGCTGCACGTCGTTCACGAGCGCGGTGGCGCCGCGACCGCCGATCTCGGCTTTCACCTGCTGCTCGGTCCGGAGCATCACGAAGCCTCCCTCGACCACCCAGCGCGCGGCGAGCCAGTCGTCGCGGTGCGGGTCGGGGGACTGGGCCGAGGCGGGCGACGAGGCGAGCCCAGCCACGAGGAGAGCGGCGGCGGCGAGGAGGCGCATGCTCTCCGTTCGCCCGGCCGGCGCGTCGGTTACGCCTCGCGTGGCGACGGGAGGGCCCGTCGTCGTATCGTGACCGCGTGCGGCTCCTGGCCCTCGCCTTTGCGCTCGCCCTCGCCCCGCGCCCGGCGTCGGCGGCGCCGCCCGACGACGGGCTCTACCGGCGCTTCGACCGGGACTTCGTGCTCGACCTCGGCGTGGGCGGCGGCCTCCGCACCGGCGTGCAGGGCGGGACCTCGCCGGTCCTCGCGGGGACGCTCCGGCTCCGCTACCTCGACGCGGCGGGGCTCGTGCTGGAGGCCGGCGGCGGCTTCGACGCCGGGAGCGCCCTCCGCGTGGGCGCCGAGGTAAGGCCGCTCTTTCCGGCGCTCTTCTTGACCGATCGTTGGGTGGGGCGACCGTGGCCGGAGCTGCTGCTGCAGTCGCTCTTCATCGAGCTCCTCGTGGAGCGAGGCCCGCTCGGTGAGCCCGGGGTGGGCTTCGTCGCGGGGCTCGGCGTCGACGTGCCGCTCACGCCGCCCCGGCGACACGGCGCGGTGTGGCGCGGGGCCTTCCTGCGGCTGCTCGGGCGCCGCACGGTGGCGGACGCGCGCTTCCAGGCGGGACCCGACGCGTCGCGCACGGGCTTCACGCTGATGGCGCAGCTGGCGCTTCGCCTGGGGCTCGGCCGCGGGCTCGCGGCGTGGGAGCCCCCCCGCAGTCGGTGACGGACGGCCCCCGTTCCTGAGCGGCGCTTCACAAAAGCGCCACGAAGGGCCCGCGCATGCGTATGATGCGCGCCATGGGGTGTCGTCCGGGGTCTCGACCGTGCGCGCTGTTGCGCGTGCTTTCTTTCGCTTTGCTCGTCGGCACCGCCGCGAGCCTGCTTCCGAGCCAGGCGGCCGCGCAGTACGGACCGCAGCCGCAGCGGCAGCTCTATTACCAGAACACGACGGTGGCGCGGCTGAACCCGCTGGGTCTCATCAACCGCTTCAATCTGCAGTACCGGTACCGGCTCTTCCGCTCGAACTCGATCTTCCTCCGCGACAACTTCGTCGGCGCGGGCATGTACTCGCAGATCAGCCCCGCCTTCGTGCGCTTCGGCCCGCGTGTGGAGCTGAAGCCCGTGCCCTTCGTCATCCTCGCGGCGAGCTACGAGGCCATCGGCTACCTCGGTAACTTCGACTTCGTGAACAGCTACGCGAACCCCGCGGAGAACTACTCGGACTCGAACCAGGACCGCATCGGCAACTCGGGCCTGAACTACGGCACCTTCGGCCACGAGCTCAACCTCGAGCTCACGCTTCAGATCGCGGCGGGACCGGTGGCGATCCGCAACGTCACGCGGGTAGGTCGACCGGACTTCGAGCTCGAGAACGGCGACCGCTTCTTCTACGACCCCGTCTACGACATCCTCCAACAGGACGAAGGCTGGTACCTCGAGAACAACCTCGACGTGCTCTACCTGCACGCGGACAAGTGGACGGTCGGCGCGCGCTACACGCTGGTCACGCCCTTCTACGACGACGCGCCGCGCGGCAACAACGGGCCCTTCGACCGCATCGGACCCGTCCTCGCCTACACCTTCTTCAAGAAGTACAAGGACAGCTTCAACGGGCCGAGCATCATCCTGCTCATGCAGTGGTGGACGCGGCACCGCTGGCGTACCGGCGACGCCATGGGGTGCACCCAGGGCGTGATCTCGGGCGACGGATGCGCATCCACGGACCCGCTCGTACCGAGCAACGGCAGGCTCGTGACGGACGGCGTCAGCCAGGCCTTCCCCTACATCATCATCGGCTTCGACTTCCGCGGCGATCTCCTGCCCAACCCCTGAGCTAGCCTCCGCCGCGCGCGGCGTGGCAGGGTCCGGCCGCGGTGAACCGGCGCCTCCTGCTCCTGACCTTCGGCAACTTCACGGTCGGGACGGCCATGTACGCCTTCCTCGGCGTGCTGGGAGCGCTGGCCGAGGACCTCGAGGTGCCCGTGGCGCGGGCCGGGCAGCTCGCGACGGGCTTTGCCGTGACCTTCGCGCTCGCGGCGCCGGTGCTCGTGCCCGCCACGCGCCGCTTCGGCGCGCGCCGCGTCCTCGTGCTGAGCCTGGCGGCCTTCGGCGTGCTGAACCTCGCGAGCGCCGCGGCGCCGACCTTCCGGCTTCTCTTCGGAGCGCGGGTCGCGGCGGCGGCGCTCTCCTGCGTCTTCGCGCCGCTGGCGGGCGCGCTCGCGACGACCATGGTGCCCCCGGAGAAGCGCGGGAAGGCGCTGGCCGCGGTGATCGCCGGCGTCGTCCTCGCGCTCGCGGCCGGCGTGCCGCTCGGGACGCTCGTCGGCGGGCGCTTCGGGTGGCGGGCGACCTTCGCCTTCGCCGGCGCGCTGAACCTGCTGGGCGCGCTGGCCATCGCCGCGGGGGTGCCCGACAACGAGGCGGCGCCGCCGGGCAAGCCCTCCTTCGCCTTCCTCCGCCGCTGGGACGCCGCGTCGAACCTGGTGCTCGTGATGGTGGCCTTCGCCGGGGTCTTCCTGGCCTTCGGCTACATCGGCCCGCTCCTCGAGGAGCTCACGGGTCTCGGCCCCCGGGGCGTCGGCGGGCTCCAGGCCGTGGTCGGTCTCGGCGGCGCCGTCGGCACGGTGCTGGGCGGCGCGCTCGCCGACAAGCGACCCACGCCGGGCGTGATGGCGCTCTGCTTCGTCTTCGGGGGCTTGGGCTTCGTGCCCTTCACGGCGATGTACGCGCTGGCCGAGCCGGGCTCGGCGCTGGCCATCGCCGGCTGCGCCCTCGCGCTCCTCATCGGGAGCGCGGCCATGTTCACGCTGGTCCCGCTGCTCCAGTTCCGCGTGGTCCGCGCGGCCGGCCCCGAGGCCCCCACGGCGCTCGCCTTCTACTTCTCCTTCTTCTACTTCGGTCAGGGCCTGGGCTCCGCCGTCGGCGGCCTCGTCGTCGCCGTCGCCGGCCTCGCCCAGCTCGGCCTGGCAGCGGCCGTCGTGCTGCTCCTCGGCGCCGCGATCGCGCGCGCGGCGCCCTAGCCCTCCGACCCGCGGGCGAGACGGAGCTCCTTCTGCTTCATCACGCTCGCCCCGCGCGAAGGCGTAGGAGGAGCAAGGCCAGTAGCAGCGGGGCGCCGGTGACCGGCACCGCGCCGCAGCCGCCGTTGCTCGGGAGCTGGCCTCGGATCTCGCGGTTGTGCCTCGCGATGCGCTCGTCGGCCTCGGGCGCGTTGTCGAGCTGCAGGCTCAGGGCGCTCGCCGTCTCGGTCACGACCAGCTGCTCCTCGCGGAGCACGTAGGGCACCTCGTCCTGCCAGGGCTGGGCGTCGAGGGGCATCAGGACCTCCGTCCCGTCGGCGAGCTGGAGCGTCTGCGAGGTGATGTCGCCGTGGCAGCCGAAACGCATGGTCGCCGTGTGCTCGTTCGAGACGTCGGCCAATCCGCGGGTGAAGGCGAACTCCGGGTCGACGGTCATCTCCTCCGGGCTCAGCGTCGTGAAGAGCCGCGTCACGTAGGGCTGCTCCATGAGCAGCCGCTCGAACTCCTCGACGGGCGCGAGCGCCTGCTCGTCGAGGGCCTCGAGGAAGACGCGAAGGTCGAAGTCCTCGAGGTCGCCGGGCGTGAGCACGCAGTCCGCGCATCCGAGCACGTCGTCCACCGTGACGCCCTCGGGCCGGGGAACGAGGGCGTCGACGACGTCGCGCACGCCGTCGTAGTGGCGCGGCGGCGAGGCGAAGCTCGCCGGCGCGACCGTCAGCAAGTCCAGCGCGCGGCGAATGGCCGAGGCCGCGTCGAAGCCCACCCAGGCCTCCATGTCACGGAGCTCCGTCGGCAGCTCCGGGGGCGCCACGAGCCCCTCCGTCGGCGTCGCGAGCTCCGTGACGAAGCCGTGGCCGCCCGCCTCGTCGGCGGCACTGCCGACGACCTGCGGGTAGTTCGCGCCGACGACGCGCCAGTCGAGCGCCGCCTCGTTCAGCACGAGGTGCCGGTAGGTCGTCGGGAGCGCCCGGCTCGGCCCCGCCACCCAGACGAGGATGCCCATGTCGTTTTCGGCCGCGACCGCCGTCGGCCGGATGGGGAGCATCGGCCGCTCGCTCTCGTAGGTGAGCATCAGCGGCCGGATGGACCCCGTGTCGGCACCGTTGGTCAGCCGGAAGGCCATGAGGTTCATGCCCATCTCGAGGTACGGGCGGAGCACGTCCGGCCCGAGCGCCGTCACGTCGTAGCCGTTGGAATCGAGCCACTCGACGGCGACGTCCGCGGGGTCCTCCATGTCCGGCATCACGCCGAGCGTGACGAAGTCGAAGGGGCCCACCGTGCCGCTGTCGAGAATCGCGACGGGGTCGGTCTCCTGGAAGGGGAAGCCCATGTCGACGGCGCCGCCGCGGCTGAGGGACTCCGTGGCCTGGACGCTGCAACCCCCGGCCGGCCGGAAGCCGCTGCAGGGGGTGCCGGCCGCGGTGAGCGTGTAGCGGGGGTTCGTCCGCTGCTGCAGCCGATCGAAGGCGACGCTCGAGGACACGCCGACCTCCGGCGTCCCGGGCACCGGCAGGATCCACGCGAACTCCGGCGCCGGGCCCTGGTACTGGATCTCGACGATGGCCGTCGTGCGCCCGTCGGGCCGCGCGAGGAAGAGGATGCGCTCGGCGACCTGGTTCACCACCTGGTTGGCGCCGGCGCCGCAAAAGAGCCCGCCACAGGCCGACGCGCGCGCCGGCGCCAGAGCGACGGACGCGAGGACAAGCGCGCCGAGGGCGGCGCGCGCGAGAGTACGAAGCATGAGGACCTCCACGTAAGACAAGCGCGGAGTCCGAGCCGATGACACTTCCCCCGCGCGATCACGGTAGCGGTCCCGGCGAGGGGCGTCGACGAGGGCGGTCATGCCCCGGCGCCGCGATGGAGCGCGACTCCCTAGGCGCCGGGGAGGAGCACGAACTTGCCAGGGCGTCCGCCCTGTTCGAGCAGGCGGTGCGCGCGCGCTGCCTCGGCCAGCGGAAGGCGCCCGGCGATCACGGGCCGCAGCTTTCCTGCAGCGAGGAGCGCGAGGAGCATGCCGAGCGTCGCCCGGTACCACTCACCATCGGCCCTGGCGAGCTCGTCCATGGTGGGGCAGGGCGGCACCGACCTCCCGTCGGGGAGCCACCGGAGCAGGGCGCTGATGGCCATGCTCGTCGCGGCGACGCGCAGGCCCTCCGTCTCCACCGCGGACGAGCCGAGCCACACGAGGCGTCCCCCGGTCCGGAGCGCGCGGTACGAGCGCCAGAGGTGACGGCCCCCACCGATGGTGTCGACGACGATGTCGACCCCGTCCACCGTGAGCTCGCGAATACGCGCGACGAAGTCCTCGCTCCGGTAGTCGATGGGCGTGGCCCCGAGCGCCTCGACGAGAGCGAAGGCGCTCGCTGACGCGGTGCCGAACATCTCGAGGCCTGCGAGCTTGCCGAGCTCGAGGAGCGCGGTGCCGACGCCGCCGGCTGCGCCGTGCACCAAGAGTCGTTCACCCGCCCGCGCCTGCCCGATGTGGTGGAGGTGCTGGTGCGCCGTCAGGTAGTTCACGACGAGGCAGACGGCTTCCGCGGGGTCGACGCCTGGGGGAAGCGGGACGAGCTGGTCGGCCGGTAGGCAGACGTGCTCCGCATAGCCCCCACCCACGCCGAGGGCCCAGGTGCCCCCGGCCACGCGCTCACCGGGCGCGAGGCGCGACACGCCCGGACCCAGCGCGTCGACGTCGCCGACCACGTCTTCCCCGAGCGCGAAGGGCAGCGCGGGGGTGCCGGGGAGCCGCCCCCAGCGCCGGTACATGAGGTCGAAGGCCGACACTCCGGCGGCCAGGACGCGCACCCGCACCTCGCCGGGTCCGGGCTCGGGGATCGCCTCGGTGACCGTCGTCAACACCTCGGGCCCGCCATGACGCGTGACGACCACCTTCCGCGTCCAGCCCTTAGTCATGGCGGCCTCCCCGAGGGAAGGCTAGGCCCCGCCGCCGCCGGGAACCGTCGCCATCCCGCCGCCGCTCCGGCTTTGACCGCGGGCCATCGGCGCGAAGCGTCCGGCGTACGATCGCCCTCGCGCGATCCGTGTCGCGTCGTGCGGGCTACTCCTCGGCCTCGCCCTCGGCCTGGCTCCCCCGTTCCGCCACGTCGATGAGCCCCTGGGCGGCCGTGCCGGTCGGGCTCCAGCGACAAAGAAGGGCGGCCCCGCCTGTGGCTGCAGTCGCGCTCAGCTCGGCCAGGCGCAGCTGCGGCCTTCGTTCTCCCTGGCGAGCCACTCCTTGAGCGGGGCGAAGTAGCGGAGCATGGGCTCGGCGGTGAGGCCCTCGCCCGTAAGCGCCTCCAGGTGCTCGCGCCAGTCCCGCGTCGCGCCGGGCTCCATGACCTCGCGGAGGAACGCGCCGACCTCTTCACGGCCGTAGTAGTTGCAGGCGTGCGGGTCCTGCTCGAGCAGCTCCCGGCAGATGTGCTCGTGGAGCTGATAGCGGAGCACCGTCGCGAGCGCGTAGTCGTAGTACTGCGCCGGGTCGTCCATGATGTGCGTCTTGGTACAGGCGTCGCAGGTGCCCGCGTCCCGCGGCTCCGGCGGGACCACGCCCTGGTAGCGCGCCACGTGCTCCCACCAGCGCGTGTTCAGCTCCTCCGCCGCGAGACCGCCGGCGTACAGGTCGTACTCGTAGTGGCTCATCACGCCGACGGCGAAGGGCAGAAAGACCACCGGTCCCGTGAGCGCCTGATCGAGCAGGAAGGCCTCCTCGTCGAGCTCCGCGTCCTCGGCGAGCAGCTCCACCTCGCGCAGATAGGGCGGCTGGCCCGAGGCGAGGGAGATGAGCTCGCCGACGCCCTCGTGGAAGCTCCGGTTCGCGCCGCCGCGGAGCAGGGGCGGCACCTCGTCCCGGGCGTAGAGCAGGTAGTAGTAGATGTGCCCGAGCTCGTGGTGCGTGGTCTCGAACCATCGCCAGTTCGTCTCGACGCTCATCAGGCTCCGCACGTCCTGGTCGAGGTCGAGGTGCCAGGCGCTCGCGTGCGCGTTCTTCTTCCGCGGCTCGCCGCCCGCGCCCACGTCGCCCTCGGCGACGGGGTAGAGGTCGCTCTCGGTGAAGAAGGACTCCGGGAGCTCCGGCAGCCCCATGCTCGTGTAGAAGCGCTCGGCCTGCTCGACGAGCCAGCTCGGCTCCTTGCCCTCGACGAGCGCGTCGAGGTTCACGCCCTCGGCGAGGCCCGGCCAGCTCTGCGCCCAGCGGTTGCCGAGCCAGTGCGCCGGGATGCGCTCCGGCACCTCGTCCGCGCCGTGGCGCGCCGCGAGCGTGTGGCGCACCCAGCAGTGGAGCTCCGTCACGAGCGGCTGCATCTCGGCGAGGAGCTGGTCGAGGAGCGCCATCATCTCGTCCGAGCTCATGTCGTAGTTGGCGACCTGGAGCGCGAAGAAGTCGTCGTAGCCCATCTCTCGCGCGACCCCGTTCCGAAGATCGCGCAGCTCGAGGAGACCCTCGCGGAGCGCGCCGCCGACCTCCTTCGAGGCCTCCCAGGCGGCGCGGCGCGCGGCGAGGTCCCGGCTCTCGACGAGCACCCGGTCGAGGTCGTTGGTGGTGACCGGGCGCGTGCACTCGTCACCGTCGCGGGCGAGGCAGAACTCGAAGCCGTCGAGAATCGCCGAGACCTCGGACTCCTTGGCGACGCGCGCCCGGGCGAGCTCCGGCTTCGTCATGGGCGCGTAGGCGGCGTCGAGGAGAATCTCGCGGAGCTGCCGCGCGGTGAGGGGCTCGAGCTCGGCCCGGCGCTCGAGCAGGCCGCGCACCTGGCGAATGAGCTCGGCGTTGCCGGTGATCGCCGAGTACGCCGTGCTCGCTCCCGTGCGAAGCCCCGTGTGCTCTTCGGAGACGTCCGTGCTCGCGACCCAGTTCGCGCGGGACACCTCGGTACGCACGGCGACGAAGAGCGGCGTGTAGAGCGCCAGGAGCCGCTGCGCCTCCGCCTCGGCGGCGCCCGGTGCGTCCCCTTCGGGCTCCTCCGGCGCCTCGGGCACGCCTTCGGGCGCCGGGGCCGGCTCGGGGGTGCCCCCGCAGGCCGTCGCGAGGGTGAACGTCGCGAGCGCGAGGAGCCACGTCGAAGGCGTCTTCATGACGCGACCCTACCCGCCGCGCTCGCGCGTCGTCCGCGCGGAGCCGCACGGCTCACTCGGCCTCGGGCTCGTCCGGGTCGCGGGCGCGCGCCCGCGTAATGATGGCCATCACCGGCAGCGCCACGAGGGCCTCGAGGTCCAGGCTGAAGCCGACGCCGATCTCCCAGCGGCTCGTGTCGTCGAGGTGCACCCGGCTCGTGACGAAGGCGTGCGTCGCGATCTGATAGTGGCCGTGGAAGTTGTAGCTCCGGAAGCCGCCGGCGAGCGTCGTCACCAGCACGGGACCGTCGGGCCGCGGGTCCCGGCGCACGGCCCAGCCGCCGGCCACGGTCAGGAGCAGCGGGTAGGCCCGGACGATGGGGATGAGCAGCGACGCGCCGCCCGCGGCCTCGGCCGAGTCCCGGAAGGTCGTCCGCAGGTCGATGGCCGGTCCGATGCGCCAGTGCTCGTCGCCGGGCCGGCCGAAGAGCACGTCCATGCGGATCACGTTGTCGTACTCGAAGCCCTTGCCCAGCGCTTCGCTCCGGCCCCCGAAGCTCATGCCGTAGCGCGCGTTCCACTGGAGATCCCAGCCGTCGGGCGCGGCGCGCGAGCCGCGGCCGAGCTGGGCTTCGGCCGGCGACGGGACGCTCAGCGCGACGAGGGCCAGCACGGCACACGTCGCTCGGCTCACGGCGCTCGCCTCACGCTGCTCGCCTCACGCTGCTCGCCTCACGCTGCGTTGGCCCTCACTGGGCGAGCCAGACGTAGTCGCCGTCGAGCTCGACCTCGAGGGGCACCTCCTCCCGCTCCAGCCGGAGCACCGTCCCGCGACGGCTCCCGGCGCGCGAGAGGAGGCTCGCCGCGCGGTTGCCGCCGACGGCGGCCACGGTCTCGTCGCCGATGGCCACGATGCGGTCACCGGGACGCACGCCGGCGCGGCCCGCGGGGCTGAAGGCGATCACCTCGCGCACGACGAGCGCGTCCTTGCGCACCTCGAACTCTGGGATGCCGGTGCCGCGGTGCATCTCCGGCTCGATGATGCGGAAGACGAGCTGAGCCCGGCCTTCGAGGGTCACGCGCGCGTCCGCGCCGGGGAGCGCCGTGCGCGGGAGGCCCTGGCCGCGCCAGATCCCGATGGGCCGCTCGGTGATGCCGTCGTCGTCCCAGAGCTCGAGGCGCAGCGGCGCGTTTCGCGGCAGCCGAAGGTTGGCCGAGGGCGCCTCGGGGAAGGTGGCCTCGAGGCTCTCGTCGACGGCGGGGACCTCCAGGAGGAGCTCCTCACCGCGGTAGAGGCGCGCGACCACGTCGGGCGGGGAGCCGTCGTCGTCCCATTCCACGCCGTCGCGGGTGCGCGGCGGGACCGTCGCGTTGCGGAAGACCACGCGGTAGACGTCGTCGGGCCGCTGCATGGCGTCCGGGTGGCCCTGGACGGCCGCCAGCGTGGTCCCGCGGACCGGATACGCGCAGGCGACGAGGACGAGCAAGGCGCTCGGGAGCGCGGCGGCGGGGAGGCGACGCATGGCGCCGGAGCCTATCAGGGTCGTTGCGCGGCCGGCGTGCCATCGGCGCCAATGCGGGAACGGACCGACCGGTTTGCCGCTGCCATGCTCCGCGCATGCGCTCCACCCTCTTGCGCCCGGCGCCCCTCGGCCTGCTCCTCGCGGGCACGGTCGCGTGCACGGGCGAGGCCGTGGGCCACGACCTCGTCGCGGACATGACGACCGTCGACATGGCGGTCCCGGACCTGCGCGCGCCGGACAGCGGTGCGGATGACGGTGCGGAGGACGCCGGCGCGGAGGACATGGCGACCGACGCGCCGGCGGACATGGCCACCGACGCCGGCCCGCCCATCGAGGCCGAGTTCCGCGAGCTGGACGGCCTCGTCGTCTTCGAAGCCGAGAGCTTCTTCACGCAGGTCCGCGACGAGTGGACGCGCTGGATTCGCTTCGAGGACGGCGCGCCGGACCCCGAGGTGACGTGCCGCACCGAGGTGAGCTGCGGCGGCGGGAACGCGCCCGACTGCAACGAGTACCCGAACTGCGACGGCGACGCGATCGACCCGGCGGACGCGAGCGGCGCCGTTTACCTCGAGGCGCTGCCGGACCGGCGCCGGACCGACGACGAGCCGGGCACCGGCGGCGCCATCGGCGTCGTGAACGACCCCACGCGCGCGCCCACGCTGAGCTACCGCGTCTTCTTCGAGACCCCGGGGCGCTACTACGTATGGGTGCACGCGCGCGGCCAGGGCCCGGCGGCGAACGGGCTCCACGTCGGCCTCGACGGCGACTGGCCCCGCAACGACCTGGTCGACCCCTCCACCATGCGCCTCCAGTTTCGGAACGGGTGGCGCTGGACGCAGACCCGGCGCGGCGGCCGGCAGCACACCGGCGTCTCCGGTACGGACGAGGTGAGCGAGCGCGACGCCAACGTGTGGCTGCAGATCGACACGCCCGGCGTGCACACCATCGAGCTCGGGATGCGCGAGGACGGCCTCGAGATCGACAAGGTGCTGCTGACCACGGATCCGGAGCTCGAGCCCTCCGGCCTGGATCAGCCCGAGACGCGGCTCTGAGTCCGCGTGAGCGAAGCCGGGCCCGTGCCTTGGGCGCGGCGGCGCGCTTTGCTAAGCCCGCGGCATGTCGATGCGGACGACTTCCTGGGTGTGCGCCTGTCTTCTGGCCCTCGGCGCGTGCGGTGACGATGCGGCGCCCGCCGAGGACATGGGCGACGGCGACATGGTGGTCGCGGACATGGCCCTGGCCGACGAGGGCGTGGACGCGGGACCCGACGACTTCGCGCGCCTCGCGAGCTGGCTCCTCGGCGACTTCGACAACCAGACGCAGTTCGACGGCGGCTTCCCGCAGCTCGTCGAGCGCCACGTCTGCGCGCCGCCCGGCTTCGAGAGCACGGACGACGTGCTCTGGCTCTTCGTCGAGCACGTGGAGCACCTCCCCGAGGGCCGGGACGCCTACTTCGTGCGCATCAACGAGGTCCGGCGCGAAGGCACCGGCGCCGTGTCGCGCGCCTACCGCTTCCCCGAGGGGCACCCGCTGCGCACGAGCGCGTTCACCTTCAACGGAAGCCGCGACGCCTGCTTCATGACGAGCCTCTTCGGCGACGTGGGCCCCGCCGATCTCGACTACCGCGCCGGCTGCGACGTGACCTTCACGCCGGAGGGCGACGATCGCTTCCGCGCCGAGAGCCCGGAAGAGACCTGCACGTTCCCGGGCGGATGGATCCAGACGCTCTCGACGGTCTTCGAAGACGGCCTCGACAGCCGCGACCGCGCCGTGACCCCGGGCGGCGAGTCCGGCTCGACCTTCGAGTTCCGCCGCGTCGAGGACTTCGTCCCGCCGGCCTCCTGACGCCGAGCGGTTCGCGGACCCCGCGGCCGCGACGCGTCACGAAGGGCCCCGCGCTGCGAGCTGGGCAACGCTCGGTCCGCGGACTATCGGGTGCGTATGTTCGCCTCTCGCGCTCTCGCGTGGACGCTCGCGGCGCTGGCCTTGGCGAGCTGCACGCGCTCTGCCGTGATCGCCCCGGACGCGGGGCCGCCCGACGTACCCTCGCCCGACCCGTGCCTCGCGTTCGCATCGCGCGATGCGTGTTGCGGCGTTCCCGAGTGCTTGTGGACCCGCGTGTTCGACCGCGAGTCCTTCTGTGTGAGCCGGGCGAGCGGGTGCCGCTCCGACGACGACTGCGCGGCGCCCCGCGTGTGCGAGGCCTTTGCCAGCCCCTGCGCCAGCATCGACGACTGCCAAAGCTCCTGCGACAGGGCGCTCGGAGGAGGCGCCTTCTGCCTCGCTCCGGGCGATCTCCCGTAGCAGGACGTCGCCGGGAAAAGCGCGCGTATACGGCCCGGCAGCCATCGATGGAGCGGCGCGAAGTCGTCGAGAGTGGGCGGCCGGGACGCCGCGGGGTCGGGCGACGGCGTGAGCGTGCGGGATCGGCGTCCCCGCTGACGGGGACGCTGGGGTCGCGTCGCGACTCGCCCTCCCCTCCGAAAAACTCGTGCTCCCACCCTCCAGACTCATGTCCGCAGCTCCTGGATCGACCCGTGAGCTGGGGAGGACGTGCCGCGCGGCGGGGAAGGCGTCCCGCGCGGCGGGGAACGAGTCCCGCGCGGCCCGAGAGGCGTCTCGAAACGCGGGGGACGAGAGTCTGGAGGGTCGAGAGGCGTGTCGCGCGAGGGGGCCTGCGGTACTGCACCGGGGTTTTTCGCCTCGGGACCGCGCTTTTTCGTCTCGGCACCACCAAGAACCGGCCCGGGACCCCGCGTCGCGCCCGACGCCTGCCTTCAGCCTGCGGCGTCGGCCGGGATCTGTGCGGCCCCGGCCCGCGTCGCGGCGAGCTTCTTTTGGTAGCCGGACTGGAGCACGTCGACGATCACCAGCACGGCCACGGAGAAGTAGAAGGTCGTCTTCGACATGGGCTCGATGGCCGCGCCGAAGATCTTGATCACGTCCGACTTCACGTGCGTCGTGTGGAAGGCGGCCACGCCGACCTCGCCGAGGAGCACCACGCCCACGATGAGCAGGATGAAGAGGCCGAGCACCTCGTACTTGCGGTTGCGCTTGATGAACTCGGACACGCGGTCCGCGAGCACCATCATGCCGATGCCCGAGCCGATGATGGCGAGCGCCAGCACGGGGACGACGTCGGTGATGGCCAGCGCCGAGAGGATCGAGTCGAAGCTGAAGACCAGGTTCATCACGACGATCATCGCGATGGCCTGGCCGGCGGTCTTCGTGGCCTTCGGCGCCTCGACCTCTTCGGGGTCCTCGTGGCTGAGCAGGTGGTGAATCTCCTTGACGGCCGTGTAGAGGATGAACGCGCCGCCGAGGCCGAAGACGATGGTCGAGAAGCTCACGGCGCCGGTGAGCACGCCCTCCCAGGAGAAGCGGAAGAAGGGCTCGGCGAGGCGCTCGAGGAGCAGCACCATCACGATCAGTAAGACCACGCGGAGCGCGATGGCGATGAGGATGCCCGTGCGCCGCACGCGCGCCTGCGTCTCCACCGGCGCCCGCTGGCTCTCGATGGAGATGTAGAGGAGGTTGTCGAAGCCGAGCACGGCCTGCAGGAAGAGCAGGACGGCGAGGTTGACGAGGTTGCCGAAGGTGAGGAGGTCCGCCACGGGCCGCTTCTACAGCAGCGGCAGGTCGCCCGTCACCTCGTCCACGCGCGCGCGCCAGTCCGGTCCCACGGCGACGACGGTTCGTGTCGGGACGCCTCCGAACTCCGTGCGGCCCGAGTCCGTGATCATCGCGAAGGGCACGCCCCGCGCCTCGGCGTCCGCGGCCACGGCGACGAGCGCCTCTTCACTCTCGACGTAGACGCAGACCTTCGTGAAGGCGCCTTCGAGCCAGGTCTCGAGGGCCGAGCCCCCGGGCACGTCGAGGCTCCAGCGCGTGCCGCCGCGGATGCCCTTGCCCCTCATGGCCTGCAGGAGCACGCGCATCGACGCGTGCGCGCATTGGGCCGCGATCTTCCCTTTCCGCATCTTCAGGTCCTTTCGGACCACGAGGACCTGCTTGGCCTGGCTGGGCGCGTTCACCAGCAACTCAGAGCCGGTGCAGCTTCACGGTGTTGGTGCTCCCGCTCGTCGGCCAGGGCGCGACCATGGCGAAGTCGTCGCCTCGGGCCCCCGCCTTCGTGCGCACCAGCATGGAGGTCGCGATGCGAAGCGTCTCCTCGAGGTCGTCGGGAGGGACCTCGACCATGGGGATCACGCCCCATTCGAGGGCGAGGCGCTGCGCCACCTGAGCCCGCGACGTGAGCGCGAAGATCGGGCAGCGCGGCCGGTACTCGGCCAGGAGGCTCGCCGAGCGGCCGTCCTGCGTGAAGGTCACGATGGCCTTGAGATCGAGGTGCGTGGAGAGCACCGCGGCGGCCCGGGCGGCGGCGCCGGGGAAGGCCCACTGCTCCGACGACGCGAGCATGCTGCCCGCGCGCTTGGCCTGCTCGGCGATCCACACGGCCTCCACCTCGAGGGCGATCTTGCTCATCGTCTCCACGGCGAGCGCCGGGTACTTTCCCGTCGCCGTCTCGCCGCTGAGCATCACGGCGTCGGTGCCGTCGAGCACGGCGTTGGCCACGTCGGCCGCCTCGGCGCGCGTGGGCCGCGGGTTCCGGATCATCGAGTCGAGCATCTGCGTCGCGGTGATGACCAGCTTCCCGCGGGCGTTGGTCTCCCGGATGATCTGCTTTTGGAGCAGCGGCACCTTCTCGGAGCCCATCTCCACGCCCAGGTCGCCCCGCGCGACCATGGCGCCATCGGCCGCGTCGAGGATGGCGCTGAGGTTCGTGATGGCCTCGGGCTTCTCGATCTTGGCGATGACCGGGGTGTCGCCGGCGAGGGCCTTGGCCTGGAGCACATCGTCCGCCTCCCGAACAAAGCTGAGCGCCAAGTAGTCGACCTTGAGCTCGCCCACCGCGAAGGCGAGGTCCTTCTCGTCCTTGGGCGTGAGCGCGGGCGCGCTCAGCGGGCTCCCGGGGAGGTTCAGCCCCTTCCGGTCGCTCAGCGTGCCGCCCACGGTCACCGTGGTGATGACGTCCGTGTCCGTCGCCTCGTCGACGCGCAGGGCGAGGAGCCCGTCGTCGAGGAGGATCGTGTCCCCCGGCCGCACGTCCTTCGGCAGCGGCTCGTAGGTCACGGAGACCTCGTCCTGGGTCCCGGGCACGTCGCGCGTGGTGAGCACGAAGCGCGCCCCGTTCACCAGCTCGATGGGTCCATCGGGAAAGCGGCCCACGCGCATCTTCGGTCCGCTGAGGTCCGCGAGGATCGCCAGGGGCCTCCGGGCGCGCGCGGCGGCCTCGCGGACGAGCTTGGCCGTCGCGGCGTGGCCCTCGTGGTCGCCGTGGCTGAAATTGAGCCGCGCACAGTTCATGCCCGCGGCGACGAGGGTGTCGAGAGCCTCCGGCGTGCTGCTGGCCGGGCCGAGGGTGCAGACGATCTTGGTCCTGCGCATGGGGCGTCGGTACCACGGGTCGGCCGTCCCGTCTCGGGGAGGGTGCCCCCCTTTCACGCCTTTCGTCGTTCCGCGTGGCGCTCGTGCTATCTCCGGTGCGTCCGTGGACGAGCGCACGCCGAAGTCGATCGGTCGCTACGAGGTCGCCCGGCTCCTCGGGGCCGGCGCCATGGGGAACGTCTATCTGGGGCGGGATCCGGATCTCGACCGCGCCGTGGCCATCAAGACGGTGCGCAACCTCGAGATGGACCCGGAGGCGCTGGCGACCTTCCTCGAGCGCTTTCGGAACGAGGCGCGGGCGGCCGCGAAGCTCCATCACCCCAATATCGTTCAGGTCTACGACGTGGGGGAGGCCCCCGAGCTCGGGCCCTACCTGGTCTTCGAGTACGTCGCCGGCTCCACGCTGAAGCAGATCCTCCGGAGCCGCGGCGCGCTCGCGCCGGCCGCCGTCGTGCGGCTCGCGCTCGAGGTCGGCGAGGCCCTGGCCGTGGCGCACGCCCAGGGGATCATCCACCGGGATCTGAAGCCCGACAATCTGCTCGTCACGCCGGACGGCCAGACCAAGCTCGCGGACTTCGGCGTCGCGCGCATCCCGAACGCGGCGCTCACCCGCGAAGGCCAGTTCCTCGGGACGCCCTGCTACGCCGCGCCGGAGACGCTTCGCCAGGGTCGCTACGGCATCCACAGCGACCTCTTCTCCTTCGCGGCCGTGCTCTACGAGGCCGCGACGGGCGAGCGCGCCTTCCCCGGCGACGACGCTGTCGCCGTCGCGCACCGGGTGATTCACGACGACCCGGCCGCGCCGCGGGCCGTGGCCGAGCGGCCCGACGACCTGCCTGCGAGCGTCGCCGCGCTCCTCATGCAGGGCCTCGCCAAGGACCCGGCGACGCGCTTCGACGGCTCCGAGGCCTTCGCCGACGCCATCCGCACGGCCTACGTGGACGCGGGGCTCGTGGAGCCCGGGGCCGGTCGCTCCGGAAGCCGGCGCTTTCCGCTGGAGGCGTCGAGCGCCGCGCCTGGCGACGGCGGGCGCGGCGGCATCGCCTTCGCCGCCGTGCTCCTCGGTGCCCTGGTGCTCGGCGTGGCGCTCGTCTTCGGCGTCGACCCGGGGGACCCGGACCTCGGGCTCGTCGATGCCGGCGTGGACGCGGAGGTGGACCTCGCGCTCGAGGACTTCGGAGCGGACGCGGCGCCCGCCGTGGACCTCGCCGGGCCCGCGGACAGCCCGCGCGACGCGCGCCCGGCGCCGGACCTCGGCATGGTCGACCTCGGGGTGGAAGGCGGCCTCGAGGATCTCGGGCTGGATGACGCGGGGGAGGCCGGAGCGCCCGCGCTCACCCCTCACGAGCGGGAGGAGGCGGCGAAGGACGCGCTCTTCCGGGCGCGCTTCGCCCTCGACGAGGGCAACCTCGCGGAGGCGCGCGAAGCCCTCGCCGAGGCCCGGCGCTACGACCCGGAGAACCCGGACATCGCGGCGCTCGAGCAGCGCCTCGTAGCGCCCGTGCCGCCCACCGGCGAGGATGAGGCAGCCGCGCCCGGGGACGACGCGGCCAGCGACGACGCGCCGGCCGCCGTGGCGCCCGAGGAGTGAAGCGCCCTTCCGGTGGTCAGGGCGGAGGGATGGGCCCTACGCTCCGGCCATGGCCAGCGAGGACGACCCCAGCCTCTACCCCCACGGGGAGCGCGTGCTCGGGTGGTACCGGCGCGACGACTTCGGGCGCATCGCGCGGGCCGTGCTGCCCCTCGCGCTGCTCACGGCCCTCGGCTGCGTCACCGTGGGCTACGCGCACGGCTGGCTCTCGCGGCTGGACCCGCTCGTGCTTCAGGCCGGCGAGGGCCCCGTCGCCGAGATCGACGCGGCGCGCGAGCTCTCGCGCGGCGAGCGCCGTGCGGCCTACATGCACGTCCAGCCCACGCCCGCTCGCCGGGGGCCCGGGGAGGCCGCGTCCTGGGTGCTCTTCGCGCTCGGCCTGGGGCTCGTCGCGGCGGGGCCCCTCCTGATGCTGTGGCGGCTCCGCGGCTTCATGAAACGTGAGGACTTCCTGCTGCTCCGCACGGACGGTCTCGTGCACCAGATCGACGCGCATCGGCTCAGCCTCGCCTGGGACGAGCTCGAGCGGGTCCGCTACGACGACGCGCGGGACGCCATCGCGCTCGAGCTTCGGGACCCGCTCCCGGTGCCGGGCGGCGCGGAGCCGGCGGACGCCATCCTGCTTTCCGATCGCTTCGCCGGGACGACCAACGCCCGCCTCGCGGCGCAGCTCGAGGAGATTCGCCGCAAGGCGACCTGGGGCCTGCTGCGCTGACGCGTCGTGGCCCCCCCGGCCAATCGGGAAGGCCCGGTGGCGACCGCGTGGCGCTGAAGGGCGCCCGCAACCCGAAGCCCTTCCTGCTCCAGGCCTACCGTCGCGACATGAGCGGCGGCACCTTCGTGATGATGAAGGACGTCTCGGCGCCCATCACGGTCAAGGGCCGCCACTGGGGCTGCTTCCGGATGGGGCTTCGGGACGGCGTGCGTCTCCGTTCACGTCCACGTGAGTCGTCCACGTCCCCGTCCCCGTGAGTCGTCCACGTCCACGCCTAATCGACGCGATCCAAGAGACGCGCCGTCTCCAGCTCCGTCTCCGTCTCCGTCTCCGTGCCCGTGCCCGTGCCCTCGTGTCGGCACGCTCGTGACCGTCACCCACGTGAGCCCGTGGGGTCTTTGCTCTCCGGGGGTGGACGAGCGTCGCTCCGTGCTCGGGCGCGTCAAGGCGGGCCCTTCGGGC
>CALCTH010000345.1 GCA_937893795.1 uncultured Myxococcales bacterium | reverse complement strand
GACCGCGTCCGCCCGGCGCGCGCGCCGCGGCGCAGCTGCTCCTTGATGGCCTCGACGTCCCGGATCCCGAACGCCCGGCCGATGCGCTCGAGGTGGAGCTGACGCTCGATGGGGCTCGTCACCAGCGTGAGCACGGGTCCGAGCTCCGCGATGGCCTCGGCCTTTCCCGCGGCGTCGTCGCGGGCGCGCGCGGCCGCGTCTTCGACGAGGTGCTCCACGATCCCCGGCGCCCCGTCGACGCGCTGCTGGAGCGCCTCGGCGCCATGGGCCCGGAGGAAGCTGTCGGGGTCGTCCCCCGGCGGCAGCGTCACGACCTTCGCGGGGAGACCGGCCTTGGCCAGGATCGGATGCGCCGCGCGAACCGCGCGCGCCCCGGCCGCGTCGCCGTCGAAGAGGAGCACCACGCGCTCGGCGCTCCGTCGCAGCAGCTCGGCCTGCGCCGGCGTCAGCGCCGTCCCGAGCGGCGCCACGGAGTTGGAGAACCCCGCCTGATGGAGCATCAGGAGGTCGAAGTTCCCTTCGCAGAGCAGCGCCCAGCCCCGGCGGCGAATCTCGACCCGGCCCTCGTGCAGGCCGAAGAGCACCTCGCCCTTGGTGTAGAGCGGCGTCTCCGGGCTGTTGATGTACTTGCCGCCCTTTCCGTCGTCCTCTTCGCCCGGCGGCGGCGGGAGCACGCGCCCGGAGAAGGCCACGATGCGGCCGCGATGGTCGGTGATGGTGAACATCAGCCGATGCCGGAAGCGGTCGTAGTGGCCGCCACCGCCGCGCCGCGGGACGATGAGGCCGACCTCCTCGGCCTCGCGTGGGGACCAGCCGCCCGCGGCGAGGAAACGGGTCAGCCCGTCCCATCCGTGCGGTGCGTATCCGAGCCGGAAGGCCTCCGCGGTCGGTGCGTCGACGCCTCGGCTCGCGATGGCGGCGCGTGCGATCTCCCCAAGCAGGTGCTCCTCGAGCTGGCTGCGGAAGTACCCGGTGGCGGCCTCCGTGATGGCGAGGAGGCGCTCCTCGCGCTGGCGCTTCTTCCGATAGGCCTCTTCCTCGCGCGGATCCGCGTTCGGGATCTCGACGCCGGCGCGCTCCGCCAGCCGCCGCGCGGCCTCACCGAAGCCGAGGCCCTCCATGCGCATGAGGAAGCTGAAGACGTCGCCCTTGGCGTCGCAGCCGAAGCACTTGAAGAAGCCGCGGTGCGGATGGACGTAGAAGCTCGGGCTCTTCTCGTCGTGGAAGGGGCAGCGGCCCTTGAGGCTCGGACCCGACTTCTGGAGGCGCACGTACTCGCCGATGAGGGCACCGAGGTCCACGCGGGCTCGGATGGCTTCCTTCACCTCGTCGGGGATGATCATGGGCCCATTGGCCTTTGCCCCGAGATCGGAGGCCGTGCAATCTCGGGGCGTGAACGCGGGGTCCACCGAGGCCGGCGAAGGTGGCCTTGGGGCTGCTCCCGGGGGCGATGAGCCCCCGGACGAGCGGCCGGAGGTGGCGCCCGGCGACCCACGACGCGAGGTCCTGCGGACCTGGGCCATGGCGGCCCTCGCCGTGTTCGCTGCGCGGAGCGCCGGGGCGCTCGTCCCGGCCCTCGCTCCGTACGGCGGTCTCTGCGTCGGCGCGGCGCTGGTCAGCCTCGCGCTCCGGCGCGCGGCCCGGGAACGCGACGGCCTCCGGCGCCAGGGCATCGCGCTCGGCGGTCTCCTCGGCCCCGCGTCGGACGAGGGGACGCCGGGCCCCTTCGGTCTCTTCGAGCTCGCGCGGACCCTCTGGCGGGCGCGGGCGAGCGCCCTCCGAGAGATGCTCGTGGCCCTCGCCCTCGCTGCCCTCACCTTCCCGCCCTACGTGCTGCTCTTCGCCGCATGGAACGGCGCGGAGCCGGGAGCGTTTCGCGGGCCCGATGCGATGTCCATGGCGAGCTTCGCCCTCGGGCAGCTCGTCGTGATCGCCCTCCCCGAGGAGGTCTTCTTCCGAGGCTACGTGCAGACGCGCCTCGGCGACGCCTTCCCGGCACCGCGGGCGGGTCCCTTCGCTCGCCTCGGTGTCGCCCCGCGCGTTCTCGTGCTTCAGTCGCTGCTCTTCGCCGTCGTGCATCTGGCCACGCCGGCCCCGAACCCGGCACGGCTCGCGACCTTCGTGCCTGGCTTGGCCTTCGGCGTCCTTCGGGCCTGGCGCGGTGGCGTCGGCGCCGCCATCGGCTACCACGCGCTCTGCAACGTGCTGGCGGAGGTGCTCTACCGCGGGTGGCTCTCATGAAAGGCCGGTCGTCGTGACCGCGCCGGCGCGCGCCGCGTTCTTCGACGTCGACGAGACCCTCGTTCGCGTCAACACCGGGCGGCTCTACGTGCGCTGGCGGCGACGCCGCGGGGAGGCGGGGGTGCGCGAGCTGGCCCGCTTCGGTCGCTGGCTGACCTGGTACTCGCTGGGCGTCCTGAACGCGGAAGACGTGACACGAAAGGCCCTCGAGGCGCTCGAGGGCCTCGACGAGGCGACCTTCCGGACGGAGCTTCGGGGCTGGTACGACGAATGGGTCCGGCCGGAGATCGCGGCGGCAGGACGCACCGAGGTCGCGCGTCGACGGGAAGCGGGCTTCGCCCCGGTCATCCTCTCGGCGTCGACGCCCCACGCCGTCGGTCCGCTGGCCGAAGAGCTGGGCATCGAGCACGTGCTCTGCTCGCGCCTCGAGGTGCAGGACGGCCGATTCACGGGGCGCTGTTCCGAGCTCTGCTACGGGGCGGGGAAGCTGCGCGCCGCCGCGCGCTGGGCCGAGGCTCACGGCGTCGACGTGGGCGCGAGCGCGTTCTACACGGACTCGATCTCGGACCTGCCCATGCTCGAGGCGGTCGCGGAGCCGCGGGTGATCAACCCGGACCTCCGCCTCCGCCGCGCCGCGCGCCGCAAGGGCTGGCCCGTCGAACGCTGGCGCTAGCGCCCCAGGGTCCGCGCCGCGTCGATCATCGCGAGCGCACGCTCCGGGGACGCGACCGCCACCTGGTTGATCCCGACCACGGCGCTGGCGAAGACCGCCGCGAGCGCGGACCGCCCGAGCGCGCGCGCGAGCCCGGCCTCGAGCGCGTCGAGGTAGCGCGTCGACGCGGCCGAGCTGGCGCTGCCCGTCGCGAGCTCGTTCACGATGAGGCAGCCCGCAGGAGCTGCGGGGTCGCCAAGCTGCGCCGCGAGGCGGTCGAGAAAGGCGTCGACTCCGGCTCCCTCCTCGAGAAGCGCGAAGAGCGCTTGCTCCACGCGGTCCACGTATCGCTGGGCCGCACGCTCGTAGAGCCCGCGCTTGCCGCCGAAGCTGTTGTAGATGGTGGAACGGTCGACGCCGGTGGCCTCTTCGAGCGTGCGGAGCGGCGCGGCGTAGCCCCGTCGCCAGAAGACCTCGAGGGCCCGGTCGAGCACCGTGGCTTCATCGAAACCGACGGGCCGACCGCGCCGAGCGTCCTTCCTGCCCACGGGGACACTCTAGCGCCGCGTTTCCGGCGAAGAAGCGCCGAGGGCGGCGCGATGGGAACGCGATGGAGGCCAGCTCCGACGCTTCTCGCGGGGTCGCGCGCGTTCCTCTCTTGCATTATGCACCGTGCGAAGCAGAAATTGGCGAAAGGAGCCCCCATGGCTGATACGACCCGCCTTTTCGTCCTCCGCGAGCGTCCGAAGGGAGCGCTCGACGCCCGCACCCTCGAGCTGACCACGCGACCCCGGCCGAGCCCCGCCGCCGGCGAAGCGCTCGTGAGGACGCGCTGGCTCTCCATCGATCCGACCAACCGAACCTGGATGGACCCCGTCGACGGCTACCTCCCGGCCCTCGAGCTCGGTGAGCCCATGCGGGGCATCGGCACCGGCGAGGTCATCGCCTCGGAGACCGACGCCCTCCCGGTGGGCGCGCACGTGAGCGGAATGCTCGGCTTCGCGGAGCACGCCATCGTGAGGCCCGAGGAGGTCACGCGGCTCGGGCCGCACGACGACCCGAAGCTCGCCGTCGGGCCCCTGGGCCATATCGGGGCCACGGCGTGGTTCGGCCTCACGGAGGTCGGACGCCCGGAGGCCGGCGAGACGGTGCTCGTCTCCGCCGCCGCGGGGGCGACGGGCTCGATGGTCGCGCAGATCGCGAAGAAGCTCGGCTGCCGCGTCATCGGCACGGCGGGCTCCGACGCGAAGTGCGCGTGGCTCCAGGACGCGCTGGGCCTCGACGGAGTCATTCACTACCGGAAGGAAGCGCTCGACGGGGCCATCGCCCGGCATGCTCCCGACGGCGTCGACATCTACTGGGACAACGTAGGCGGTCCGTTGCTCGACGCGGCCCTCGCCCAGCTCGCCCTCGGTGGCCGCGTCGTCCTCTGTGGCGGCATCAGCCAGTACAACGCCGAGCGGCCGGTGGGTCCCGCCGCCTACCTCCATCTGATTCGCCAGCGCGCGCGCATGGAGGGCTTCCTCGTCCTCGACTACCTCCCCCGGCTCGAGGAAGCCCGATCCGCGATCGGCCCGTGGCTCGAAGACGGCACGCTTCGCTTCGCGTGGCATGAGGTCGACGGCCTCGCGAAGGCGCCCGAGGCGCTCGGCCTGCTCTTCTCCGGTGAGCACGAGGGCAAGGTGGTCGTGAAGGTCGCGGAGGCGTCGCGATGAGCCGGCCGCGCAACCCGCTCGCCGCGCGCGAGGACGACGGCACCGACTGGACCTTCGGCGGGACCTGGCCGCATCCGCCGCGATGGTTCGACTCGGCCGACGGCCGCATGCACTACGTGGACGTCGGCCCCGAGGACGGGCGACCGGTGGTCATGGTCCACGGCAACCCGACCTGGGGCTATCTCTACCGGCGCTTCATCGAAGCCGTCGTCGGCGAAGGCCATCGGGCGATCGTGATGGACCACCTCGGCTTCGGCCGCTCCGCCAAGCCCGACGATGCCTCGCGCTACGGGATCCCGGAGCACGGCGGCCGCTGCGAGGCCCTCCTCGAGTCGCTCGACCTACGTGACGCCACGCTCATCGTGCAGGACTGGGGCGGCCCCATCGGACTCACGTGGGCGGCGCGGCATCCCGAACGCGTGCGAAGCCTCGTGGTGCTCAACACGTTCGCGCACCGCCCGCCCGGGAAGGTGCCGCTCCCGCTCCCGCTGCGCCTCTTCCGCACGCCGGGTGTCGGGGAGCTGATGGTGAAGGGCATGAACGCCTTCACGACCAAGTTCCTCTTCGGAGACGGGGTCGTTCATCCGGAGCGACTCGGTGCGCTCGAGCGGGCCGCCTACCTCGCGCCGCACCCCACCTGGGCTTCCCGCACGCCGGTGCTCGTCTTCCCGCGGGAGATCCCCTCCGGCCCCGAAGGCCGCGTCGCGGAGTTCCTCGAGGAGATCCACGACCAGCTCATCGCGGGGATGAGGGGCAAGCCGGTGCTCATCGCCTGGCCCATGAAGGACATCGCCTTCACCCCGGACATGCTGGAGACCTTCTGGCTCGCAGACTTCCCGGACGCGGAGGTTCTGCGCATCGACGACGCGGGACACTACGTGCAGGAGGACGCCCACGAGCAGGTCCTCCCCCGGCTGCTGCCCTTTCTTCGGCGCTGACGCGTGGGCGACGCGGCCGCTTCGGCGAAGGCATGGCGAGAGCGTATGGTCGCTCCGTGCGCTCTCCCCTGCCCTCGCCTCCGCCGGCCGTGGTCCTCTCGCGTCTCGTACGCGCCGCGCTCGAGGAGGACCTCGCGCGCGGCGACCTCACCTCGGACGCCATCTTCGACCCGGACACGCCGGGAAGCGCGCGCCTCGTCGCGCGCGAAGCCCTCGTGCTCGCTGGACTCCCCGTCGTGCGCGCCGTCTTCGCCGCGGTCGACGCCCGCGTGCAGGTCGAAGCCTTGGCGGCCGAAGGGGATGCGTTGGGCCCCGGGGACGTCGCGGCGCGGCTCCGTGGGCCCGTTCGCTCGCTGCTTCATGGGGAGCGGGTGGCGCTCAACTTCGCGCAGCGCACGAGCGGCGTCGCGAGCGCCGCGCGCCGCTACGTGGACGCGCTGCCCGCAACGACGCCCTGCCGCATCGCCGACACGCGCAAGACGACGCCGCTCCTCCGGGCCCTCGAGCGCTACGCGGTCCGCTGCGGCGGAGCCTTCAATCACCGCGAGGACCTCGGGGCCGCCGTGATGCTCAAGGACAACCACCTCGCAGCGGCGGGAGGCGTGCGCGCGGCGGTCGAACGGGTTCGAGCCTACGCGCCTCATACGACGCGCATCGAGCTCGAGGTCGACACGATGGAGCAGCTCGACGAGGCCCTCGAGGTCGGGGTGGACATCGTGATGCTCGACAACTTCGACGACGCCTCCACCCGCGAGGCGGTCGCGCGCGTCGCCGGCCGCTGCCTCGTCGAGGCCTCGGGAGGCATCACGCTGGGCCGTGTGAAGACGCTGGCGAAGGCCGGCGTAGACGTCATCAGCGTCGGCGCGATCACGCACTCGGCGCGCGCCGTGGACCTCGGCCTCGACTGGGGAAGCTAGCCGCGTGCTGCCGGAGGACCTGCGCGCACCGTCCTTGGCGGCGGCGCTCCAGGGTGGCGTGCTCGGCGAGAGCCAGGAGGTCGTCGGAGTCGCCGAGAGCACCATGGACCTCGCGTGGGCGGCGCGCGATCGCGGCGCCCCGCACGGGCACCTGGTGGTGGCCGATCGGCAGCGCGCGGTCCGAGGCTCCTACGGCCGACGCTGGACGTCTCCCGGAGGCAGCGACCTCTATTTCAGCCTGCTCTTGCGGCCCGACGGGCGGCGCCCGCCCCCGCCCGACGTGCTCGCCATGGTGCCGCTGGCGGCGGGCCTCGCCGTCGCCGACGAAGCGCGGCGCGCCGGGCGCCCGGCGCTGGTGAAGTGGCCGAACGACGTGGTCGTCCCGGGACCGCGACGCCTGGCGAAGCTGGCGGGGAGCCTCGTCGAGGCCCGCGCGCCCGCGGGCACGGCGACGCCCGATCTGGTGGTCGGCGTGGGGCTGAACGTGGGGCGCCAGAGCTTCCCCGACTTTGGGGAGGGGCACCTGCCTGGGACGAGCCTGGCTCTGGAGGGCGTCCCCGCGTCGCGGCCGGCCACGCTTCGCGGCGTGCTCGACGCGCTCGCGGTGCGGCTCGCCCGGCGCCACACCGAAGGCGCCGCCGCGCTCGCGGCCGCGGTCGCGGAGCGGCTATGGGCACGCGGCGAGGAGGTGCTGCTCACGGTGGAGGGGCGCCCCCCCGAGCTCTGTACCCTGCGGGGCCTCGCGCCGGACGGCGCGCTCCGGGTGGCGAGCGGCGGCGAAGAGCGTGCGGTGCGCAGCGGGCGCCTCGCGCCGGCTCAGTACCAGTAGACGCGGCGCCGCGGCGTCCGCCAGAGCGGGCGCGGCGACGCACGCCAGGGCCACACCTGAATGCGGTGCCCGGGCGCCGGGGGCACGGCCGCATAGACCGGCGGTGGACCGGTGGCGTCGAGGTTCGGGCGCAGTAGATGCGCGGGACGCGCGTTGGGCGGCAGGGGCGGGTCTCCGGCGGTCGCAGGCGTCCCGGGAGCGACCTGTTCCAGCTGCGGAACGGCGTCCGGCGTGGCGGCGGCGGCGGGCGGAGGCGCGACGTCCTGCACGCTCGGGGGCGGCAGCGGCGTCGCCGGCGCAGCCAGAGGCGCGAGGCGGGCGAAGACTTGCGTGAGGTAGACGCCCTCCGCGCCCCGGACGACGGCCACGCCGAGGTGCGTGAAGCTCGGGTCCAGCAGCTGGTTCCGGTGGACGTCGCTGGCGACGATGGTCGCGTAGGCGGCGTCCGCGTCGGCGCCCTGGGCGATGTTCTCGCCGACGCGCTCGGGCTCCACGCCGGCGCGCCGAACGCGGTCCGCGGGGTTCCCGGTGCGCTCCGAGACGTGCACGAGCTCCCCGTGGGCCGCCATGTCGCGGCTGTGAACGGCCGCCGCACGGTCGAGGGCCGTATCGCGAGAGAGGGCCTCGACACCCGCTTCGGCGCGGAGCGCGTTGACGTTGGCCACGATCTCCGCTTCGCCCCCGAGGTCCCGGTCGTCCTCCGGGGCGACACCCGGCGCGGCGACGCCGAGAGCGGGCTGCGCGAGGGCGGGGAGACTCGCGGCGAAAGTCAGGGCGATCGAGAGGAGACGCGACATGGGCGGGTCGTCGTGGAGCAAGGTGCGCGCCAGCGGGAGTTTCCCCGAAAAAGGCCTTCGAGGGGAGCCTGAGGCCGTGAACGGCCGTTCGCGACGATGCGCGCCCTGGTGGCGCAGGACCCTTGCGCCCGCCCCCGCGTGCCGGAGGATGTGCTCATGGCAGACGCAGCGACCGGGGCCCGGCTGCTCGATGACCTGGTGATCGAGGTGACGGGCGAAGACGCCCGGAGCTGGCTGCAGGGGCAGCTCACCTGCGATCTCCTGGCGCCCGAGGCGCCGGCGGCGACCTACGGCCTCGTGCTCGGCGCCAAGGGCCGGATCGTATCGGACGCCTGGGTCTACGACGCGGGAGAGCCCGAACGCATCTGGCTGGCGCTCCCGCGCGGCACGGGCGATGCCACGCCCGCCCGCACGCTCGAGCGCCTGGAGCGCTATCTGGTGATGGAGGACGTGGAGCTCGAGCGCACGGACCTGCGGGTGCTCTCGGTCCAGCGGACCACGACGCCCGAGGCCGCCCTCCC
>CALCTH010000344.1 GCA_937893795.1 uncultured Myxococcales bacterium | reverse complement strand
TGACCTTCCAGGCGCTCCGCGCCTACGGCTCGCGCACGCTGCAGAGCGGCACCGAGACCGCGGCGCTGGAGACCGAGGCCGCCACCCTCGAGATGGCGGCGACGCAGACCCTCCGAAGCGAGCGCGCGAGCGTCTCCCCGGCGGCGCCGGCGGAGCTGCAGGCGCCGCGTGAAGCGCCCACGCCGCGCAGCGCCGCCGACGGCAGCCTCGGCCAGCCCGACGGCTGAGCGCGCGGCGTCAGGGAGCCAGGAAGGCCGCCGGTGCGGTGGTCAGGTTCCACGTGATCATGGAACGCGGCACCTCGCGCCGATGGATGACCTCGCGGCGGGCGCGGCCGTTGACCCAGACGTAGCGCCGCAGCTCGCCGTCGTTGTCCGACGCTACGTAGAGCTCGTCACGGCCGTCCCCGTCGAGGTCCGCGAGAAGCGAGGCGTGCTCGAAGCCGCCGCTGTCCCGGTCGATGCTCTCCTTCGACCACTCCCCGCGGGGGTTCGAGCCGGGGCGAAGGAGCCAGAGGCCGCGGCTGAAGCTCGCGGCGACCATCTCCTTCTTCCCGTCGCCGTCGACGTCTCCGACCGTCAGGAAGCGCATGAGATGGTCTCCCTCGATGCGTGCGATGACGACGCCGGCGTCGGGGGCCGTGCCAGCGTCGTAGCGGCGGATCTCGACGGGCTCCTGGATCGCGAGGCGGCCGCCCTCGCGCGTCGCGAGGCCTTCCACGGACACGTAGAGCTCGTCGCGGCCGTCGCCGTCGGCGTCGCCCACCCAAATCTCCTTGGCGTGCCGGTTGCCGAGGTCGGCGACGACGGTGCGGCCTTCGCCGTCCTTCGGGACATAGCGGACGACCTCGCCGGACTGCTCCACCCCCACCTGGTTCGGCTCGCTCGGCGTCGCGTAGACCTCCAGCGTTCCGTCCCCATCGAGGTCGCCGAGCTCGATTTCGTGGACGAAGGTGTTCTCGCGACGGTCGAGGCGGTCGACGCGGGGGCCATCGCTACCGAAGCGGAGCGTGGCCACCACGCCCTGGTCGTGGGTGGCGATGGCGAGCGCGGGCTTCCCGTCACCGTAGAGATCGCCGACCTCGACGTCGCGCATGCGGTCGATGCGGCCCCCGAAGGCCTCGGTCCAAAGCGTCTGCGCGGACCACGCGCCACCGCCGCGGGTCCAACGCTTCACGTAGGCGCCCATGCCGCCGATGGTCACCAGCGCATCGTCCAGGAACACGCCCTTGTGAAAGACGTTGCTGTCCGTGTCGGTGATGGCGGAGACGCGCCACTCTCCGCCGCGCCGCACGAGCATCTCGAGGCGCGCTGGGGCCGGGCGGACGTAGCGTCCCTGATCGTCCGCCTCGAAGGGCGAGTAGCCGATGATGAGGCCCGTCGGCAGATCGTCCGGCACGGCGGTCGGGTCGACGGCCGGCTGCTGCGGCGTCGGCGTGGGCGGCGGCGTGATCACGGCGCCGGTGGCCGGGGCGCTCGAAGCCGGGTCCTCGCGCTCGCCACCACCACAGGCGACGAGCAGGAGAAGCGGGAGAAGGGCGAGGCTGCGCATGCGGGCGGGCTACCAACGCCCCCGTCGCGGGGCAAACTTCCGCGCGCTGGTGCTCACGCTCGCCTTGCGCGGCGAGGGGGGCGGCGCATGGTCCGGGGCCGCGATGGACGACTCGACCCGGCGCACGCAAGGCCTCGCGGGGCGGCCTCGGGCCGTGCTCCTCGGGGTGCAGCTTCCCGACGTGAGCGACGCCGAGCTCGCCTCGAGCCTCGACGAGCTCGCGCGGCTGGCGACGACGCTGGGCCTCGAACCCGTCGCGCGGGTGACCCAGCGGCGCGAGCGCCTGGCTGCGGCCGCGGTCGTGGGGACGGGGAAGCTGAAGGAGCTCGCGGAGTGGACCGGGGGACCGGGGGCCGTGCCGCAGCCTGGGCCGCCGGGAACGCACGGGGGGAAGAAGCGCGCGGAGAGCTCGGACGCGGGGGCGGGGAGCGGCGCGGGCAGGGGCATGGGCAGGGGCAGGGGCCCGGGTGGTTTTCTGTGTCCGGGGGGGGGTGCTGCGGCCGGGTTTGGGTATGGGGCAGGGGCAGGGGCACGGGGTCGGATGTCGCCGACGGTTCGGAGGACGCGGACCGCGCGACCGTGGTGATCGTCGATCACGAGCTCAGTCCCCGGCAGGCGCGGAATCTGGAGAAGGCCGTCGGGGCCGAGGTCATCGACCGGAGCTCGCTCATCCTGCGCATCTTCCAGCGGCACGCGCGGACCCGGGAGGCGAGGCTCCAGATCGAGATCGCCCGGCTCTCCTACGCCGCGCCGCGGCTTCGCGAGCGCCCCGGCGGCCGGGAGCGGCAGCGCGGCGGCATCGGCGGAAAGGGGGCCGGCGAGTCCGCCCTCGAGCTCGACCGGCGCCGCATCCGCGACCGCATCGCCGAGCTGCGCAAGGAGCTCGCGGCTCTCTCCGCCGAGGACGCCGTGCGTCGTTCGCGGCGCCGCGAGCGGGGCGACACGGTGGCGCTCGTCGGCTACACCAACGCGGGCAAGAGCTCCTGGTTCCGGCGGCTCACGGCGAGCGAGGGCTACGTCGCCGACGAGCTCTTCGCGACCCTCGACACGACGGTGCGCCGGCTCCAGCCGGAACCGAAACCGCCGGTGCTGGTGAGCGACACCGTCGGCTTCATCAAGAAGCTCCCGCACGACCTGGTGGCGTCCTTCCGGAGCACCCTCGACGAGGCGCGGGAGGCGAGCCTCCTGGTGCAGGTCGTCGACGCCGCCGACGCCGCGTGGCGGGAGCAGCTCGACGTGACGCGTGAGGTGCTCGGGGAGCTCGGCCTCGCGATCCGGTCTCTCGAGGGGGAGAGCGCACCGGAAGGCCTGAGGCGCGAGGCGGGCGAGCGGCCCTGTCTCTTGGTCCTGAACAAGGCCGACCTCCTCGACGACGCCACGCGCGCCTCGCTCCTCCACGAGCGCCCCGACGCCGTGCTGCTCAGCGCGCGCGACGACGGCGATCTCGCCGTGCTTCGCGACAGGATCGTCGCCTTCTTCGAGGCGGACTTCGAGGAAGCCGAGCTCTTCGTTCCCTGGGCGCGGCACGCGCTCGTGGCCCAGATGCACGCCGAAGCCCGCGTGCTCGACGAGGGGCATGGGGAGGCGGGCACGACCGTCCGCGTGCGGGCGACGCGCCCGGTCCTCGGCCGCCTGAAGCGCGCCCTCGACGTCTGAGCTGCGCCCGCCTCCCGTGGGACCGGCGCGCTCAGTTGCGGCCGGCCATGACGCCGCCGTCGACGTCCCAGACGGCGCCCGTCACCCACGACGAGGCGTCGCTCAGCAGGAAGTCGATGGTCGCGGCGACGTCGTCGGGCTGTCCGATGCGGCCCAGGGGATGGAAGCCGTTGAAGCCCTGAAGCGTCTCGTGGACCTCGTCCTTGGGGATGAACGCCTCGTAGACCGGCGTTTCCACCACCGCGGGGCTCACCGCGTTGACGCGGACGCCGTGGTCGCCGAGCTCCATGGCCAGGTGCTGCGTGAAGGCATGGAGCCCCGCCTTCGCCATGGAGTAGGCCGAGCTCGGCGTGGCCTTGATGGCCTGCTTCGCCCACATGGAGCCGATGTTGACGATGGAGCCGCCGCCGCGCGCGACCATGCGTGCTGCCACGGCCTGCGTGAGGAAGAAGGTCGCCCGGTTCAGCTCGAGGTAGCGGTCGTAGTCGGCCGGCTCGTGCGCGAGGAAGGGCTTGGGGGCGAAGGTGCCCGCGGCGTTGACGAGGTAGGTCAGGGGGCGCCCGTCGTCGCGGAGCTGCGCCGCGAAGCCCGCGACGGCGTCTCGGTCGGTGAAGTCGACGCCGCTCGCGTAGATCTCCACGTCGGGGGCGCTCGCCTGCAGCGCCGCCCGGGCCGCATCGAGGCGGGGCGTCGGACGCGCGACGAGGTGCACCGAGATGCCGCGCGCGGCGAGGCGTCGCCCCGCCGCGAGGCCGATGCCGCTCGAGCCGCCGAGGATGAGGGCGAGGGGGGGAGGCTCTTGGTTTTTCGTGCTCATGGTCGTTCTCCTTGGATATCTATGCATAGGTAGGTGTCGCAGATACGAGCTACCTATGGAAAGGTAGGTTGGCCCGGTGCGCGCCGACGCGCTCGGGACGCCAGGGCCGCCCTCAGGGCGTCGTGAGCTCCAGCAGCGAGGCCTTCACACGTCGAAGCACGTTGCGTGCAGCGGCGCCCGCGCGGGTGCGCGCGATGATGAGCGCGCCCTGGAGCGAGGTCAGAAAGAGCGTCGCCAGCCGCGTCGGATCACGGTCCTGCGGGATCTCGCCGGCGGCGCGCCCGTGGGCGAGCGTCTGCTTCAGCCAGGTCTCGCTCCGCGTCATGTAGCGCCCCACGGGGCCCGCGAGCTTCGAGGGGACGGCGTCGAGGTCCGATGCGATGGACCCGCAGAGGCAGAGAGCCTCGCGCTGCCGCGTGCCTTCGTAGACGGCGATGAAGCCCTCGAGACGTGCGTGGGTCCCGGCGAGCGCGTCCAGCTCCGTGAGGCGCTCCTCGAGGCCTCGCAGGTAGCGCTCGACGAGCGCCTCGCCGAGGTCCCCCTTCGTCGGGAAGTGGTAGTGCACGCTCGCCGTCTTGATGCCCACGCTGGAGGCCAGGTCCTTGAAGCTGAAGGCGTTGAAGCCCCGCGTCTCCACCAGGCGGTGGGCCACGTCGAGCAGCTGATCGCGGGTGTCCATGGGCGGGCTCCGAGCGGCGCGTCGGCCGTCCAGCTCTATCTACCTATGCATAGGTTGTGCGTCAAGGGGCCCGGCGGAGCACCGTCTCGCTCGAGCAAGAGCAGGAACCGCGGCGCGGGGTGCCCTTCGAGGCCCGAGCCGCCGCGGCGAGGGACCGTCCGCGCCTACGCGAGCGGCAGCGCCGGCGGACGGAGGCTCGCCAGGAGATGCGCCCCGGCGCGAAGCGCGGAGGCCGACGGCGCAGGGCGCACGGGAACGTAGAGGCGGGCCCCGCGACGATCCGTCTGAAGCCGGGCGCCCGCGAGGAGCGCGAGCACGGGCGCCGGCACCTGCGGCGTCGGGTCCTCGCCGAGCACCACGTCCGAGGGAGGCAGCGTGCCCGGGACCTGGAGCACGAGCTCGGCGTCCTGGTATCCGAGGAGCTCTGGGCGCACGTGGAGCCGGGCCTCGAAGGGCACGCCGGCCACGGCG
>CALCTH010000343.1 GCA_937893795.1 uncultured Myxococcales bacterium | reverse complement strand
CAGATAGCGGAAGGCGATGTCGCCAGTACCGCCTGCGACGTCGAGCAAGCGTTGACCGGCGCGCGGCGCCAGCCAGTCCATCATCGCGTCTTTCCAGATGCGGTGGATCCCGACGCTCATCACATCGTTCATGATATCATAGCGGTTGGCGACCGAGGTAAAGCCACCCTGCACCCGGCCCGATTTTTCGTCTTCGCGCACGGTTTCAAACCCAAAGAGGGTGGTGCTGTCGCTATGATCGGTCATGGAAAAATCTTTCTGTCGCTTGGCGCTTGTTATAGGTCTCGGGCGTGCATACACAACACTGCCCCTTGCCGCAGGTCGAACATGCCCGAACTCCCCGAAGTTGAAACCGTCATGCGCGGTCTGGCGCCCGTCATGGAGGGCCAGAAGATAGCGCTGGCACAGGTGAACCGGCCTGACCTGCGCTGGCCATTCCCACCCAACATGGCGGACCGGTTGACCGGAGCGCGCGTGCTGCAGTTGCGGCGGCGGTCGAAGTACATCCTGGCCGATCTGGATACAGAAGAAACGCTGCTCATCCACCTAGGAATGTCCGGGCGCATGATGGTGTCGGGTGATCCGATGGGGCGGTTTGTCTACAAACATCCGCCGCGGGAAAAGCATGATCATGTGGTCCTCGACATGGAAAACGGTGCGCGGATTACCTTCAACGATGCCCGCCGAGTTGGGGCGATGGACCTTGTCACAACCCGTGCACAGGACGTGCACAAACTGATCACCGTTTTGGGGCCGGAACCCTTGGGCAACGATTTCAACGAAACCTATCTGATCGGCGCGTTCGCGGGCAAAAACACACCCGTCAAAGCCGCCCTTCTAGATCAACGGATCGTTGCGGGGCTGGGCAATATCTATGTCTGCGAAGCGCTCTTCCGGGCAGGGGTTTCGCCAAGGCGCAAGGCGGGACGGATCAGCAAGCCGCGCGTGGCCGGGCTGGTGCCGATCATTAGGGATGTGCTGAACGAAGCGATCGCGGCAGGCGGGTCATCGCTGCGCGACTATCGGCAGGCGGATGGTGAGCTGGGATATTTTCAGCACAACTTTGATGTCTACGGACGCGAAGGCGGCGCCTGCAAAACGGATGGGTGCGGGGATGTCGTACGACGTATCGTTCAGTCGGGACGGTCATCGTTTTACTGCGCGTCATGTCAGCGATGACTTGAAACACGTTCGCGCCGTGGTAATGCTCGGCGTTCAACGTCCCTAACCGAACGCCACGCTATGGCCTACGAGACGATCATCCTCGACATTGAAGATCACGTTGCCCGCATCACGCTGAACCGGCCTGACGCGCTGAACGCCATCAACGATCAGTTGCTGACCGAACTGGCCGATGCGCTGACCAGCGCGCAAGCGAACGACAAAGTGCGCTGCATCGTGCTGACCGGATCGGAAAAGGCGTTCGCCGCCGGTGCTGATATCGGGATGATGAAAGACAAAACCTTTGTCGATGTCTTCGCCGGGGACCTGTTTACCGCCGAGACAGAGGCAATTGCGCGGGTGCGCAAGCCGATCATCGCGGCTGTTTCTGGCTATGCCCTGGGCGGCGGCTGTGAGTTGGCCATGATGTGCGATTTCATCATCGCATCCGATACGGCCAAGTTTGGCCAGCCAGAGATCAACCTGGGTGTGATGGCGGGCATCGGCGGCACACAGCGCCTGACCCGTGTGATCGGCAAAGCCAAATCTATGGATATGCACCTGACGGGACGCATAATGGAAGCACCGGAGGCAGAGCGCGCGGACCGCAGCGCCGCGCCGCGCACGGACTTCGCCGGCTTGCACGCCGCGACGCTCCGGGAGGCCACGCGTCGTCCCGACGACGCCGCGCTCGTCGCACGCGTGGAGAGCGCGGCGTCCCTCGCGGGCGGCCCGCTCGGCGACTGCGGGGCGCGCTAGGAGGCCCTCTTGCTAGCCCGTGAGGGCGCGGCCGAGCGCGAGGCCTGCGGCGCCGGCGCCGAGGCACGTCGCGAGCGTCGCGCCGAGGTAGAGGCTACCGCGCGCCAGCTGCCCTTCCGCCAGCAGGCGAAGCGCCTCGAGGTTGTAGGTGGAGTAGGTGGTGAACGCGCCCAGTATGCCCGTGCCGACCACGAGCCGCAGATCGGTGCCGAGCAGGCTCCGCCCCTCGCCCCAGACGAAGACGAAGGCGAGCAGGAACGACCCCAGGGCGTTCGCCGCGAAGGTGCCGAGGGGCCACCAGGTCGCCGGCGCGAGGCGCATTCCGAGCGCCGCCAGCCCGGCCCGGCCGAGCGTTCCGAGCGCCCCACCGAGCGCGACGAGCAGCCAGCCCGCGAGTCCCACCTTCGCCATGGACTGCGGTGCTAGCATGCCGGCCCCATGAGCGAGATCGACTTCACGGACCGCGTCGCCATCGTCACCGGCGCCGGAGGAGGCCTGGGCCGGAGCCACGCGCTGCTCCTCGCCGCGCGCGGCGCGAAGGTCGTGGTCAACGACCTCGGTGGCTCTGTCGACGGGACCGGCGAAGGCAAGAGCGCCGCCGACGCCGTCGTGGACACCATTCGTGCGGCCGGGGGCGAGGCCGTGGCGAGCTACGACAGCGTCGCCGAGCCCGCTGCCGCGTGCCGCATCGTCGAGGCCGCCCTCGACGCCTTCGGGCGCGTCGACGTCCTCATCAACAACGCCGGCATCCTCCGCGACGTCAGCTACCACAAGATGACCGACGCCCAGTGGGACCTGGTGGTCGCCGTGCATCTCGCGGGGACGCAGCACGTCACCCGCGCCGCCTGGCCAGCCATGCGTGCCCAGGGCTACGGCCGCATCGTCAACACGACGAGCGCCGCGGGCCTCTATGGCAACTTCGGCCAGGCCAACTACGGCGCCGCCAAGCTGGGCATCGTCGGGCTGACGAAGACGTTGGCCATCGAGGGCGCCAAGAAGGGCATCCACAGCAACGTCATCGCTCCCATCGCGCGGAGCCGCATGACCGAGGGCATCGGGCTGCCGGAGGCCGTGCTCGCGCAGATCCGGCCCGAGCTCGTGTCGCCGCTCGTCGCCTTCCTGGCGTCGGAGGCCTGCGAGGCGAACGGGCAGATCTACGCCGTGGGCGGCGGCTATGTGAGCCGCGTCGCCTTCCTCGAGGGCGCGGGCGCGGTGCTGGACCCGGAGGCGATGACCCCGGAGGCCGTCGCCGCCGCCTGGGACGACATCGAGGACCTGAGCGAGGCCGTGGCCCCCGAGAGCGCGATGGCGGCCGTGCAGAAGGCCCTCGGCGCCGTCGCGTCGGGCGGCTGAGCCACGTTCACAGGCCGCCTTCGTCCACGGCCTGGGGAAAACGCCCGGCGCCCCATCGCCCGAAAAACACGCGGCGTCCGCGCGCACGTGGCCCTTCGTCCACAGCGCTCGGGCGCTTTTCCCCAGCATGATCCCCAGGCGACCTACTGCTTCTTTTGACAGGTGGACGTTCGTTCCGTAGGGTCCTCTCGCACCTGCTCACGGATTCAGTGGCCCGCGCGGAAGGGCCCACCCCGGCTGGGGATGTCCGCGAGCCGAAAGAAGCGTCTGGAGGGTTTTCGATGGACAGCGGCGTCACCAACGGAGGGTCGGGTAAGACCCAGCGTCTACAGAAGCTCACGGACCGCCAGCGCGCGGTGCTCGAGTTCATCTCGGACTCCATCACCGACCGCGGCTACCCGCCCACGCTCCGGGAGATCGGCAATCACCTCGGGATCAAGAGCACCAACGGGGTGAACGACCACCTCCGGGCGCTCGAGCGGAAGGGCTACCTGACGCGCGAGGACATGAAGAGCCGCACGCTCCGCCTCGTACGAAGCCCCGACGGCACGCCGATGGCGACGACACGCCCCGGAGCCCGCACGCCCGTCGAGCCGGACGTGGACATGGTGGACATCCCCATCCTCGGCCGCGTCGCCGCGGGGGCGCTCTCCGAGGCGATCGAGCAGCCCGAGGACACGGTGCGCGTGGACCGGATGCTCATCGGTCGCGGCCAGGACGTCTTCGGCCTCCGCATCTCCGGCGAGTCGATGATCGAAGCCGGTATCCACGACGGCGACTACGTGTTCGTGCGCAAGCAGCTCACGGCCCGCCGCGGCGAGATCGTGATCGCGCTCGTCGGCGACGAGGCGACCTGCAAGCGCTACTTCGACGAGAAGGACCACGTCCGTCTGCAGCCGGAGAACTCGACGATGGCGCCGATCCTCATCCCGAAGAACGACTGGCGCGGGACGCAGCTGCTCGGCGTCGTCGTGGGCGTCTACCGCAAGCTCAACTAGCGCCCCGAGCCCGGTGGCATCGGTCGCGGGCATGGTCCGTTGCGAGCATGGTCCGTTGCGAGCATGGTCCGTCGCGGGCGTGTGCCGGTCGCGGCGGCGTGCCGGTCGCGGCGGCGTGTTGGTCGTGGGCGGGCCTCAGCTGCCCTGGGTGTCGCCGAGCACAGCCTCGGGCGGCTGTATCACGCGGGCCGCACAGCGACCTTCGTGGCAGAGGCAGTCGCCGCCGCAGTCCATGGTGCCGCCGCGGCATTCCATGGTGCACATGGTCTCCTCGCAGCTCGGCGCGGCGCCGGCCGCCACGCAGCTCGCCGCGTGACAGCACGCCGCGGGAGCGCAGTCGGCGTCGCTCTCACAGGGGTCCTCGCCGACGACGAGGGAGGTTCCGTCGTCCTCTGGAGCTTCGTCCTCGCCGGGCTCCGGTACGATCACCGGGGCCTCGGTCTCGTCGCCGCTGGCGGCGCTCTCCGTGGCCGAAGCGGTCTCTCCCTCTTCCCCCCCTCCGCAGGCGGCGACGAGCAGGAGCAGGGCGAGAGCGCGAGCGAGGAAGTCCGAGGGGCGCATGGCGAGGGTCTACCACGCACGGCGCCGCGATGGCGTGGCGAGGTCGCGCCCCCTCAGCGGAGCCGGACGAGCCCGTCGCCGCGCTCTCCGGGCGCCAGCGACCCCTCGACCACGCGGCGCACCGCGCGGACGCCCGCGACCACCGCCTGCGGCGTACAGCGCGAGAAGAGTGCGTTGGCGTCCGCCGCGTAGAGCGCAGCCCCGATCCCTCCGAGGCGGCCGGGGACGTCCAGCCCTTCCGCTTCCGCCTGCGCGGTGTCCAGGCCGTAGCCGCAGGGCAGATGCACCACGACGTCGGGACGCGTGCGGCGCACCTCGTCCCAGGTCGCGCGCCGCGAGGCCTCGCCCGGTCCCCCGAGCGCGCTTCGTGCCCCGCCGTGCGCCAGAAGCTCGGGCACCCAATGGCCGCTCGTGAAGGGCGGGTCGCCCCATTCGAGGGCGAGGACGCGCGGTCCCTCCGCGGCACCGGCGGGGCCGATCGCCGCGTCGAGCTCCGCCACCACCTCGTCGCCGCGCGCCCGCACGCCGAGCGCCGCGGCCACCTGCCGAAGGTCGTCGCGAAGGCCTTCGAGCCCCGTCGCTTCGAGCCCGAGGAGCCGTGACCCCGGCGGAATGTCGCAGCGCGCCTGGGCAAGCGCCACGGCGCACACGTCGCACGCGTCCTGGCTCACGACGATGTCGGGCCGTAGCGACGCCAGCAGCTCCCGGTCCGCGACGTAGAGGCTCTCGCCGGCGGCGAGCGCCTCCCCCACGGCGGCGTCCACGTCGCCCGGCGACGCGCCGCCCGTGGCCTTCCCCGCGGCGGGCACGCGACTGCGCGTGAGCACGGGCTTGCCCTCGGCGAGGGGGTGGTCGCACTCGTGCGAGACGCCCACGACGGCGTCGCCCAGCCCGAGGGCCGCGACGAGATCCGTGGCCGAGGGCACCAGGCACGCGATGCGCAGATCGCTCACGACGCGAAGAGCCCCGGCCAGCTCGGCAGCGGCTCGTCCGCTGGCGGCGAGGGACGCACGGCCTGGGTCCAGGTGCAGAAGGTCCCCGCCGTGATCCCTGCGGGGCGGTGGTTGCCGCTGTCGCCCACGCCGCCGAAGGGGAGGCGGCCGGAGGCCCCGGCGCTCGCCCGGTTGTGATGGAGGATGCCCACGCGAAGGCGCGCCGACGCTTCCTCGAAGGCCTCCGTGCTCGCGGTGAAGACGGCGGCGGCGAGGCCGTAGGCCGTGCCGTTGGCGAGGGCGATGGCCTCGTCCAGATCTGCGACGGGGTAGATCGCGACGTCGGGCCCGAAGAGCTCGTCGTGCGTGTAGCCCGGCACCACCACGTCCGCGCGTGGGGCCAGGTGCACCGCGGGACGGACGTAGAAGCCCTCGTGCCCCGCGACGGCGTGCGCGCCTCCTTCGACGCGCGCTGCGAAGCCGGCCTCGCGCGCGTCGGCCTGGGCGGCGAGGAGCCGGGACCGGGCGCCCTCGTCGATCATGGGGCCCATGAAGACGCCCTCGGCGAGCGGGTAGCCGACGCGCGCCGCGCGGGCCGCGGTGGCCAGCCGCTCCGCGAGCGCCTCGCGGACGCCCGGCGTCGCGAAGACCCGCGACGTCGCGGTGCAGCGCTGGCCCGCCGTCGCGTAGGCCGCGAAGGCGATCTGCCGCGCGGCGCGCTCGACGTCGGCGTCGTCGAGCACGAGGGAGGCGTTCTTCCCGCCGAGCTCGAGGGCCACCATGCGCCCGGGCCGATGGGCGTTCTCCGCGAGGAGCGCCTTGCCCACGGCGGCGGACCCGGTGAAGAGGATGCCGTCGACCTCGTCGTGGCGCGCCAGCGCCTGCGCCGTCGGCACGCGGCCCTGGACCACGTTGGAGCCCCCGGCCGGCCCCCCCGCCGCCGGCGCCTCCGCCCCCCCCCCCC
>CALCTH010000342.1 GCA_937893795.1 uncultured Myxococcales bacterium | reverse complement strand
GCGGCTTTTCTGCGCGTTCTTCGCGCGGCGCATTGTCACGCGTATCATCGCGCGTGTCTTTGGCGCGCTTGTCGCGGCGCGGCGTTTTGGGGCGCTCATCGGCGTCCTCTTGATCGCGCTCCGGCTCCTCACGTCGTCCACCGGCACCCGCAGCGAGCGCCGCGTGCGCCGGCGGCGACGCGAACGCTTCGCCGGGTCCTCGGCGCTCAAGGCTGCTCCTGCCGCGCGAGCGCCTGGCCCATGCGCACCGGCGTGCCGGGCGCGACCGACAGACGCAGCGCCGCCGCGGGCGACGCGAAGACGATGACGGTCGAGCCGAGGTGAAAGACCCCCAGCTCGTCGGCACGCCCGAGCTCCGGCGCAGCCTCCGTGTAGCGGCGCACGGGCGGCGCGAAGACCGGGTCACCCTCGCCGGCGTTCGTCCGCCCCTCCTCGAAGGCGAGGCCGATGCTCCCCACGCCGATGGCGCCGACGAGCACCGTGGTCACGTCGCCGAAGGCGGCGCTCGCCTGCACCACGGCCACCCGCTCGTTGCGGGCGAAGAGGCGCGGCACGTAGCGCACCCCGATGTCGTTCACGGGGTAGAGCGTGCCCTCGAGGTAGCGACGTTCCCGAACGGGCCCGCTCACCGGGGCGTGCACGCGGTGGTAGTCCCGGGGGCTCAGGTAGATGAGCGCATAGAGGCCGTCGGCGTAGCGCTCGGCTCCCTCCTCCCCGAGGAGCGCGCGCACCGTATAGGGGCGCCCCTTGATGATGAGCCCGCCCTCCGCGTCGATGGTCCCCGCGTCCTCGAGCACGCCATCCGCCGGACAGACGAGGGCCTTCGGGTCCGGGTCCACCGGCCGGGCCCCGGGTCGGAGGCGCCGCGTGAAAAAGGCGTCGAAGCTCCCGTAGCCGCCCGCCGGCACCTCGGCCTCACCGAGGTCGACGTCGAGCACGCGCGCGTAGCCGTGCACCGCCGCGGCCAAGATCGGCGCGGGCAGGCGCTGCGCCGCCGCGCTTCCGAGGGCTCGGCTGACGCGCTTCCGGGGCAGCAGGCGGAGCGTCTCCGCGGACAAGCGGGCCTTATCGAGCATGGGCGCGAACGCCTGAAAAGGCGTGTGATGCCGCGAGGCTAGTCGAGATCGGGCCGCGACGTCAATTCGCGTCGCCGGTCGGCGCGGGGCGGGCGCTTTCCGGCGCGGCTCAGCTGTTGAAATAGAGCTCGTACTCGAGCGGCGTCGGGCGAAGCTTGGAGGGCGCGACCTCGTTCTCCCGCTTGAGCGAGATCCACTCGGTCAGCACCCCGGGCGTGAAGACGTCCCCCTGGAGCAGGAAGGCGTGGTCGGCCTCGAGGGCGTCGAGGGCCGCTTCGAGGGAGCCCGGCACCGTGGGCACGCCCTGCAGCTCCTCCGGGCTCAGCGCGTAGAGGTCCTTGTCGAAGGGGTCGCCGGGATCGATCTGGTTCTGGATCCCGTCGAGGCCGGCCATGAGCATCGCCGAGAAGGCGAGGTAGGGGTTGCCCGAGCTGTCCGGGAAGCGGCACTCGATGCGCTTGGCTCTGGGCGACTGCGAATAGGTCGGGATGCGAATCGACGCGGAGCGGTTCCGGCTGCTGTAGGCCAGGTTCACCGGCGCCTCGAAGCCGGGCACGAGGCGCCGGTAGCTGTTCAGCGTGGGGTTCGTCAGGGCCGTGAGCGCCGGCGCGTGCTTCAGCACGCCGCCGATGTAGTGGAGCGCCGTGTCGCTCAGCCCCGCGTAGCCGTCGCCGGCGAAGAGCGGCTGGCCATCCTTCCAGAGCGACTGGTGCACGTGCATGCCATTGCCGTTGTCGTCGTACATCGGCTTCGGCATGAAGGTCGCGACCTTGCCCGCCTTGTACGCCGTGTTCTTCACGACGTATTTGAACCACATGAGCTGGTCCGCCATGGTCACCAGATCGTCGAAGCGCATGTCGATCTCGCATTGACCGGCCGTGGCGACTTCGTGATGACTGACCTCGACCTCGTAGCCGATGGAGGCGAGGATCTCACACATCTCCGTGCGGAGATCCATGAGCGTATCCATCGGTGAGCACGGGAAGTATCCGCCCTTGTGCGGGATCTTGTGGCCGAGGTTCGGCCCCTCGTCCGTCGCCGTGTTCCAGACCGCCTCGATGCTGTCGATCTCGTAAAAGGAGGCGTTCGGCGCCGAGCCATAGCGCACGTCGTCGAGGACGAAGAACTCGGCTTCGGGACCGACGTAGCAGGTGTCGGCGATGCCCGTCGATTGCAGATAACGGACCGCCTTCTTGGCGATGTAACGCGGATCCCGCGGATAGCTCTCCCGGGTGAGCGGGTCGACGATATCGCAGGTCAATACGATCGTCGGGTGCCGCGTGAAGGGGTCCATACGGGCCGACGTGGGGTCCGGAAGGATCAGCATGTCGGACGCGTTGATGGGCTGATAGCCGCGAACGGACGAACCATCGAAGCCGAAGCCATCCTCGAAGGCGTCCTCGTCGAGGCGATGCGCGGGGACGGTCGTGTGCTGCCACACGCCCGGCAGGTCGACGAAGCGCAGGTCCGCCATGACGGCGCCCTTCGCCTTGGCGAGCTCCACGGCGTCCTTGGGCGTCTCGATGTCGCTCATGTTCCGCACCTCCCCGGCCCCGCCGGCCTGGCGGGCACGAGCCCCTCGTCTACCAGCGCGGGCCGCGCCGTGTCACTGCGGCTCGCAGAGCGCCGCCGCGACCGGCTCGTTGCGCGGAGGCGTCGTCGCGGCTCAAACGGCGTCTTCGCCGCGCTCGCCCGTGCGGATGCGGACGGCCTCTTCGATGGGCGACACGAAGATCTTGCCGTCGCCGATGCGCCCGGTCTTCGCCGCGGTCTCGATGGCCTCGAGCACGGCCACGACGACGGCGTCGGGCACGACGACTTCGACCTTCACCTTCGGGACGAAGTCCACGACGTAGGCGGAGCCGCGGTAGACCTCGCGCTTGCCGCCGGTTCGACCGAAGCCCTTGACCTCGGTCACGGTCATGCCCTTCACACCGACCTCTCCGAGGGCGTCTTTTACCTCGTCGAGCTTGAAGGGCTTGATGATGGCTTCGACCTTCTTCATCCGTGCCTCCCTGCCGGGTGTAGTGGGCTCGTGTTTCCGGGAGATTTCCGGATCGTGAAAATAGCCGCCCGCGAGGACGAAGGCTCGCGGGGGCCACGGCCCCCATTGCCACTCCGCAGGAGCCGCTGGTACCACGCTTCGATGGCCGTGGGCGTGGAGTTTCGTCAAACGCTACGGGGGGTCTACGCACGCGTCGACGACCCGGGCGCGGAGCATCCGCTCGAGCTGCGTTACCACATCGCGCTCCCGCTCTCGCGCCTGCTCTTCGAGGGACGCGCTCGCGTCCGCGGCGAGCTCCACGCTCCGGGGTATGCGCGGCACGCGACCATTCGCGGCGAGATCCAGCTGCGGCCGCGGACGGGTCGCCTCGAGCACTCCTTCGGCTTCACCGGCGACGACGGCGCGCCACGGCGCTTTCGCGGCGAGACCGAAGCGCGGCTTCGGCGCCCGCTCCGCAGCCTCGAGGGCCTGGTGGGCCGCATCTTCGTCGAGGAGAAGAACCTCGAGCAGCGCGAGGAGGTGCGGGTGCTGCTCAGGGCGCCGGTGGCCAGCGAGCTGCCGCGCATCCTCCGCAGCCTGCGCACGAACGCCGAGCTCTGACGGCGGCCGCGCCGGCAGCCGCGCACGCCGGCTGGTTGGCGCGCGCCTCGCCACGTAGCCTGCGAGCGCCATGGTCCTCCGCGCCCTCCTTGGAACGACCGCCGCCGCGGCCACGCTGCCCGGCACCCTCGAGCTGGCCCTGCTCACGGTGGGATCGCTCCGCCCGAAGCGGCCGCGCGCGACGACCCCGGGGCCCTTCGGGACGCTGGCCGTCGTGATCCCCGCGCACGACGAAGCGGGCGGCATCGCTGGCTGCGTGGCGAGCCTGCGCGCCTGCCCGGCGCCGTCCGGCGGCGTGCGCCTCGTGGTCATCGCCGACAACTGCAGCGACGACACGGCGGAGCGCGCCCGCGCCGCCGGAGCAGAGGTGCTCGAGCGGCACGACCCGGTCAATCGCGGCAAGGGCTTCGCGCTCGAGCACGCCTTCGCGCACGTGCTCGAGGACCCGGCCGTGGAGGCCGTGGTGGTCGTCGACGCGGACACGGAGGTGCTCCCGAACTTCCTCGAGGTCACGGCCGCGGCCTTCGCGTCCGGCGCCGACGCCACGCAGGCGCGCTACCTCGTGTCGAACCCCGAGCAGGATCGGCTGCGGAACGTCGCTTTTTTGGCCTTCAACGTGGCGCGGCCCATGGCGCGGGAGCGCTTCGGGCTCTCCGTGGGCATCCTCGGCAACGGCTTCGGCCTCCACCGGCGCGTGCTCGAGGCCCTGCCCTACACCGCGCGCTCGGTGGTGGAGGACCTCGAATACCATTTGATGCTGGTCCGCGAGGGCTACGCCGTGCGCTTCCTGGAGGACACGGCGGTCGCGGCGGATCTGCCGACCAGCAAGGCCGCGGAGACCACGCAGCGCGCGCGCTGGGAGGGCGGCCGGCTTCGCATGCTCCGGACCCACGCGCCGGCGCTCCTCGGGGAGATCCTCCGCACCCGCGACCGGCGCCTCGTCGAGCCCCTCGGCGAGCTGCTGCTCCTGCCGCTCGCGACGCACGTGGGGCTCCTGGGCGTCACGCTGCTCATCCCCTTCCCGCCAACGCAGCTCTACGCGGCGGCGGCCCTCGGGCTCGTCGGCGCCCACGTGGGCGCGAGCCTCAAGGTCGCCGGGGCGACGGCGGAGGACGTGAAGGCCCTCGCGAAGGCGCCCCTCTACGTGCTCGGCAAGGCGCGCTTCATGCCCTCGATCCTCAAGGCCTCGCAGAAGCAGCAGGCGTGGGTGCGCACGGCGCGGGACTGACCCCGGGCCCGGCGACCGGGAAAGCGGCGCCCCCGGTCCCACGAGCTATGATGACGCCGTGGGCCCCAACCTGCTGAACACCGTCAAGGACCTCGGCCGGCTCCAGACCATCGTGGGCGTGCTGGCCAAGCACGGCTTCGGGGAGGTGGTGACGCGCACGGGCCTCGGCTCGCTCCTCGGCACCGTGCGGCGCACGGAGTCCGCGCCGCGGCTGAAGACCGGCGAGCGCATCCGCCACGTGCTCCAGGACCTCGGGCCGAGCTTCATCAAGCTCGGCCAGGTCGCCTCGACGCGGCCGGACGTGGTGCCCGCCGACATCCTCTGCGAGCTCGCCAAGCTCCAGGACGAGGTGCCGCCGGCCCCCTTCGAGGAGCTGCGCCCGCTCATCGAGGCCGAGCTCGGGGCGCCGCTCGAGACGCTCTTCACAGAGTTCGACGAGGTGCCCCTCGCGAGCGCCTCCATCGGCCAGGTGCACAAGGCGCAGCTCCGGACGGACGAGGGTCCCGTGCCCGTCGTCGTGAAGGTGCAGCGGCCCGGCGTGAAGGAGGTCATCGAGCTCGACCTCGATCTCCTCTACTGGCTGGCCCACGCCATCGAGCGCTCCATCCCGGAGGCGCGGCTCTACCAGCCGGTGAAGATGGTCCGGGAGTTCGACCGGGCCGTCAGCGCCGAGCTCGACTTCGGCCTCGAGGCCGACCACGCAGAGCGCTTCGCACGGAACTTCCAGGGCAAGCGCAACGTGAAGTTCCCGGCCGTGCATCGCGACGCGAGCAGCCGGCGCGTGCTCACGCTCGAGTTCCTCGCCGGGCGCAAGGTCGACCAAGCCTGCCTCGAGGGCGGCTACGACGGCGAGCGCATTTCGAAGATCGCCGTCGATGCCATCATCCAGATGGTCTTCGAGGACGGCTTCTTCCACGCGGACCCGCACCCGGGGAACCTCTTCGTGCTCGGGGACCCGGACGCGCCGGTGCTGGGCTTCCTCGACCTCGGCCTCGTCGGGCATCTGACGCCGACGCTCCGCGACCGAACGATCGATTTGATGGTCGCGGCGGTGCGCGAGGACTTCCGCGGCATCGCGGACGCGCTCTGGGCCATCGGCCGGCCGACGAAGAAGGTCGACCGGCAGGCCTTCGAGGCCGAGGTGACGGTGCTGGCCCAGAAGTACCTGGGCAAGAGCCTCGGTGAGATCGAGGTGGGCATGCTGCTCCGGGATCTGGTCGACGGATCCCGGCGCTACGGCATCGAGGTGCCCGAGGGCTTCCTGATGATGGGCAAGGCGCTGATGACCATCGAAGGAATCGGCAAGGCCATCCATCCGGACCTCGACGTCTTCACGGAGGTGCGGCCCTACTTCCTGCGGCTGGTGCAGCTCCGCTACTCGCCGGAGAAGATTACCCAGGACGTGCTCCGGGGCGTGATGCGCCTGAGCCACGCCGCCGGCGAGATGCCGCTCCAGCTCCAGGAGATCCTCGAGGACCTCCGCCGCGGCGCCTTCAGCGTGGAGGTGCGGGAGACTTCGCTGAGGAGCGCCGCGGACAAGCTCGGCAAGCGCTTCTTCAGCGGCCTCGTGACGGCCTCGCTGATCATGGGCGGCGCGATTCTGGTGAGCGCCGGCGACCGCACCTTCGGCACCACGATGATCGCCGGCGGCGCAATCTACGGCTTCCTCCACGGGCTCTTCCTGGCCGTCTTCAGCCGAAGGCGCTGAGGCGGTGCTCGGCGCCTACGAGCCTTCCGAGGACACGGGCGAGCTCGTCGTGGACGAGGCGCCCCACGCTGCGGCCGAGCAGGCCCACACCGCACCCGCGGGGCTCGGAGCCAACCGGCGCGACGACGAGGGATAGCCGCGCGCTCGAGGCAAGCGTCTGCCGAGCGGCAGGGTGACTCTACACTCCGCCTCGTGTCCGGTTCTCCTCCTTCCTCTCCCGGCGGACGCGGCGCCTTGCTGTGGCTCGTCGTCACCTTCGGAATGCTCTGGGTGCCCGTGGGGCAGCAGGCGTTTCTCCACGCGCACTGGATGAAGGTAGGGACCTTTCTCGCGCCCTTCCTCGTCTTCATCGCGGTCGCCTTTCGACCCGCCGCCCCCGCGCGTCGTGACCTCCGGATGCTCTCGCTGGCGCTGCTCGTGGCGTACGTGGCGCACCAGTTCGAGGAGCATTGGATCGACGTTCATGGGAACGTCTATGCCTTCCACGGAAGCGTGAACGCGCTCCTTCGGGATGCGACGGGAACAGGCGTCAGCGCGCTGACCCCCGCTGCGATCTTCGTCATCAATACCTCGCTGGTGTGGCTGGTCGGGGCCCTCGCCATCTGGCGCGGCGACCAGCAGCCCTTCGCCACGCTGGCCATGGCGGCGATCGTGATCGTCAACGCGGTGGCCCACATCGGCCTCGGCGTCGCCTCCTTCAGCTACAACCCGGGGCTGCTGACCTCCGTGGTCCTCTTCGTGCCCCTCGCCGTCTACGTCTACCGGCACGTCGCCCAGGCCGGACGCGCGTCCCGGCGCGAGGTCCTCGCCAGCGTGGTCTGGGGGGTGCTCGCGCACGTGCTCATGGTCGGGGGCCTCGTCGTCGCCAACGTGCTCCGCCTCGTTCCCGAGCGCGCCTACTTCGTCGCGCTCGTGGCGTGGTCGATTCTCCCGGTGCTCATGTTTCGCCACTCCGACGACGCGGCGACGGGCGGCTCGGAGGCCAGCAAGGGTGCGCACTGAGCCGCGGGAACCGACGCTCACGGGTCCGAACACGACTCCGGGGACTCATCAACGTGGTGAGCCGTGCTCCCAAGCGACGCGGCGAGCCTCGCGAATCTGAACGCCAGGCAACCGGCACGCCGCTCGACCCTGCCCGCACGGTGGGGATTCGGCGGGAGACGGTGCCGGCGCGTCGCGCGTCGCCTTCCCCTCCGAAAACCTCGCCGTCCCCGGCTCCAGGCTCACCCTTTCGTCGCGCGACATGAGGAGCGCGATGGGGAACACGAGCGGCGAGGCCGGGAGGGCCACGTTTTTGGTGGGGAACGAGAGCTGCGCGGCGCCCCCACCCGAGCGGCGGCGACCGCTTCGAGGTGGCCACCTCGGCCCCGAAGCGACCCATGCGTGCCCGCGACGCAGACCCGGTGGCCATCGGACCGGCCCGGCAGATCGCGTGGCTCGCTCTCGCGGAGCAAGCCTGCCGGACTTGCCTCGGGTCCGGACATCGACGCGAGGCGAGCCGGCGTGCCCGTCAGGCCGCGCCGTACACGTCGTCCACGTCGAGCGTGCCGCCGAGCGCCGCGATGGGCAGCGAGGCGCCGGCGCGCGCTTCGCGGTAGGTCCACGTCGCGGCCTCCTCGGCGCGCTCGAAGAGCTCGAGGCGTGACTCGTCCTGACTGACGAGGAGGTACGCGCGGAGCGAAGGGAGGCGCTGGTAGTGCGCCCACTTCTCGCCCCGGTCGCTCTCGGCGGTGGTCTTGCTCGGCACTTCGACCACCAGCACGGGGTTGGTCGTCGCGTCCGCGTCGTCTTCCGCCGGCACACGGTCTCCGCAGACCACGGTGAGATCCGGATACGTCGAGCGTCCCGTCGCCACGATGCGCACGCGGGCGTCGGACGAGAGCACGTCGCAGCCCGCCGCCTCGGCCAAGAGACCGAAGCGCAAGGCGAGCCGCCCTTGAAGCCGGGCGTGTTCGAAGCTGCCGCCCGCCATCGCGACCACGGCTCCGTTCACGTACTCGTGCTTCGTCGCTGCCCCCGCCTCGAAGGCGAGGTAATCGGCGTAGCTCATCACGCGGGCGCCCTCGGTCACGACATGAAGCTAACGTGCCCGCCGGGCAGCCACACCCCTCCGCACGGGGGGCAGCTCAGGCCGCCCCGACCTGCATGGCCCAGAGGCCTGCGTAGCGGCCGCCGCCCTCGACGAGGGCGTCGTGGCGGCCGCGTTCGATGAGCTGGCCCTGCTCGAGCACGAAGATGGCGTCGGCGCCGCGCACGGTGCTCAGCCGGTGCGCGATGGCGATGACCGTGCGGCCCTCGGCCACCCGCGCGAGCGAGCGCTGGATGGCCGCCTCGGTCTCGTTGTCGACGGCGCTCGTTGCCTCGTCGAGGATTAGGATCGGCGGGTCCTTCAGGATGGCGCGCGCCAGCGAGAGGCGCTGGCGCTGGCCGCCGCTGAGCGACGCGCCGAAGTCGCCGACCTGCGTGTCGTAGCCCTTCGGAAGCGATGCCACGAACTCGTGCAGCTCGGCCGCCTTCGCCGCCGCGATGACGCGCTCGCGGGAAGCCTCGGGGTCGCCGAGGGCGATGTTCTCGCGCACCGTCCCGTGAAAGAGAAAGGCCTCCTGGCTCACCCAGGCGACCTGGCGCCGAAGCTCGCGGAGCGGCAGCTCCGAAAGGTCGACGCCCCCGAGCGTCACCTGGCCCGCGTCCGGCGCGTAGAAGCGGAGCAGCAGCTTCACGAGCGTGCTCTTGCCCGAGCCCGTCGAGCCTACGAGGCCGACGAAGCTCCCCGCCGGAATGGTCAGGTCCAGGCCCTCGAAGACCGCGGCGCGCTGCTCCTCCGAGGGGTAGGTGAAGGACACACCCTCGAAGCGGACGTCGCCGCGGAAGACGGCCGGGTCGACGCGCTCGCCGCCGGGGTCCTCGCGTTCGAGGTCGAGCACGTCGAGGAGCCGATTCGCCGACGCCATGCTCCGCTGGTAGAGGTCGACGGTCTCGCCGAGCCGCGTGAAGGGCCAGAGCAAACGCTGCGTCAAGAAGACGAGCACGCTGTAGGCGCCCACCGCGAGCGTGCCGTCGAGCGTGCGGAAGCCGCCGACCACGAGCGTCACCACGAAGCCCGAGAGGATGGCCATGCGGATGAGCGGGACGAAGGCGCTCGAGAGCTTGATGGCCTTCCGGTTCGTCGCCTCGTAGCCGCGGCTGTCGGCTTCGAGCGCGCGCAGCGCCTGCGCCTCCGCCGTGTAGGACTTGATGGTCAAGAGACCGTGGAGCTGGGAGCTCAGTCGCGCGCCGAGCGTGCCCGCGCTCTCCCGCACGGCCCCGTAGCGCCGGCCGAGCCCGCGCTGGAAGGCGAGCGCCACCAGCACGATGAGCGGGATGGGCAGCATCGCGAAGACGGCGACGCCCGGCGAGAGCGCGAAGAAGACGATGCCCACCGCGATCGTCGAGGTGACCACGTGGAGGATGGCGACGAGACCCGTGTTCAGGAAGCGCTCGAGCTGGTTCACGTCCTCGGTGAGCAGCGTCTGCAGCTCGCCGCGGCGCCGGCGGTCGAGGGACGCCGCCGGCAGGTGCTGGACGTGGTCGAAGACGTCGGCGCGCACCTGGTGCTGCACGGTCTGCGCGAGGTTCTTCCAGACGACCTGGTAGAGGTATTCGAAGATCGACTCTCCCCCCCAGACGAGCACCGTGAGCACCCCGAGGAGCACGAGCTGGCCCTCGAGGGACGCGACGCCGAAGCCGGCGAGGAAGCTCTCCTCGCGCTGGACGACGATGTCGACGGCCACGCCGATGAGGATCTCCGGCGCGATGTCGAAGAGCTTGTTGGTGACGGCGTAGACCGTCCCCCGCAGGTAGCGGCCCCGCCAATCGCGGGTGTAGGCGAGGAGCCGGCGGAGGGAGCGCATGGGCGGGGCGTAGCAGGTCGGAGAGAGGGGGCCGGTGGTTGGTGTTTGGCCGCTCTCGCGGATCCGCATGCGTTCGCGGGCAGGGGCACCGGCACGGGCAGGGGCACGGGATTCGGGCGCCGAGACGATCGGGAGGCGGACTCGTGGCATGCTGCGTGTCCCCATGTGCAGACTCTTCGGCTTTCGCTCCGTCATTCAGAGCCAGGTGCACCGCTCGCTGGTGGCCGCGGACAATGCGCTCGGGCGGCAGAGCGCCGGGCATCCCGACGGCTGGGGCGTCGCCTACTACGTAGATGGCTCCCCGCACCTGACGCGCAGCCCGGGGCACGCGCTGAGCGACGCCCTCTTTCACCGCGTCAGCGGCGTGGTCAGCTCCGAGACCGTGCTCGCCCACGTGCGGAAGGCGACGCAGGGACCGAAGACCGTCCTCAACTGCCACCCCTTCCAGTACGGACGCTGGGTCTTCGCCCACAACGGCGACCTGCCGCGCTTTCACCAGGCCTACCGGCGCCCGCTCCTGGCCCTGATCGCGCCGCGGCTGCGGCCCTTCATCCTGGGGGAGACGGATAGCGAGGTGCTCTTCTTCCTCTTTTTGACGCAGCTCGAGAAGCGCGGGCGCCTCAGCAAGGCCTTCGCGGCCAGCGACGCGATGGACGCCCTGGGCGACGCGCTCGACCTGGTCCGGCAGCACCTCGCGCTCGCCGAGGGCGAAGAGGCCTTCCTCACCTGCATCGCGACCGACGGCGCCACCATGGTCGCGCACCAGGGCGGCAAGGAGCTCTACTGGTCGAGCCACAAGACGCGCTGCGCCGACCGTGGCTCGTGCCCGCGCCTCTCGGCCGAGTGCGAGGCCCCGAGCGCCGACGGCTACGTGAACCACCTCGTGTTCTCGAGCGAGCCGCTGCTGGGCGAGAACGTGTGGAACGAGATGGTCCCCGGCGAGCTCGTGGGCATCGACTGGCGCATGCGCATGCAGCGCGCCGGCGCCACCGCGGCCGAGGCGCCGCCCGACGGTCGCCGACGCCTCGCTATCGCCAAGGCTTGACGCGCCCGCCGGCTTTCTCGACGCTCGCCCGCGTCGGGGGTGAGTGAGATGCGACGCATGCTTCACGGTCGAGGAACGACGAGGGCGCGCGCCGCGCTCGGGACGCTGGCGCTGGCGCTGGTCGTCAGCGTGACGGCTCATGCGCAGCAGCTTCCGCCGGACTACGACGTCTGGAGCGAGGTGAAGGGGAACCTCCGCAACCTCTGCGCGAGCGAAGGGGCGACGCTCGACCAGGGCGGCGTGGAGCGCGGTGGCACGGTGTGGTGGCCCGTCGCGGAGGGCTCGCACGAGCTCGGCGCCAGCACCCAGCAGGGTCCCTTCACGCTCAGCCAGGCGGCCTTCCACGTGCTGAAGCACGGCGCCTACGAAGGTGGCGGCGTCTTCGAGGTCGACGGTCACGCGATGATCCTCGCCTCGCCCAAGGACTGCACGAGCGAGTGCACCGTCGGCGCCTTCGCCGCGCCATGACGGCTCAGGGCGCGTAACTCCTCGCCAAATCGGGCCTCGCGCCGAGTATGCTCCCCCGCGTGGGGGAGCCCATCACCGGCGCCGGACGCTACCAGCGCTCGACCATGGTCGGCGCCGGCGGCATGGGCGTGGTGCACCGCGGCTTCGACCGCGTCCTCCGGCGGGAAGTCGCCATCAAGACGCTCCAGAGCGACCTGGCCCGGGACGCCGCCTCGCGGCAGCGCATGCTCCGCGAGGCCCGCGCCGTCGCGGGCCTCAACCACCCGAGCATCGTGCAGCTCTACGACCTCTTCGAGGATGACGAAGGCACGCTGAGCCTCGTCTTCGAGTACGTCGACGGCCAGAGCCTGAGCAGCCGCATCCACAAGCACGGCCGGCTCCCGATCGCTTCCGTGGCGCGCATCGCCGAGGAGCGCGTCGGTGCCCTGGCGGCAGCGCACGCCGCGGGCGGCGTGCACCGGGACATCAAGCCGAGCAACGTGCTGCTGCGACACCCCGAGGGCCGCGCCGTGCTCCTGGACTTCGGCATCGCGCGCACCGCCGACGACGCGCAGCGCTCGGGGCCGGACGCGTTTCAGGCGACGAGCTCGGACATCACGGGGCCCGGGATGGTGCTCGGCACGCCCGGCTACATGGCGCCGGAGCAGGTCGATGCGCAGCACCGCATCGGGCCGCGCACGGACCAGTTTCAGCTCGCCGTGACGCTCTTCGAGGCGCTGGCGGGCCGGCTCCCCTGGCCCGACCGCTCCCGGGGCATCGTCAACATCGAGAAGGCGCAGTCGCTCGCGGACGTGGACCCGGCGCTGGTCGAGGTCGACGCCGTCATCGCCCATGCCCTCGCGACGGACGTGGAGCAGCGCTACGCCGACGTGCGCCTCTTCGGCGATGCGTTCCAGGCGGCCGTGCGAGGCGAGACCGCCCGGGCGCCGGCCTCGCTGGTGCCGCTCGCACCCCGCCGCACCGCACCCACCGCCA